>DASSGK010000450.1:0-8245 GCA_035693505.1 Vicinamibacterales bacterium
AGGACCGCGGCAATCATGCTCTCCGGATCCGCCACGCCCTTGCCCGCGATGTCGAATGCGGTGCCGTGATCGACCGACGTCCTGATGATCGGGAGCCCCAGCGTGACGTTCACCGCCTGCCCGAAGGCAACCAGTTTGACAGGGATCAGCCCCTGATCGTGATAGCAAGCGATGACGACGTCGAAATCGCCGCGTTTGGCGCGCACGAAGACGGTGTCTCCCGGATACGGTCCGGATACTTCGATCCCCCTCGAACGACACGCGTCAATCGCCGGGACAATCGCGGTCTCCTCCTCCCGGCCGAACAACCCGTGCTCGCCTGCATGCGGATTGAGCCCGGCGACGGCAATCCGTGGCCGCGCGACGCCGAACTTCGGCAGCTCGCGGGCCGTCAGCGTGATGGTCGCCTCGAGCGACGCCTGCGTCAGCGCGCGCGGGACCTCGGCCAGCGCGATGTGCACCGTCGCCAGGACGACCCGAAGCACGTCGGAATAAAACATCATCGCGACGTGACGCGAGCCGGTCAGGTGCGCCAGGAGGTCGGTGTGGCCGCTCCACTCCAACCCTGCCAGCCGGAACGCTTCCTTGTTGACCGGTGCGGTGGCGATCGCCTGCACCGTTCCCAGCTGTGCGTCGGCGACAGCCCGCACGATGACGTCGTATGCCGCTCGTCCGGCGGCCGCGTCGAGTACTCCGGGCGCATACCGCGAGCCGGCTGGTGGAGCGTAGAGAACCGGTTCACAGGCGGCGAGAACGCGAGGATCGGCGGCCGCGCGCGCAGCCACTTCAGGACCGATGCCTGCGGGATCGCCGACGGTAATAGCGACACGGGGTTTCACGGAGATTTCAGATTTCAGGTTTCGGCGTTCAGATTACGAACCGCAGGATCCGCAGCTTCCCGACCCGCAGGCGCCGGAAGCGCAACCGCCGGATCCGCATCCGGACGGGTTGTCGCAGCCTCCCTCGCTGCCGCAGCCGCCGTGCTGCACGCCCTTGGCATTCGGCAGCTCGTACCGGAGGCAGCATTTCAAGCGTCCGCAGAGTCCCGACAGCTTCGAGGGATTGAGGCTCAAATCCTGCAGCTTCGCCATCTTGATCGAGACGGGTTCGAACGTCTGCAGGAACGTCGTGCAGCACAGTGGTCGGCCGCACGTCCCGTAGCCGCCATACATCTTGGCTTCGTCGCGCACGCCGATCTGCCGCATCTCGATACGCGTCCGGAATTCCGCCGCCAGCTCGCGCACCAGTTCTCGGAAATCGACGCGGCCGTCCGCGGTGAAATAGAACACCAGCTTGGAGCCGTCGAACGCCTGTTCGACGCGAGCCAGCTTCATCCCGAGGCCGCGCTCGCGGATCCTCAGCAGCGCGATGCGATACGCCTCCTGCTCGCGATGCTGGTGCTGCAACCGCGCGACGATGTCCTCTTTGGTCGCCACGCGCACCACGCGCTGCGTCGAATCGTCCGCTGGACGGCGCTTCGCGTCGAGCTGCGGAATCGCGTGCGTCACGGTCCCGACCGCCGGCCCCGCTTCGGTTTGCACCACGACGCGATCGCCGGGTCGCGGAACCGCACTTCCGGAGTTCTCGCCGAAGACGTAACTCTGCGCACGTCCGACGGGCGTCAGCTTCACGGCGACGAGCGGACCGCGCGGCGCTGGCCTCACAGCTGCAATACCAGCCAGTCCGCGACCAGCTTGACGCCGGCGTTTCGTTCCAGGGCGAACAACGCGCGATCGATCGCGGCGAACGCGCGGGTGCCGCGCGTTCCCTGGTAGGCGTTGGTCAGGCGCTCCAGCGCCGGGCGCACATCGGCGTTGACGAGTGCCCTATCGTCGGCGCCGGTCGCAAGCACTTCGACGTCGCGCAGGAGCACGGCCATGGCACGCAGGTGCGTCGCCAGTTGCTGCCGTTCGGTGACGCCGCCCGACGGCTTTGTCAAAAGATTCTGCGCGGCTTCGATCCGCCTGGAAGGATCGCGTTCGGAGGCGGCCTGAACCAGCACGCTATGCGCCAGCTCACGCGACTCGACCAGATCCCCGGCGCGCGTCTGGAGCGCATGACCGAGACTGCCGTCCGCCGTCGCGGCCACGGCGCGAGCCTCGGCCTCGCTGCGTCCGCGCGCCATGAGCGCGGTCACGATGTCCTCGACCGGCAGCGGCCGGAATCGGAGCTGCGGACACCGCGAGAGCACTGTCGGCAGGAGCATGTCCGGCCGTGCCGTCACGAGGATGAAGATCGAAGAAGGCGCCGGCTCCTCGAGCGTCTTGAGCAGCGCGTTCTGAGCCGGCGTAATGAGGGCGTCGGCATCGTCGATGATGACGACCCGCCGGCGGCCTTCGAACGGCCGGTACTGCGCGCGATCGATGGCGTCGCGGATCGGCTCGATCTTGATATTGCCGTTTTCGTTCGGGGATACGACCAGCACGTCGGGATGCACGCCGCGGGCAATGCGGGTGCAGGCAGCGCACACCCCGCACGAATCAGGGCCGGCATCGCGAACGGTGAAGCGCGAGCCATCCGTGCAGTTGAGGGCTTGAGCGACGGCTATCGCCGTCAGCTGCTTGCCCACGCCTGCCGGGCCAGCAAACAGAAGGCTCGGGGGAAGCGTGCTGCCGCCCACGGACCGTGCGAGCAGGTCAATCAGCCGGTGGTGACCGACGACGTCCCTGAAGGGCATCGTCGGATGCTATCACGCGCTAGCCGCCCTTTTTCTTCGTCGGAGGCTGCGCGTCGTTCTTCGGCGGAGCTTGCGTGTCGGAGTGTTCGGCCTCGTGATCCCGGCCGAACAAGCGCGACCAGAAACCGCGCTTCTTCTTCTGCGCCGGCGCGGGCGGCGGTTCGGACGCCGTCGCAGCGGCGCCTGAGGTCGCGGTCGGAGCCGGCGGCGCAATGCCCGTGTCCTCGACGTGGGGAGGCGCGGGCCCCTCGTCGCTGCCGAACAGGCCGGCGAGCTTCGTCATGATGCCGTGGGTCGGGTGGAGATCGCAGAAGCCGCGCGGCTCGGTCCCTTTCGCGAAGTACTCGGTGTAGACCATCGAATACCGTTCGCGTTTGCCGGTCGTGCCGATCACGTCGACTTGTTCGCAGCCCTCCGTCGCGAGCAGGCCCGACAGCCGGCAGACTCTCGCGCTCGTGATGCCGGCGGGCGGGGTCAGCCACTCAGGCTTGTCGTGGCTGGTCGCGCTCTTCATGAACGTCGCCCACGCCGGAACGGCGACATCGGCAGCGAAGCCATTGGGCAGAATCGTTCGCGGCTGGTCGAAACCAACCCACACGCCGGTCACCAGCTTCGGCGTGTAGCCGATGAACCAGGCATCGTTGAAGTCGTTCGTGGTGCCGGTCTTCCCTGCCGCCGGCAGCGTGAAGCCCAACGCGCGAGCGCGGCTGCCGGTGCCCGCGTTGATCACATCGGCCAGCATCGTCGACATGAGGAACGCGGTCGTGTCGCTGATGGCGCGAATGGACGTTTCCTGCGATTGATACAGCACGCTGCCGTTCAGATCTTCCACGCGCCGAATCAATCGCGCTTCGGGAACCAGCCCGTGGTTCGCGAACGCCGCATACGCGGCCGTCATCTGCTGGAGCGTGACCTCGCCGGATCCCAACGCCAGCGACGGCACGCTCGGCACGTCGCCCACGCCCATGGTCTTCGCGTACTGCACCGTTCGCGGGATTCCGACTTCCTGCAACAACCGGACGGCCGCACGATTGCTCGACGTGCGCAGGCCCGTTCGAAGGCTCATCGTTGGAGAGGACGAGTGTTCGTCCTCGGGCGTCCATGCGCCTTGAGGCGTCGCGATCGGATCGTCGAGATGGTCGAGCACGGTCGCCGGCGTGAAGCCGGCTTCGAGCGCTGTTGCATAGACGAACGGCTTGAACGACGAGCCCGCCTGCCTGTGCGCCTGCACGGCGCGGTTGAAGTGGCTGGTGTCGAAATCACGCCCGCCGACCATCGCGCGCACCTGACCGGTATCCGGTTCGAGCGCGATCAGCGCGGCTTGCAGCACGTCCGTCGAATCCGGCGGCGCTGCCGGCTTTCCGGCCTTGTCGCGCGCAGCCGCGCGGCGGGCCTGCCACGCCGTACGGCGCCCTTCGATCGACTTGATTTGATCGGCGATCGACTTTTCCGCGGCGAGCTGCATCGGCATGTCGATCGTGGAGAACACGCGGAGTCCGCCCTGGTACACGCGCTGCCAGCCGAAGCGGTTCACGAGCTCCTGGCGCACCTGTTCCTTGAAGTACTGGCCGTGCGGCTCCTCTTCGCGCAGCGAGTCGTGCAGCGCAGGTTTGCTGGCGCGCGCGGACTGAAAGGTCGCCCGGTCGATCGCGCCCGTATCCAGCATCGCCTGCAGCACGGTGTTGCGGCGGGCAACGGCGCGCTCGACGCTGACGGTTGGCGCGTAACTCGATGGCGATTTCACGAGCCCCGCCAGCAGCGCCGCCTCCGCGACCGTCACGTCCGACGCGTGCTTGCCGAAGAAGCCGCGTGACGCGGCTTCGACGCCGTAGAGACCGTCGCCGAAATACACCTTGTTGAAATAGAGCTCGAGAATCTGCTGCTTCGTGTAGAGCCGCTCCAGGCGCGCGGCGAGGATCAACTCCTGCAGCTTGCGGCGGTACGACTTGTTGGGTGTCAGGAAGCTCTGACGCGCGAGCTGCTGGGTGATGGTGCTGCCGCCTTGCGCGCGGCGGTTATGCCGCACGTTGGCGAGCGCCGCCGACGCGATGCGAACGAGATCGAAACCGCGATGCTCGAAGAACCGCTGATCCTCGATGGCGGTGATCGCCTTGGTCAGGTTCGGCGAGACCTGAGACAGCGGTACATCGATCCGTTGTTCTTTGAAAATGGTGAACGCGAGCCGGTCGTTCTGGTCGAACACGGCCGTCGCCTGATCCATTTCACCGATGCGGCGCATCGCGGCCTGGTCGGGGAGACCGTTGCGAAGCCCCGCGAGGAACCAGACGCCGCTGACCGTGGTCACGACGGCGATCAGAAGAAGCGAAGCGGCCACGCCGAGTACGAGCCGCGGGTGATCCTTACGCACCGTTTCCCAGTGGCGCCTCAGCTCATCCATCCGCGCCGCCAACCTCACGTCCATGTCCAGAAACGCTGCAACAGGTGCGCCATGGATGCGCTGGGCTGCACGGTTTGAAACTCACGCGGCATTGCGGTTGCAACCCATAGCAGCGGAGGCAGTTGAGGTGAGGCATCTAATGCTCGTTCTCGTCGCCGTTGCGGCGCCTGCATTCGCGGCCGGCTCCTTCCTGACACCGCCTGTAATCTCTTCACTATCGCCCCTTCCAATCGCTTGCAGCTCGGACGACCTCGACGAGGAAAGCGGCGTCGTGGACGCCTACGGTAACGAAGTGTGGAGCGCGGTGGCCGAATATTCCCCGGACTGCGGCGATGGTTCATACGAGGTGCATTCGCCGGAGACCGAGCTTCCGCACCTCGCGTCCCCGGAATCCTGATCGTCCAGCACAGCCACTCGCATATATGATTGCCGCGTCCCAAGCCAGGAGCGGCCGCGATGCGACATGCGAAGTGGTGTTTGTTGACAGTCTTCCTGCTGGCCGGCGCTGATTCGCCGGACGCTCAGCAGGCGAAAACATACAAGGCACGCCTGTCTCCCGTTCCCATCGACGTATCGATGCAGGCAACGGTTGCAGGCTCTGGATCCGTGACGGCCGTGTTGACGGGCGCCAGGCTCGCCGTGACGGGCACATTCGACGGCCTCAAGTCAGCGGCCACGATCGCGCAGATTCACAAGAGCCCCGTGCGAGGCGTACGCGGGCCGAACGTGCTGGATCTGACGGTCGCCAAAACCGACGCCTCGGCCGGCACGCTCAGCGGTTCATTCGATCTGAACGCGCTCCAGATCGCCGATCTCGAGAAGGGGCGGCTGTACGTGCAGTTGCACAGCGAGAAGGCGCCCGACGGCAACCTGTGGGGCTGGCTCCTTCCGCAGGAGAACCGGCGATGAGGCGTTCGGCATTGACGTGGGCCGCAATCTTCGCCGCCGTGCCGCTCGGAATCGCGCTCGTGGCCGCCGGCCCCGAGCCGGGTCGAGGGGGACAGCAGCAGCCGGCCGGAGCGGTCTTCACTGCACAGCAGGCCACCGCGGGAAGCTCGGTGTACGCGGCGAGCTGCGCGAGCTGTCACATGGCGGACCTCGCCGGACGAAACGAGGCGCCGCAGCTGGCCGGCAACAATTTCATGAACACGTGGCGCAACAGGTCGACGAAAGATCTGTTCGAGTTCATCCAGTCGACGATGCCGCCAACCGGTGAGAGCCTGTCGGAAGCGCAATTCCTCTCGGTGACCGCATACATCCTTCAGGCGAACGGCGCGCAACCCGGGGCCACGCCGATGACGCCGGCAACCGCCGCGGCGATCGGCAACGTCGCCGCCGGCGCGACCGCGACATCCGCAGCCGCAGCGCCAGCCGCCTCCGCCGGGCGCGGCGCAGCCGGAGGACGGCAAGGCACACCCGCTGCCGGCCAGGGACCGGGCGGCGGACGCGGCGGAGCTCCGGCCAATGCCGGACCGCTGGGCGTCACCGTCGCAGGGACGGTGAAGAACTACACGCCGGTGACCGAAGAGATGCTGCGCAATCAGGATCCAGGCGACTGGCTGATGGCGCGGCGAAATTATCAGGGATGGAGCCACAGCCCGCTGACGCAGATCACGCCGTCGAATGCGAAGGAGCTGCAGCTCGTGTGGAGCTGGGGCATGAGCGAGGGCCAGGGCAACGAGCCCTCGCCGCTGATTCACAACGGCGTGCTCTACATCGTGAACATCCAGAACATCGTGCAGGCCATCGACGCACGCACGGGCGATCTGATCTGGGAGAACCACGTCGGCCCGAACGCGCTGATCGGCCAGGCCGCCATGCGCAACATGGCGATCTATCAGGACAAGGTATTCGTCGCGACGACCGACGCCCGGCTGGTCGCGCTCGACGCTCGTACCGGCGCGAAGATCTGGGACACGATGATCGCGGATCGCGCGAAAGGCTACGCCAACACCGCCGGACCGATGGTGATGAAGGGCGTCGTCGTCAACGGCCTTGTCGGCTGCGATCGCTACGGCAACGACGGCTGCTGGATCAGCGGCTACGACGCCGCAACCGGCAAGCAGCTGTGGCGATTCAACACCGTCCGGCGAGGCACCGAGCAGGGCGCGGAAACCTGGGGCAAGCTTGCCGACAATCTCCGAATCGGAGGGGAGACCTGGATCGCGGGCAGCTACAATCCGGATCTCGACATCACGTACTGGGGTGTCGCGCAGGCGAAGCCGTGGATGCGCGCGAGCCGCGGCACGTCGAACTTCGACAACGTGCTCTACACGAGCTCCACGGTCGCCCTGAAGCCGAAGGACGGAACGCTGGCGTGGCACTACCAGCACGCACCCGGTGAATCGCTCGACCTCGACGAAGTTTTCGAACGCGTGCTCGTCGACATCGGCGATCAGAAAGTCGTCTTCACCATCGGCAAGCCGGGAATCCTGTGGAAGCTCGATCGCCGCAACGGCCAGTTCCTCGGCTACAAGGAAACGATCTTCCAGAACGTCTTCGAGTCGATCGACCCGAAGACCGGCGCGCCCACCTACCGCGGCGACATCCTCGAGCAGCAGACCGGTCAATGGGTCGATTCGTGCCCGAGCACAGAGGGCGGCCACAACTGGCAGTCGATGAGTTATGTCCCGTCGAGCGGCACCCTGATCATTCCGCTGAGCCAGTCGTGCATGGCGATGTCGGGACGCAAGATCGAGCCGACCAATGGATCCGGCGGCACTGGCGCGGATCGCCGGTTCTTTGAGATGCCAGGCACCGAGGGCAACGTGGGCAAGCTCGCCGCCTTCGACGTGAAGACGATGAAGGAGCTGTGGACGCGCGATCAGCGGTCGCCATACCTGACCGGCGTCATCACGACCGACAGCGGCGTGGGCTTCGTCGGCGATCTCGATCGGACGTTCCGCGCGTTCGACGTGAAAACCGGTGAAACGCTGTGGCAGACGCGCCTCAGCACGACCGTCATGGGTTATCCGGTCACGTTTACGGCAGGCGGCCGTCAGTACGTCGCCGTGACGACCGGCGCCACCGGCGGCGGCAGCCCGCGCGTCGTCCCGCGCACGATCATTCCGGAAGTAAAGATGCCCGGCACCGGCAATGCGCTCTACGTCTTCGCGTTACCGGAGCGGGCTCGGTAAGTCTGGTAGGTCACGTGGGTCAGGTAGGTCAGG
>DASSGK010000451.1:0-6204 GCA_035693505.1 Vicinamibacterales bacterium
GCCGCCACCTACGCCATCGGCCGACCGGTCAGCCAGATGCCCGCCAGCCGCCTGCTCGTCGACGGCACTGAGACCGCGGAGCCGGGTCGTCTGGTGCTGAAAGCCGGCTGGCCGCGCGGGAAGCGGATCGCAGTGTCGGGCGCGGTGACGCCGCAGACCGTCGCGCGCCACATCGCACGCCCCGGCCAGACGCCGGCGGTCATCGCGCTCCTCGAATCGATATCGACGGCGATCGCCGCGTTCACGGCCGCGACCTTCAACCGCGAGGGCAAACTCAACGACAACGCTCTCGACGAAGGTCTGGCGACGGCCAAGCAGGTCACGCGCAAGATGAAGATCCAGCAGCTCTGGATCATGAAGCGGTGGGCAGCACGGCGCGCGCTCACACCGCTGGAATCGCGGGTGTGGTCCCGATAACCCAGCTCCCGGCGGTCGTCCGGGACGTGATCTTCGAGTGGCGCAACGCGCGAACCGCCGACCTGCTGTTCACGCATCGCGACGACTCGATCATCGCGATGGTCGTGCTCGTGGGACTGGCGCTGGCCGTGCTGGTCGGCCGCGCCCTCACGCGCAACAAGGCCGGCCGCACGCAGGTCGCGCTGCCGGCGGTGCTCGATTGGAGCGGCGGCTCCTGGACATCGATCGTCCGCCACGGCGCCCTGATTCTGTTCCTGGCGGGATTGCCGTTCTTCGTGCTCGCGTTCGCGGATCCGTATTCATCGCTGACGCACGAGCAGGTCAGCTTTCCCGGGCGCCGCATCGCGCTCATGATCGACGCCTCGTCGAGCATGATGGCGCGGTTTCCCGCCGCGCACCTCAACGCCAAGGCGCCGAACGAGGCGACGTTCTTCACGACGGTCGCCGCCGCCGAGACGTTCATCCGCCAGCGCATGAGCGGCAAGTACCACGATCTGATCGGGCTCATCGAGTTCGGCGACGAAGCCTATGTCGTCACGCCCTTCACGAGCGACTACGACAACATCCTCCTGAGCCTGAATCTGATTGGCGACTGGACCGAGTTCATGAAATTCCCGGATCAGGGGACGACGATCGGTCTCGCGATCGAGCAGAGCGTCGGCCTGTTCAAGGCGTTCGACTTCCTCGACGCCGCGGGCAACCTGATGCTGCTCTTCACCGACGGCCAGGACACGCAGGTCACGATCCACGGCAAGAACGTGAACGAAATTCTGGAAGGCGCCAAGCAGACGAAGATTCCGGTCTACATGATTCGCACGAGCTACAACAAAGGGCTTGGCGCGGTGCTGCCCGACGACATCTGGAAGCCGGCGGTCGAGGCGACCGGCGGCAAGTTCTACCCCGCCGGCGACGAGCAGGCGGTGCTCAACGCGATCAAGGACATCGATACGCGATCGGCGGGACGCGTCGACGTGAAGCGCTACAGCAGCCAGCAGCCCAAGTTCGCCGGATACGCATTCCTGGCGGCGAGCTTCTGGATGGTCGCGCTCACGCTGCAGCTGACCGTGCCGTATTTCAGGAAGTTTCCATGACTGTAGTGCAGGCCTTGAGGCCTGCAACGTATTTCCGCAAGGTAAGTAATGCAGGCCTTTAGGCCTGCAATGAACGAGGATTGACGATGAAATCAGCGCTGGGTCCCTTCGTCGTGGCGGTCGTACTGGCAATTGGCGGCAGCGCGCTGTGGATCGCCGGACGGACCGAAACACAGCTGGCAGACGTGCACAAGCAGCTGGCGATGCTGCACTATGCCGACGCGCAGGAGGAAGGGAGCGAAGTCGAGCAGACGCTCGGCCTCGAGCGCCGCGTCCCCATGCTCGGCAAGGCGGCGGAGACCGATGCGCGCGGCGCGCGCGCCTCGGCCGGATACTGGCGGACCGACTACGCCGCCATCGCCCCGCAGCACGACGCCAACGGCGTCATCACGGAAACGGACCCGGCGATTCTCCTGTTGAACGCCAACGCTGCGTTCCGCGCGAGCCAGACTGCCGGCGATCGCCTCGACGCCGCCCGCCGTCTCGACACCGTCGTCAAGAGCTACGCGGAAGTGCTGAAGGCGCCCGCGTGCGGCGCCGGCGATCGCGCGTGCGACGGACGCGCGATGGATGCGGCGTTCAATTACGAGTACGCGATCCGGACGCGCGACATGCTCGCGAAATCGCGGCCCGGGGCGCCTGCCAAGACCGCGGCGAAACCAGCCGCGAAGGCCGACGATAGCGACCTGCCGGCTGGACCGACGCTCCATGGCCGCCCGGGCGCGCCGCCAGCTGCGGTCGACATGAACCAGTTCAAGATCGTCATCCCCAAGCGCGGTGAAGAACGCAAGGATGCACCCGACGCGGGCAAAGGCGGACAGAAAATCAGAAAGGGCTAAGGGCTTAGGGCTAATGGCTATGGACCAATGGTGGGACCATCGGCCAATCCGTCATTTGCCATCAGCGATTAGCCATCAGCCATGCTAGGAATAAACCTCGATACCGTCCGCTTCGCCACTCCGGAGTACCTGTGGCTGCTGATCGCGCCCGGGGTGTTGTTCATCGGCTGGTGCTGGCAGCTCAGCGCGCGGCGGCGCGACTCGCGGCGCTTCCGGCAGCACCGCCGGCTGCCGGTGCGCGAGCGATTTCCAGTTTTTGGCAATCTCGTGTTCTGGCTGTGCCTGATCTTCGCGAGCGCGTGCACGATCCTCGCGCTGTCGCGCCCCACGGCCGCCGCGGCTCTCGTTCGCACGGCCGGCGTCGATCTCGTCGTCTTGCAGGACGGGTCGGCCTCGATGCGCACGCAGGACGTGCCAGGGAACCGGTGGCAGCGATCGATGCGGTTCCTGCGCGTGCTCGGCGAGTCGCTGGCGTGGAAGGACGACCGCATGGCGATGGCGCTGTTCGCGCACATCGCGGCGCCGCAGGTCCGGCTCACCAAGGATCCCAACACCTTCTTCTTCTTCCTCGATCACCTCGCACAGGAACCGCCGTTCCGCCTCGAGGACGATACGACCTGGGACACGAACATCGAGCTCGGCATCGCCTGGGGCATGCGGCTGATTGAGAAGGACACCGAGCTGTACGGGAAGTCGCCGAACGCCAAGGCGTTCGTGCTCGTCACCGACGGGCAGGCGTGGAGCGGCGAGGTGGCGCGCGCGCTGAAGAACGCCCGCACCAACGACGTCCCCGTCTACGTCGTCGGCGTCGGCACGACCGTCGGCGCGTTCATTCCGGAGCCCGAGCGCAAGCCGAACGACACGTCACCGCGCGAGCCGCCGATTCGCGCGGCCCTCGACCGCGGATCGCTGATGCAGATCGCCAACGCCGGCGGCGGCGAATACATGGAGCTCGATCGCGAAGGCGACCGGGAGATCGCGAATCGCATCATCGACGCCGCGCGCAAGCGCGCCGGATCGCGAGGCCTCGAGGTCGCGAACGAAGAGCTGTACTGGCGCTTTCTCCTCGCGGCCGCCGCGTTCATGACCGTGGGCCTGCTGTTCCTGCAGGAAAAGGCGGAACTGTGGCTCCAGGCCGCCGGCGCCGCCGTCGCGTTGACGCTGGTCTGGACGCTGACACGCTAAGAAGAAACCGCGGAGCACGCAAAGACCGCAGAATTGCTTTTGTTATGGCCTAGCCGTCTCCGCGCCCTTCGCGGTCTCTGCGGTTTCATCTGATCGTCAGGCCATCGACGCGATAAGAAGGAACCGCCGAGCACACAAAGACCGCAGAACACTGATCTCTGTTCTGACCTACCGTCTCCGCGCTCTTCGCGGTTTTTGCGGTTTCATCTGATCGTTCCACAGCCACGCCGCACCCCTGACACCGCTCGAATCGCCGTGCCTGGCGCGGACGAGGCGCGTGACGATGCGATCGGAGAAGATGTGCGGCAGCCAGAGCGAGGGCACGCGCTCGTAGAGCCGCTCGATGTTGGAGACTCCTCCGCCAAGCACGATGACGTCCGGATCGATGACGTTGACGATGCTGGCGAGCGCTCGCGCCATCCGATCCTCGTAACGGCTCAGCGCGGCGTCCGCCAACGAGTCGCCTGCGGCAGCACGTGCCGCAATCTCCTGCGCAGTGAGTTTCTCGCCCCCGCTGGCGCGGTAGTCGCGTTCGAGCCCCGGCCCCGAGAGGAAGGTCTCGATGCAGCCGCTCCGCCCGCAGTAGCACGCCGGACCGGGCGATTCGACGCCGCTCGCAGCCGGCAGCGGATTGTGTCCCCATTCGCCGCCGATCGCGTTGGCGCCGACGAGCACCTGGCGATCGATCACAACCCCTCCGCCGGTCCCGGTCCCGACGATCACGCCGAAGACGATGTGCGCGCCCGCAGCGGCGCCGTCAGTGGCCTCCGACAATGCGAAGCAATTGGCGTCGTTCGCGAACCGGATCGGCCGATCGAGCAGGCGTGAGAGATCATCGGACAGCATCCGGCCATTCAGCCACGTCGAGTTGGAGTTCTTGATCAGGCCGGTCGCCGGTGAAACTGTTCCAGGAATTCCGATGCCGACGCTGCATCTGGCCGCGACGTCGCGTTCGATATCAGTCACCAGGCCGCAGACCGCGGAGAGCGTCTGCTGGTAGTCGCCGCGCGGCGAGGGAATTCGACGACGAGTTTGTTCGTGCCCGTCGTCTGCAATGGCGATTCCTTCGATCTTCGTGCCGCCAAGGTCGATGCCGATCCGCATGCTTGCCGCGATGGTACACCGCATCATAAAATCGGCGTCTTCTCACGGGAGGCGAAATGGCTCTGACGACCTCGCTCGAGCAACTGACTCCGACCTTCACCGGACGATTCCTTCAACCGTCAGACGCCGGCTTCGACGAGGCGCGGCGCGTCCACAACGGATTGGTGGACAAGCGTCCCGCGCTCATCGCGTGCTGCCGCGGAACGGCGGACGTCGCCGACTCCGTGAAGCTGGCCCGGACGCTGGGCCTCGAAGTCGCCGTCCGCGGCGGCGGTCACAACGTCGCCGGCAAAGCGGCGGTAGACGAGGGCTTGATGATCGACCTGTCGCCGATGAAAGGCATTCATGTCGATGCGTCAGCGCGCACCGTGCGCGCGCAGGGGGGCGTCCTGTGGAAGGAATTGAATCGCGAGACGCAGGTCCACGGTCTCGCCACCACCGGCGGCGTCGTGGCGAGCACGGGCATCGCCGGCCTGACGCTGGGTGGCGGCATCGGCTGGCTCATGCCGAAGTACGGACTCGCCCTCGACAATCTCCGGTCCGCCGAGATGGTCATGGCCGACGGCAGTGTGTGCCGTGCGAGCGCGAGCGAGAATGCGGATCTCTTCTGGGCGATTCGCGGCGGTGGAGGCAACTTCGGCATCGCCGCCTCGCTTGAATTCGATCTGCATCCGGTGGGGCCGATCGTCACGGGCGGCCTTGCGGCGCATCCGCTGCAACAGGGACGCGAGATGCTGCAGTTCTTCCGCGAGAGCTGTGCCTCCGCGCCCGACGAGTTGATGCTGGCGGCAGGATTGCTGACCGGACCCGACGGATCGAAGCTGGCCGGCATCATCCCGGTGCATTGTGGTTCGCTGGCGGACGGCGAAAAAAGCCTGGCGCCGATCAAGGCGTTCGGCTCGCCCGTGATGAATATGATCGGGCCGATCCCCTACACCGTCCAGAACACGCTCCTCGATCCCTCCTTCCCGAGAGGCGCGCTCAACTACTGGAAGGCGTCGTTCCTGACCGACTTGAGCGACGCGGCGATCGCGGCGCTCCTCGAGAGCTTCGCGGCCTGCCCATCACCCATGAGCCAGATCGTCGTCGAGCACTTCCACGGGAAAGCGAGCCGCGTCGGCGTCACCGACACGGCGTGCGCGATGCGTCTTTCGGGCTTCAACGTGGTGTTGATCTCACAGTGGACCGATCCTTCGCAGAACGACACGCACATCGCGTGGTGCCGCAACACGTACGCCGCGCTCCAGCCGTACCTGGCGCAGACGCGCTACGTGAACTACCTCGCGACCGACGAGGACGCGGCCGCCGCGGCCGCATACGGGCCAAACTACGCGCGGCTGCAGGAGCTCAAGACGAAGTACGACCCGGACAATTTCTTTCACGCCAACGTGAACATCCGGCCGCGCTAAACTGGCCGGATGAAGGAGCTGCTCGCCATCGCGGGCGTGTGCGCGCTGTGGTTCGGCTGCGCGCGGACGCCCGCCTCCTCTGAGACGCCGTCCGCCAGCGCGAAGACCTTCCTCGACACGGTCAGCGAGACCAATCTCAGGCTGGGCAACCAGGCCAGC
>DASSGK010000452.1:0-4709 GCA_035693505.1 Vicinamibacterales bacterium
TCGCAGGTGTCGCGCGCCGGCACCATGTTCCTGACGGGCGTCGAGATCGGCCGCGGGTAGGTTCCGAGCGCCAGCGCGATGAGTTGACGCGTGCCCGACAGCTTGGCCCTGGCAAACGATGTCGCGCCGGACCCGACGTGACAGGCCACGCACGCGACCCGGGCGTGCGGACCGTTCTGATGCGCGGTGCCTTCCGGCTTCATCACCCCGTGACAGGCCAGGCTGCAGAACTGCACCGAGTCCATGTACTCGACGCCGCGATAGGCGCCGAGCGACACGATCACCACGTTCGCGAGCGTCAGGGCGAAGATCGCGACCGCGGTACGGCGGTGATCGGGCTTGTTCAGATCGATCTGCGGCCACGAGACTTCCGACGGAGCCTTGCCCGCCCGGCGACGCCGGCGTTCAAGCCAGGCACCGAGCGGGATCAGCAGCAGGCCCAGCACGAATGCGCCGGGCAAGATAACGAAGAAGACGAGGCCGATGTACGGGTTCGAGTGCAGGCCGAAGAGATCGGCGAGGAAGACGACCAGGAAGAGCACGGCGCTGATCGTGGTCAGCACCATCCCGGTCACGGACAAGGGACTTCGGATGAGACGAACGTCGCGCGCCATCAGGCCTGCGGCTGCCGGGCGTTACTTCTTCAGCGTCGAGAGATACGCGACGAGCGCGTCGACGTCATCCTTCGGCAGCGTATAGGCCTTCATGTCAGGCTTTCGCGTCGGCTTTGTTTTCGCCGTCATCCCCTTGGCGTCGACAATCCATTCGCGGATCTCGTCCGCTTTGAGTTTCGTGGCGACGCCGTCGAGCGCCCCTTTCTTGTTGCCCTTGTCCCCGACCGAGTGGCACAACGTGCATTTCTGATCCACGAACAGCTTCTCGCCTTGCGCGACCTTCGCATCTTGCGCCAAGGCCGTTGCCGCCAGCCCGACGCATACCAACACTCCGCTGATGATTTTGAACATTCGTCCTCCGACGTTCGGCCTTCGTGATGCAACCACCGATCTCAGTGGCTCCGGCCGACAGTCGGCGGTAATGGTAATCGATCGCACAGTCGACGTGTCCAGACCCCTTGCCCCGGAACGATCGTTCGGGGCAGACCCTGAGCTCCCGGCGGTGCGGGATTTCTCCCACCATGGGGAATTTTTCACATCGCGTGTGCGGTGCTCGGTCTCACCGCGAGACCACATATCTGCAGCGGGCCCGAGAACAGCCAGGACCGCGAGCCCACGCAGTCGCATTGCGGCCCGAGCCTTGCTCTGCTGACGAAACACCGGGGATCCAGCTGCCGGATCTCCGGCACTTCATCGGGAGCTTCAGACATGTTGAGACTTCGCCACCGGCCTGGGCCATCGCAGTTGGCTGTCGCGTTGATGGTGTTGTGGGCCGCTGGAATCGCGCTCATCGCTGCCGGCCCCGCGCCTGCGCCCGCGCCGGTCGAACGCAGCGCGGCTACCCCGGCGACTGCCCCCGCTCGTCCCCAGGCGGCCCCGGCAGCCCAGGCCGCGGACTACGTCGGACAGGACACATGTCTCACGTGTCATGACGACAAGGCCTACAAGGGCACGGCGCACGCGCTCGTGTCGAATCCGCGTTCGCCAGTGTCGACGCATGGCTGCGAGAGCTGTCACGGGCCCGGGAAGGCTCATGCCGAGAGCGGCGGCGACAAGACGAAGATCGTCAACCTCAAGACGCTGTCGCCTCAGCGCGCGAGCGAGACGTGCGCGACTTGCCACGATCGCTCAAAGCACGCGCTCTGGTCGGGAAGTCAGCACGATCAGCGCAGCGTGAGCTGCCTGACGTGCCACAGCGTGCACGCGCCGGTGGGTCCCAAACAACTCAAGGCGAAGACCGAGCCCGAGCTGTGCGCTACCTGCCACCGCAACATCGTGAACAAGCTGAATCGCTTCAATCACATGCCGGTGCGTGAAGGGAAAATGCAGTGCTCGTCCTGCCACAACCCGCACGGGTCCACGAACGTCAAGCTGTTGAAGAACGGCACCACTGTCGACGAAGCCTGCGCGACGTGCCACGCGGAGAAGCGCGGACCGTATCTCTGGGAGCACGCGCCGGTCGCCAACGCGTGCGTCACCTGTCACGATCCCCACGGATCGAACAACGAGCGCATGCTCGTCGCGAAAGTGCCGTTCCTCTGCCAGCGCTGTCACGTCACGTCGCGCCATCCGCCAACGGTGTATGACGGGTTCATCCTCGGCACGTCAACCAACGGGAACAAGCTCTCGAACCGCGGCTGCGTCGTCTGTCACGCGCAGATTCACGGCTCGAATCACCCGTCTGGCAAGGCGTTCTTGCGGTAGAGGAGACGCGATGCGTATCAGGATGATGTCAGCGACCGCGGCGCTTTTGCTTGCCTCCGCAACCGGGGCGGCGGCGCAGGTGATACCGTGGGTACCGACTCCCCCGGTCATCACTAGCACGGAAGCCGGCACGACCGGCGAGTGGACGGGCAGCGTCGACGTCGGTGCGAGGCCCACGTCGACCGACGGCGACGCCGCGCGGTACGAGCGATATCGTGACCTGCGTGACGGCGCGACGTCGTTGATTGGAGTCGGCAAGCGGACGGATCAGTACCTGTTCGACTTCAAGGCCGACAACGTCGGCTACCGCGATCAGCGTTACATCGGGAACTACAACGGCGGTCGCACGAAGGTCAGCGGATTCTTCGACGCCGTCCCGTTGAACTACAGCTATCTCACGTCAACCCCGTGGGTAGAGACCGCGACGGGCGTCTTCTCGCTGGACGTCGCGGCGCGAACCGCCGTGCAGAACAAGGTTCCCGGGGTCGTCGGCGTGCCGCAGAACGTCACCGACTTCTCGAAGCCGTCGATCTACCGTGGCCTGGCTGCGCCATTCGACCTCCAGTCGCGGCGCGACATCACCGGCGGCGTGTTTTCGTACGACGTGACACCGACGGTGGGGCTGAACTTCTCCGTGACCAGCACCAAGCGGAGCGGTAATCAGCCGTTCGGCGCGTCGTTCAGCTTCAACAACGCGAACGAGCTGCCGGTCCCGATCGACAACCGGACCAACGACGTGACCGCCGGCCTCGAGTACGCGAACCAGCGCGGGATGATCCGCGTCGGGTGGGATGCGTCCTGGTTCAACAACGACATCAAGCAGATCATCTGGGACAACCCGCTGCGGGCCACCGACACCACGCCGTTCGATCCGAGCGGCTACAGCAACGGCAACGGTCCGGCCCGCGGACAGATGGCCGTGCCGCCGAGCAATACGCTGAACACGGTGAGCACGACCGGCCTCTACAAGATGCCGGCGCACACCACCGTCAACGGGACGGTGTCGTTCACGGCGATGAGCCAGAACGACGCGCTGCTGCCGTACACCATCAACCCGGCGATCGCCAACCCGACGGTCTACAAGACCTACCCGGGCCTGGCGGCCCTGCCGCGCGCCACGGCCGAAGCCGACGTGCACGGCGTGAACGCGATGGTCAACTTTACCTCGCGGCCGAACAACTTCTTCGGCCTGTCCATGCGCTATCGCTTCAACGACCATCAGAACCTGACGCCGGCGTTCGACGCGACCTACTACGTGCGCTTCGACGCGGCGCCGGAGAACACAGGTGGGATCACGGAGCAGTTCAACATCCGCGAGAATACGTTCGATGTGACCGGCACTTTCAACGTGCTGCCCCACACCAACCTGAAGCTCGGGTACATCTACGACGACTTCAACCGGACCGGCCGGTCGTTCAGCAATTCGACCGACCACACGCTGCGCGCGTCTCTCGACACGGTCGGCAATCAGTACGTGATGCTGCGCGTCACCTACGACCATGCCAACCGCATCGGGTCCGGTTTCTCCGAGTCGTCGCTCGAAGACGGCGGCGCCCAACCGGGCCTTCGCTTCTACGACGAGGCGGATCGCGATCGCAACAAGGGCATGGTGCTGTTCGTGCTGACGCCGGTCGAGGTGTTCGACGTCACCCTGTCGGCGGCGGCGGCCAAGGACGTCTACAACGGCCCCGGACACGACTTCGGGCTGCTCAACAACACCAACACCTCCTATAACGCCGGGATCAACTTCCTGCCGGGCAAGACGGTCGCTTTCGGCGCGAACTACGGCTACGAGAAGTTCAGCTCGCTGCAGAACTCGGCCAACGCCAACCCCCCAGGCACCGACTACGGTAGCTGGACGGACCCGAACCGGGTGTGGAATTTGAACAACGACGAGAAGGTGAACAGTTTCGATCTGTATCTGGATCTGAACAAGCTGCTGGCGAGCACGTTGATCAAGTTCACCTACGACTACAGCGACTCGGACAATGCGTTCGTCCACGGCGGACCGCGCGTCTTCGAGCTGACGAACAACGTCGCACTGACACCCGGCGACACCAAGCCGTGTGCGGCGGGAGTGACGTCCTGCTTCCTCCCGTTGCCAAACGTCACCAACAAGTGGCAGCGCGCCGCCGTCGACCTGAAATATTTCTTCACCACGAAAGTCGGCGTGGGACTCGGCTACTGGTACGAGAAGTTTGACGTCAGCGACTACTCCACCTTCGATCTCCCCGGCCAGCCGGGGACGCCGCGCATCGACATTCTCGGCGAGATCAACACCGGGTACGGCAACCGACCGTACAAGGGCCAAACCGGCTTCTTCCGGCTGCTCTACCAGTTCTGACGGCATGCGGCGGCAACCGACGTTTCCGCCGCGGGCTGCCATGAGAC
>DASSGK010000453.1:0-21436 GCA_035693505.1 Vicinamibacterales bacterium
CAGCTCGCGGTGTCGGAAGTGATCATGGGACGGTTGTCGTACGTCCCGATCGTCACCATCGCCGTCCCGTACTTTGACGAAGCGGGAAAGGTTGCCGGCGTCGCCGGCGGATCGCTGGACCTTTCGCGATTCGAGCAGTTCGTGGACGGGTTCCGGTCGCTGCCGAACGCGCAGATTACGATGGTCGATCAGCGATCGCGCGTGATCTTCACGAGCGGCAAGACCACGTTCACCGCGCTGCAGAGCCTGGCGCAGGACGATCTCGTCCTCATGCGGCCGCGCGTGTCCGGCACGCCTTACCAGTATTTGCGGAAGATTGAAAACGCCAACGAATCGGCACGGCTGGCGGCGTCGGCCACGATGTCGCCAACCGGATGGCAGGTGTACATCGAGCAGCCGCTCGTCTACATCCGCCTGCAGTCGGTCGGTTACTACGCGTTCGCGCTCGGACTGATGCTCCTGGCTTTTGGGGGCGCCGTCCTTGGCGCGGGCGCCTTCTCGCGACGCGTGACGCGGCCGCTCGAAGAAGTCGTCGACGTGGTGCGGAACATCTCCGCGCACGGCAGCCACGCCGAAGCGACCCTCACGCAGGATCCGCCGGCCGAGATCGTCGCACTGCTGGGCGACGTCAACGGCATGCGCTCGCGACTGGCCGATTCGTACCGCCAGCTCGAACAGGCGCTCATCCAGCGGGAGCGGCTCAACACCGAGCTTCGTGCGCTCACCGAGGATCTCGATCGCAAGGTCCGTGAACGCACGAAGGAGCTCGCCGCCGCCACGCGCGTCGCCGAGGAAGCCAACCAGGCCAAGAGCGAATTCCTGGCCAACATGAGCCACGAGATCCGCACGCCGCTCAACGGCATCATCGGCATGACCGAGCTCGCGCTCGACACCAGCCTCACGTTCGAACAGCGCGAATACCTGACGATGGTGAAGAGCTCCGCGGATGCGCTCCTGAGCATCCTCAACGACATCCTCGACTTCTCGAAGATCGAGATGCGCAAGCTCGAACTGGAGCAGATTCCCTTCTCGATCCGCGATCACCTCGCCGAGCTGCTGAAGCCGCTCGCGCTACGGGCGGAGCAGAAAGAGCTCGAGCTGGTCTGTCACGTGCTGCCGGACGTCCCGAACGTCGCCGTCGGCGATCCGGGACGACTGCGGCAGGTGCTCGTGAACCTGGTCGGCAATGCCATCAAGTTCACCGAGCGCGGTCAGATTCTCGTCCAGGTCGAGAAGAAGGCCGTGACGAAGGACCACATGGTCCTGCACTACTTCGTCAGCGACAGCGGCATGGGCATCCCCGACGACAAGCAGCAGGCGATCTTCGAGCCGTTCAAGCAGGCGGACGGATCGACCACGCGCCGGTTCGGGGGCACAGGGCTGGGACTCACCATTTCCTCGACGCTCGTCGAGCTGATGGGCGGGCGAATCTGGCTCGAGAGCGCGCCGCTCGAGGGCAGCACGTTCCACTTCACCGTGAACCTCGGCGTCACCGATGCGCGGCCGGAGCCACCGGCCGTCAACCTCACGGATCTGCAGGTACTGGTGGTCGACGACAACAGCGTGAACCGGCGGGTGCTCCAGGATCTCCTGATCCGCTGGAGGATGCGGCCGACCGTCGTCGACAGCGGCGCCGCGGCGCTGCGCGCGCTGGTTCAGGCCAGCGAGCGGGGTGAGCCGTTCGCGCTCGTCCTGCTCGACGCGAACATGCCGGAAATGGATGGATTCGAAGTCGCGCGGCGCATCGGCACCACACCGAACATCGGCGGCGCCACGATCATGATGCTCAGCTCGTCGGGTCAGTACGACGAGAGCACCAAGTGCCGCGAGGTCGGCATCTCGACGCACCTGACGAAACCGGTGGACCAGCGCGAGCTCCTGAGCGCGATCGGCCGCGTGCTCTCGCGTGAGCCGGGCCAGCGCGCCGCGCTTCCCACTTCGATGCTGCCGACCGACGTGCCCGCACGGCGTCTGCACATCCTGCTGGCCGAAGACAACGCGGTCAACCAGCGCCTGGCGGCGAGCCTGCTCGAACGCCGCGGACACAAGGTGACCATCGCGGCCAACGGACGCGAGGCGATCGACGCGCTGGACAAGCAGCCGTTCGACGTCGTGCTGATGGACGTGCAGATGCCGGAGATGGGCGGATTCGAAGCGACCGCCGCGATTCGCGCGCTCGAGACCGAACGCAGCGCGCGGCGGCTGCCGATCATCGCCATGACCGCACACGCGATGAAAGGCGACCGGGAACGCTGCCTCGAAGCGGGCATGGACGAGTACCTCACGAAGCCGCTCGATCCCCGCCAGTTGTGCGCGCTCGTCGAGCAGATGGCCGACGGGGCGCCGTCGGGCAGTGCCGGGGGCGAGTTGATCTCGATCCCGACGGAAGTGCTCGCGCGCGTTGGCGGCGACCGCGAGCTGCTCGCCGAGATCAGCCGCCTGTTCGTCGACGATGTGCCGCGTCATCTGGCGCGCATACAGGAAGCGCTCGGCGCGCAGGACGGCGAAGCGTTGCGACGCGCCGCTCATGGGCTCAAGGGCGCCGCCGCGAACTTCGACGCCGATGGCGTCGTCAGCGCCGCGCGCGCGCTCGAAGAGATGGGCCGGACGGGCGAGTTCGTCGCGCCCGACGCCGCGTGGAAGACGCTGACGGTGGAAACCGATCGGCTCGTCAGAATGCTCCGAACCGTCTGCCAGTAGTTCGTCTCACCGCTTGAACGAAACCGCCGAGCGTGGGGTACGGATGAGCACGCCTTCTCGCCAGGTGCGACCACCGCCTCAGGCACAACTCCTGCACTCTCTTTCACTGCAACAAATTGGAGGATCCCATGTGGAACAAGGACGAAGTGCAGGGTAAGGTCGACCAGGTCAAGGGCAAGGTGAAGGAATCAGTCGGCAAGATGAACGACGACGAGAATCTTCGCGAGGAAGGCGAGGCTCAACAGGGCGCCGGCCAGGTCGAAGAAGCGGTGGGCAAAGGCCGTCGCAAGGTCGGTGAGGCCATCAAGGATATCGGCGACAAAATCGGTCACTAGCACAGCCGGAGCCACGCGTGACCCGCGTGGCTTTTTACCCTCGTTTCCGTCATAAAAGTGGAACTTACACGGCGAATGTCGAGTCGCGCGCAAGGTACCATTTGAAGCTGGCTGAAATTACGGCCCATCCTTCATGCCTCTCCGGTACGCCGTTTGATAGTAAGGGGCCTTCACCACTGCTCAGGAGCTCCTGACGAGCCCATGACATGCGTTCCGACAAACTGACGACCTTAGGCGTGCAGCCGCAGACGCGCAACGAGCTGCAGCACTGGGTCCGGGAGCAGCTGTCGCTGACGCCGGAGCTCGAGTACTCGCTGCTGTCGGCTATCGACACGGTCTTCACGCGGCACGAGCGACTCTGGCAGGAATCGAAGCAGGAAGCGATTCAGGCACTGTCGGCCGCCTTCGCCGACAAGATGGCGCATGTCCAGACCGAGCTGTCGGCCAAGGATGCCACCGTCAGCAGCATCTCCCGCTATTTCGAAGCGCTGGTGGCCGACCTCACCGACAAGTCTCACCGCGATCCGAAAACGAAGCTGATGAACTTCGGGCGCTTCACCGAGCAGCTCGAGTCGTTCCTCGCGCTCGAGCAACGCGGCCGCTGGTGCGCGGTTGGCCTCGTCGACATCACGGGATTCAAGTGGTACAACGACGCGCTCGGACACGCGGTGGGCGATCGCATCATCGAGCGTGTCGCAGCGCTGCTTCGCGAGCAGGTCCGCTCGGACGACCTGCTGGCACAGGAACGGGCGGGCCCGCGTTCACAAGATCTCCATGCGCGCTTCGGCGGGGACGAGTTCTGCTTCCTCACGCCGGACCTCGCGGAATGTCACCAGGCGCACGCGATCGGCGAGCGGTTCCGCGAAGCCGTGGAGCGCTTCGACTGGACCATCGAGGACCGGCGCCTCTCCGTGCAGCCGGTCAGGGTCGACGTCGGCGTGGTCTGCCTCTGGCTGGGCCGCGTCGCCGACCGCCGTTTCATCGCGCGCCGCCTGGCGGCGGATCTCATTCAGCGCGCCGACAAGCTGATGTACGAAGCCAAGAGCGAGCGAGCCGACCATATTCACCTGGTGCAGGCTAGACTCTCGAACGGAAACATCGTCGATTGCACGGACCAGGATCCGCCCGCAGAACCCGTGGAAGAAGAACAGGCCTAGTGCTACACTGAAGAGCTCACCAGACGTGGTGGGTGTAGCTCAATGGTTAGAGCGCCGGTCTGTGGCACCGGAGGTTGCGGGTTCGAGTCCCGTCATCCACCCCAATCCCTAAGTCGTCTTCCTGCAAGGCGTTCTTCCTCCTCTGCTCTTGAGCGACCTGCTTTTCGACGCGCTGATCCGTCGAGTGCGAATGAAGTGCGGGCGACCTAGAACTGGCCGCAGACTCCATAGAATCGATGCCAGTGCAGACTGTGGCGTGGATTGCGACATAACTCCGCGAGAGATCAAGGTTGTCGCGTTCGATCAGCCGCCCTCGAAGACCTCCCGACGTCGCCACAGGTACACGACGATGGCGACGTTGGTGACGAGCACCACAACCCGAAGCAGATCCGGCTTGCGGACGATCTCGTAGACCTCGACGGGGACGAGCGAACTCGTGGCGATGATCGTGAACCAGCGTGCCCACGGCTTCCGCAGGTACAGGGCGACCCCTTCGGTGCCCATGAGGATCGCGTAACCGAACGCGGTGATGGCCAGAATCGTTTGCTTGGCGACGGTGAGATTTGACACGGCCGCGATCAGCCGGTCGAGCAGGCGAGAAGTGAGCGGAAGGTGGACGGCCAGAGCGACCCGGATGATCAGATCAACAGGATCGGATCTGCGAGTCGTCAGGAGCGCGATGCCGAGAGCCGCGAGCGCGCTGGCCTTCGCGGCCTTGAACGCGATGATCCAGCCAAGGATCGTGGAGCGACTGCCCAACCCAGCTGGTGTCACAGCACGTCAAAGAAATGTGAAACTCTGCACCCGAAATGCCCTGATGAGGGCGTTGACGACACAACAGTCGAGCGATCAGGGGTGCGCGACCGTCACGGTCACGGTCGACGTAGCCGTCAGGCTGCCGGCGTCGGAGACCTTCACACAATAGCTACCAGGGTTCTCCATCGCGGACAGCTGTGGGCTTCCGGCGGCAATCGCTCCCGACGTGGAATTCGCGATCGTGCAGTTTCCGTTGCTGGACGGCCCGACGCCCAGCCCCAGCGAGGCTGTCGTCGCTGGCGATACGGCGGTCAGGGTAATCGCGACGCTGCCCGCTGTCGTCACGGAAAAGGTGAAGACGAGCGAGCCGTTCGGTGCGAGGGTGCCGTTGAACGTGTCGGTGGTCGAAGTGGTGGAGGAAGGCGTTGTCGGACTGCCAAATAGATCGCTGAACGGATTGCTGCAGCCCGACACGATCATCATCGAGGCCGGAATGAGAAGTGACACGAGGATCCGGGAAACCTTCATATGGCTCTTATCGGCCGGTAGCGCCGGCTGATTAGCGGTTTACCGGTCGAACTGGGGTGATTACTGACCGTTGACGAGGCGATTTCCGTCGGTCAGATGCTGTTCTGCCGCCTGCAGCAGAATGGTCACGGCCTGCGCACGGTTGACCCACTTTGATCCGCTGCGATTATCGACGGGCAGCTTGTAGCGATCAGCGACCGCCACATCTGGTCCCTTCACCTGAACCTGCAGACTGTCCTTGTCCAGATCGAGCACATGGAACCGGAGAAAGTACCGGTACGCTTCCGCGGCTTCCGTGTAGGCCTTCACCGCATCCACTTCGCGCCGGCCGATCGCCTTGTCCTGAAGCGTTGAAACCTCGGTGTCGAACTGTTTCAGGTGGTCACGGAACTCCGGGCCGACCTGACCATGTGTCGACTCGACATCGTTCTGGAGGACCTTCCCCGCTTTGACGAGGGCGTCGAACTTCTGTTTATCTACACCGCCGCACGCCACAACCAGGGCGCAGGCCGCAATAAGCGGAATCGAGCGTGTGAAAGTCGCCACGTTGCGATCATCTTACTTCGATGCGCAGGTGGTCGACGACTTCAGTGACGCCGGCCGTCTCACGGGCAAGCCGCATCGCACGATCGTGCTCGTCGACGGATCGAACCGTCCCGCTCAGCGTCACGGACGAATCATTGGTCGTGACGTCAATCGCGCGGGCCTTGATGTTGTCGTCGAGCACCATCTTCGCTTTGATTTTCGACGTCAGCGCAGCTTCGCCCGCGGTCTCTTTCATCTTTGCCGCGGCGATGGCGACCTTCTCGCCGACTTCGGCGCCTCGTTCTCTCGCGGTCTCTACGCTGCCCGTTCCCGTCGTCCCGACGGCGGGAGGATTCAGACGCGGCACGCGCAACGACGTGGCACCGCTCAGATAGCTGTACGCAACGAACGCGATAACGATGACGATCAAGCTCAGCACGATGGTGCGCAATGTCCGCATGGTGATGCCCTCACCGGTACTGCCTTCAAGCCACTTGCCAGAAGCGATGAGGCATGCGCGTTGCTGCGTGATTCAGTAGAGGTGTTCGATGTCATCTGTTGAGATTGGGATTGTGGTCGCGATCGCACTTGCAGCGGCGCTGCTCGTGCCATACCTGCTCAAGGAAATTCGGAAGGGAAAGGTCAGCCTGGGACCGCGTCTGCCGGACGGTGCGAGCGAGCCTCATCCGGGGCGCCGTGGCGATCCGGCACCCGGGCACCCGGACGCACAGTCGGATCCTTACGAGCCGCGCGCGAGCCGCTAGCGAAGGCGCTCAGTCGTTGGAGAAAGGCGTTTGCTTCAGGGGGTCGAGACAACCCAGAGCAGGGCTCCCGCGCCGGCGAGCGCGAGCGACGCAACGGCGGCAACAACGACGAGCCTTGCGAACGTCGAACGGCGGGGTGCCTCGTCTTCGAGATCCTCGGTAGTCGATTCGATCGGCGCAACGTCGGCGATTGTTGGAGTATCGACAATCGTCGACGCGATTGGCATTGGCGTCTCGACGTGATTGTGCCCTTCGCGCGCGTCGACGGGCTCGAGCTCTATTCGCTGCGCGATGCTTGCAGCGAGGTCGTGACACACCGGCTGTTCGAGAAGATCGATCAGCTCCGGACGTCCAACCAACACAAGTTGCAGAATGCCGCGCTCAGCCGCGGCGTTCGTCGCCTGGAGATCGGCAAGGACAGCGGCCGGAACGCGGTCGGCTTCGTCGACAAACACGACGGCACGGACGTTGAGCGACGCCAGCGATCGGAGAAACGAATGCAGCGCGCCGGTCAGGCGCTCACGCGGAACGTCCGCATGCGCCGCTGAACCCCTCGTCATCACGCCGAGGTCCACCAGCACCATCTTCAACAATTCGTCGAACGATTGCGCCCCGCGAATGAGCGCTGTCACGGTCCTGCGATCGAGTTCCTGAATCACCGCACCACACAGGCTCGCTGTGTTCGTGGCGGCCGGCGCGGTCAGAACCAACGGCCCGCGGCCGGCGCGAATCGCCGCGATCAATTCGTCCTTCACCTGTTCGGTCGACACGCGGCGACTCGGAGGCAGCGATGCGATCGCTGCGATCGTCGGCACTTCGTCTAGCGACGGCGGGGTGCGAAGCAGATTCGCGTCGAGTGTCGCCGCCGGATCGGCCTGCGTCGAAGCGACGCGCGGCAGGAACACGAGCTGCGGACCGCTGGATGAGGCCGCCGGCTCCGGCTGGAGCGCCGACTCGGGAAACAGATTGAGCAGCCGCCTCCGCGGCCGGCCCGTGCGCGGCTTCGTCGACGCCGGCGCCGCCGCGGAATCGCGCAGATCGCCAGCAGCTTCGAGCGGCGTCGAAGGCGCCGGAGCGGCCGACGAATCCGATTCGTGTTGAGACGCGGGAGCAGCCGCCGGCGCGCTCAAGGCACGAGCCGCCTGGATCACGCGCGCGCTCCGCGCCGCGGATGCTTCCTTCAAGGCCGCACTCGAACGCGAGGTTCTCCGATCAGCATCGTCGCTCTTGCGGCCAGCGACCGTCTCGCCTCCGACAGGTTGTCTGATGTGATCCCGCACTTGCACACAGTTATACGCCCAATTTCGATTTTGATCGATCGAGGCGAATTGCTGTGCTTCACCTCAACACACCCTGTCACGAAACCGTGCAAGTCGAGGTAAGTGGCTGTTGTACAATCGCCTAGTTACGACTTAAGTGGCGTTTAGATGCCTTTACTGTCATATATCAGGACACGATAAAGCCCCTGTTAAATGACGATAGAGTCATCAAACTATTGATTTTATTGCATTTATCCTGCTCAGCTGATTGGCGCCCCTGTTGCTTGAAGTCGCACAGGCAGTGCCAGGGATCTGCCCTTAAGAACATGTCCGGCGAACCGTCAGTCATCAACGTCCCGGCGTGGCGCAGCGAGTTGCCCACGCTCATCGGACGTGTCGTCACGCTCCGCGAGCCGGTGCCGCAGGACCTGTTGTCGATTCTGGACATCCTCTCTCTGGTCGACGCGACCCGATTCGGTCTCGACGAACCTCTTTCAGAGGTCAGCGTCCAGGAGCTGATTGAACGATTTGTCCGTGAGCGCGAGAGCGGGATCGCCGTCACCTACGCGGTGACGGCCGCCAACGCGCGAATGATGGTCGGCCTCGTACAAGTGCGACAGCTCGATCCCTCGTTCGAAGCCGCCGAGTGGGAGTGCACGATTGCGCCGTCGTGGCGCGGCAGCGGCACGTTTCTGGAGACGGCGCGACTGGCGGGTTCGTTCGCATTCGGAACGCTCGGCACCCATCGTCTCGAGGCACGGGTGCTGTTGCAGAACGGGCGCGCCAACGGCGCCCTGCGCAAGCTCGGTGCGGTGCAGGAAGGCGTGCTTCGCCGCTCCGCCCGCCGTGCCGGCGAATACGTCGACCAGGTCCTGTGGTCGCTGCTCAAGGAAGACTGGGGCGATCACTGGGTCTCGATCGCGCCGAGAGTGCACTGATGCGCGAGTTACCTTGGGCAGGGCGCCTCTACGTCGGCGCCGTCATCGTGATCGGCCTCAGCCTGCTGGCCGTGTGCCTGCCGATGGCGACGTTCCGGCAGCCCGAGGTCTTCATCGCGCTGTTCGCGCTCTCGTCCTTGACGGCGGCGCTCAAGGTTCAACTTCCGCTGTCGACGAGCGGCTCGACGATGTCGGTGTCGTACGCCGTCGATTTCGCGACGCTGCTGCTGCTCGGGCCGCACGAAACGATGCTCGTCGCGGCCGGCAGCGCGTTCAGCCAGTGTCACCTGAAGAGCAAGGAGACCAATCCGTTTCACCGGACGCTGTTCTCGGTGGCTTCGCTCGTCATCACCGTGCAGGCCTCGGGGCTCGTGTTCCATCTGCTCGGCGGCACGGAATCGTTCATGGGTTTTGCGGCGCTCGCGCGTCCGCTGGTCGGTGCCGCGACGACCTACTTCCTGTTGAACACCGGTCTCATCGCGACGGCGATCGCGCTGTCCACGCGCGCGCCGATCTTCAGCACCTGGAACAACAACTTCCTGTGGAGCGCGCCGAGCTATTTCGTCGGCGCCTTGAGCGCCGCCGTCGCCGCGTGGTTCGTCACCCGCGCCGGCTACTGGGTGGCGCCGCTCACGTTCGCACCGCTTTACCTGACCTACCGGACCTACAAGGTCTACATGGGGCGGATCGACGACGAGCAGCGGCACGTGCACCAGACGTCGGACCTCCATCTGGCCACGATCGAGGCGCTCGCCCGCGCGATTGACGCCAAGGATCAGACGACGCAGATGCACATCCGCCGCGTGCAGCTCTATGCGACGGGCCTCGCCCGCGAGCTGCGCCTGTCGGAGCCCGAAATCCAGGGGATCAAGACCGCGGCGCTGCTGCACGACATCGGCAAGCTCGCGGTTCCGGAGCACATCCTGTCGAAGCCGGGACCGTTGACGCAGGAAGAGTTCCAGAAGATTCGGATCCACCCGCAGGTCGGAGCAGAGATCATCGCGGCCGTCCCCTTCCCGTACCCCGTCGCGCCGCTGATCCTGAGCCACCACGAGCGCTGGGACGGCAAAGGCTATCCGCAGGGACTGTCCGGGAACGACATTCCGCTCGGCGCACGGATCCTGACCATCGTCGACTACTACGACGCGGTCACGACAGAGCGGCCGTATCACAAGGCGCTGAGCAACGAGAGCGCCATCGGGCTCCTGAAACACGAAGCGGGCCGCGCCCTCGATCCGAAGCTCGTGCCGATGTTCATCGAGCTGCTGCCGAAGATGATCTCGGAGCTCGCTCCCGGCGAACACGAGAGCGCGCCCTCCGAAACCGCGCCGGCTGCGTCCGGTTCGACCGCGGCCGGCCTGGTGGCGGCGCCCACCGGCAACGCCTTCGAGAACATCGCGCTGGCGCACCGGGAGATCTACGCGCTGTACGAAATCGCGCAGTCGATGGGCACCAGCCTCGGCGTGTCGGACACGATGGCGCTGATCTCCTCCAAGCTGTCGAAGATCGTGTCGTGGTCGGGCTGCGCGCTGTTCCTCTACCAGCAGGACTCCGATTTGCTGACGTGCCGCTTCGCGGCAGGCGTCGACGCGCCGAAGTTACTGAATGCGACGCTGAAGATGGGCCACGGGCTCTGCGGCTGGGTCGCCCGCAACCGCCGGACGCTGATCAACGGCAATCCGCGCGTGACCTTCGACGCGGCCGGAATCAGCGGGGACGTCGCGCTCAAATCGGCCCTCGTCTGCCCGCTGGTGTACAACGACACGTTCATCGGCTGCCTGTCGCTGTTTCACGTGGAGTCGAACCACTACACCGAGGATCACCGGCGCCTTCTCGAACGGATCGCCGAGCAGGCCGGCGCCGTCATCCACAACTCAATCGTCTTCGAGCAGACGCAGGAAGATTCGCTGACCGATCCGCTGACGGGTCTGCCCAATCGACGCTCGATGTTCGTGCACCTGTCGCGCGAGCTGGCGCGCGCCGAACGCCTCAAGAGCGAAGTCGCGATCATCGTGATGGACATCGACGACTTCAAGACCATCAACGACACCTACGGGCATAACGTGGGTGACCAGTCGCTTCGCGAGGTGGCCCAGGCGCTGCAGGGGGCGCTGCGGCCCTACGACCTCTGCGTCCGGTATGCCGGCGACGAGTTCATCGTGGTACTGACCGACTGCACGCGCGAAGGCGCCGACCTGAAGCGCCGCGAACTGCAGGATCGCATCGCCGAGATCGAGCTGGAGGTCCGTGGCGGCGCGAAGATCCGGCTCGGCGTCAGCGCCGGCGCCGCGGTCTTTCCGCACGACGGCACGACCTACGAAGAGCTGCTCGCCGACGCGGACCATTTCATGTATCGCGACAAGGCGGCCCGCCGGGGCCAGAGTCTCGTCAACGGTGCCGTTTCCGACTTTCTGCCAAACGATCTGTACGACAATGCGCCGGCCAAGAATCGCCGCGCTCCGCATCTGTCGCAAACGGTCGCGTAAGCGACGGCGCTCCTCTTCCTCTTTCGCTTCTGCAATTTGCCTTTCGTAAATTCTGTAATGCTGTTTGGATAGAATGGGATCGTGAGCACAGACGATCTCGTCGAACGGCGGCAGAAGTACATCCAGCGTCAGATTGCACTCGACAAGAGCGCCGTGGACGTGGCGTTTGCGGGACGCACACCGGAGGGGACCGGTCCCCGGAACCGGCACGGCATGCCGCAACTGCCGGTGGGTCAGCACGTAGTGAAGAACTGGCCGGTCCTGGATCTCGGCGAGCAGCCAGAGGTGTCACTCGCGAAGTGGAAGCTCGAGGTGACCGGACTCGTCGAGAATCCCTACACGCTGAACTGGGACGAGTTCCAGTCGATGCCGCAGGTCGACGATGTCAGCGATTTCCACTGCGTGACGACCTGGAGCCGGTTCGACAACCACTGGCGCGGCGTCGCGTTCTCGACGATCGCCGAGCGGGCGGTGCCGAAGCCCGACGCGAAATTCGTACTCTGCACTGGCTACGATTTCATGCCGGGCTCGTACGTGCCTTATACCGTCAACGTGCCGCTCGCCCGTGCGCTCGACGCGGACGTGCTGCTCGTGCATACGTGGGAGGGCAAGCCGCTGCCGCGCGAGCACGGCGGGCCGTGCCGGATGATCACGCCGAAGCTGTACGCCTGGAAAGGCGCGAAATGGATCCGCAAGATCGAATTCCTTGCGGACGACAAGAAGGGTTTCTGGGAAGTGCGCGGCTATTCGAATTCCGCGGAGCCCTGGTTCAACGATCGTTACGCAACCTTCTGACCTCGTCTGACCACGTGCGCCTGCGGCGCTGACAGATCGCGCTACAGGACGCTATCGCTTCGGCTCGAAACGATACACAAGGTACGTGATCGGGCCGTCGAGTTCGCTGAAGCGGTGTGCCATTCCCGCGGGCACGATGATCACGTCTTTGGCCTTTACCTTCCGGCTCTCGCCGCCGCGGTGCACGCCCGTATGACTCATGCCGGCGTTCAGGCGCGTGAGGTCGTTCTCTTTCGCGTCTTCGAGAGAACCGCCGGTCACCAGCGTCCCGGAGCCTTCCACGATCTGATAAATCTCCGTCACATAGTCGTGAATCAGCGCGGACGTTTCTGCTTTCGTGCGGCGCAATAACGCCACAGAAGCCTTGTGACCGCCGGGAATCTCGGCCAGCTTGATCGGCTGATCGACGACGTTGTTGGCGATCGACTGCTTCAGCGTCGCGGCTATCTCATCCGCGCTGATGAACGTCCCCGACGCCGCCTGTTGATCGCCCGCCGCAAGACCGAGCATGAGCGCCAGTAATGTGAGCATGCGCGGATTATAAGCTGAGCCTTGTCGTGGCACGGAAGATGATTAGGCCAGTCGGTACGCATGAATGATCCGCTCTGGTACAAAGATGCGGTCATCTATGAAGCGCACGTCAAGTCGTTCTTCGACAGCAACAACGACGGTATCGGCGACTTCAAGGGACTTACGCAGAAGCTGGACTACCTCCAGGGGCTCGGCATCACGTGCCTGTGGCTCCTGCCCTTCTTCCCTTCTCCGCTGAAGGACGATGGGTACGACGTCGCCGACTATCGGAACGTCCACCCCAGTTATGGAACGCTCGAGGACTTCGAGGCCTTCGTCGCCGCGGCCCACTCGCGCGACATCAAGGTCCTGATCGAGCTCGTCGTCAACCACACCTCCGATCAGCATCCCTGGTTCGAGCGGGCGCGGCGCGCGCCGCGAGGCTCCCCGGAGCGCGATTTCTACATCTGGAGCGACACCGACAAGATGTTCGCGGAGACGCGCATCATCTTCTCGGACACCGAGAAGTCGAACTGGACGTGGGATCCGGTCGCCGGCCAGTACTACTGGCATCGCTTCTTCTCGCACCAGCCCGACCTCAATCACAACAACCCGGCGGTCGTGGCGGCGGTGATCGACATCCTCCGGTTCTGGCTCGATCGGGGCGTCGACGCGATGCGCCTCGATGCGGTGGCGTACCTGTGCGTGCGCGAGGGAACGAGCAACGAGAACCTGGCCGAAACGCACGCGGTGTTGAAGCGGATGCGCCGCGAAGTCGACGCGTATCCGAACCGCATGCTGCTGGCGGAGGCGAATCAGTGGCCGTCCGACGTGCGCCCGTATTTCGGCGACGGCGACGAATGCCACATGGCGTTTCACTTTCCGCTCATGCCGCGCATGTTCATGGCGCTGCGGCAGGAAGATCGTCACGCCATCACGGAGATCCTCAACCAGACCCCGGACATCCCGCCAACGTCGCAGTGGGCGCTCTTCCTGCGCAATCACGACGAGCTGACCGTCGAGATGATTACCGACGAGGAACGCGACTACATGTACCTCGCGTACGCCAACGATCCGCAGATGCGGATCAACGGCGGGATCCGGCGCCGCCTGGCGCCGCTCGTCGAGAACAGCCGCAGGCGCGTCGAACTGCTCACCGCACTGCTGTTCTCCCTGCCTGGCACGCCGGTCATCTACTACGGCGATGAGATCGGCATGGGCGACAACATCTATCTCGGCGATCGCAACGGCGTGCGGACGCCGATGCAGTGGAGCGGCGACCGCAACGGCGGCTTCTCGCGCGCCGATCCCGCCCGGCTGTTTGCGCCGCCGGTCCAGGATCCCGTCTACGGCTATCAGGCGATCAACGTCGAGGCGCAGGAGCGTCATCCGTTCTCGCTGCTGAACTGGATGAAGCGGGTCGTGTCGCTCAGGCGGCAGCATCCGGTGTTCGGCCGCGGCTCGCTCGAATTCGTATCCGTTCCCAACCGGAAGATCCTGGCCTTCCTCCGCCGGGACGCGCGCGAAACCATCCTGATCGTGGTGAATCTCTCGCGCGCCGTGCAGCCGGCGGCGCTCGACCTCTCGGAGTTCACGGGCCTGCTGCCGGTGGAGATGAGCGGACTGACGGAGTTTCCCCGCGTCGGCGATCAGCCATACTTTCTGACGCTCGGCCCCTACGCCGTCTACTGGTTCACGCTGCGTCAGGAGTCGATGCAGGTGACGCCGCGCGCGACGCCGCCGGTCGATCCCAACGCCGCGATCGTGGAGACGCTGCCCGTGCTGCTCATGGGCGTCGAGTGGAACAACGTGCTCGACGGCGGCACACGCGGCGTCCTCGAGCGTCAGGCGCTCCTGCCCTTCCTCCGTCGTCAACGCTGGATGGTTCCGGCCGCTCGAGAGATCCGGCTGGCGCGCTTCGCGGACTGGGCCATGCTTCGCGCGTCGGCGACACCGTCGTTCCTCGCCATCGTGGCGATCGAATACGCCGACGGCGGCAGCGAGAGCTGCCTGCTGCCGCTCGCGCTGATCGATGGAGACGCCGCCAGCGATGCATTGAAGCAGACGCCGGGCGCCGTGCTGGCGAGGATCACAGGCGCACGCAAAGGTGCGATTGTCGACGGCCTCATCGACGACGGCACGTGTGACCGGCTGGTGGAGCTGGTAACGGGCAAGCGTGAAGCGTCCACGAAACACGGAAGCCTGCGCGGCACACGCACGGCTGTCGCCCTGCCGCCGCTCGAGCACGCGCGATGGACCCGCGGTCAAGGCGATCACAGCAACACGATCGCGATACTCGCCGACCGTGCGGTCCTGAAGCTGATCCGCCGGATCGAACCGTCACCGAGCCCGGAGCTTGAAATCGGCCGTTACCTCACCGAACGCGGCTTCGCCCGCACGCCTCAACTCGCCGGAGCGCTCGAATACCTGCACCCTGAGCTCGAACCGGGCACGCTGGCGATCCTGCAGGCGCACGTGAACCATCAGGGCTCGGGATGGAACTTCGCGATCGAGGAGCTGCGGCGGTACTACGAGCGGGTGGCGGCGCGGGTCAAGCGCAGCGACTGGCAGGAGGGTCACGAAGGGTTGGAACTGCAGGACACCGGCGACACGCCGCCGCCGTTCTTCGCCGCCATCCAGCAGTGGTATCTGTCGAACGCGACGACGCTTGGAAAACGCACGGCCGAACTGCACGTAGCGCTCACAGGACCGCCGGGATCCGCGTTTGCGCCGGAGCCATTCGACCCTGCGCACCTTGGCGCTGTCGCGAATCGGTTCCGTGCGCGTGGAGAAGCGACGCTTGACCTGCTCGCCGGAAGATTGCCATCACTCGACGAGGTGTCGCGGGGCCTCGCGGAGGACGTGCTCGCCGGCCGTTCCAGGATGCTCGCGCGCTTCGATGCGATGCGAACGATCGACGATGGCGGCCAGTTGATCAGGATCCACGGCGACTACCATCTCGGGCAGGTGCTGCGAAGGGAAGAAGATTTCGTGATGCTGGACTTCGAGGGCGATCCGGCCGAGTCGATCGACGAACGGCGCGCCAAACAGTCGCCGCTGAAGGACGTCGCCGGCATGATCCGATCGTATGGCTACGCGGCCTATGCCGCACTGTTTGCATTCGCGTTACAGACGCCGTCGGACTACGCCGCGCTCGAACCGTGGGCCCGGACGTGGCAGCATTGGACGGTCGACGCGTTCTTGAAAGGTTATTTCGGAGGCACCAGCGACACGTCGCTGCTGCCCCGCAGCCGTGCGACATGCCGCGCGCTCCTCTCCGTGTTCACACTCGAGAAGGCGCTTCGCGAGCTCGCGTACGAGCTGCACAACCGGCCGGACTGGGTTCGAGTGCCGCTCGTCGGCCTTCACACACTCATCCGGACGGATTAGTAGTATTTTTGAAAGCGGAGAAGATCGTCATGGCAAAACGACCCACCTCGCAACCGAAAGCTCTCGACCCGGCCGAATCGCCCCGGCCAAAGGCAAAGCGCGCCCGAAAAACGGAGGCTGCTGCGCCCGCATCCATCGGTGCCCCGCCGCCCGAATCGATCGCCGGGCCGGTCATCGAACCCACCCTGGACGACATCCGCCGGCGCGCGTACGAGCGCTACCTGGAACGCGGTGGAAAGCACGGCCAGCATTTCGACGACTGGCTCGAGGCCGAGCGGGAGCTGAAGGCGAAGAAGTGAACGCAGAACCCGGGACATGGAGTCATGCCTAGATCGCTGTGGAAGGGATCGATCTCGTTCGGGCTCGTGAACATTCCCGTCGAACTGCACACGGCGGTCCGCGACCACCGGCCACGGTTCCGCATGCTCCACGCCGCCGACAAGTCGCCCGTGAAGTACGAGCGTGTCTGCATCCGCGATGGTCACGCCGTGGCCTGGGAAGATCTGGTCAAGGGCTACGAATATGCCAAGGGACACTTCGTCGTCCTGACGAAGGACGATTTCAAGGCGGCGGCGGTCGAGAAGACGCGCACGATCGACATCATCGACTTCGTGAAGGCCGACTCGATCGACGATCGGTTCTTCGAGACGCCGTATTACCTGGTGCCGTCCAAAGGGGGCGAGCGGGCGTACGCGCTGCTTCGTGAGGCGATCCGCGAGTCGGATCGCATCGGGATCGCGAAGTTCATCCTGCGCGACGCGCAGCATCTCGCGGCGGTCGAAGCGATCGACGAGGCGATCGTGCTTTCGGTGATGCGCTTCGCCGACGAGCTGGCCGACCCCAAGCCGCTCGGCTTTCCCGCCAGCAGCGGGATCCGCAAGCCGGAGCTCGACATGGCGAAAGCGCTCGTCAACAGCCTCGCCGCCGACTGGGATCCCGAGAAGTACACCGACGAGTACGTCGACAACCTGATGCGGATCATCAAGGGCAAGGTCAAGGGCAAGAAGGTCACCCTCGAACAGGCTGAGACGCCGCGAAAGGGCGAAGTGGTGGACCTGATGGAGCGGCTGCGGCGAAGCCTCGATCAGGCGGGCGCGAAACCGCGCGGCGCCAAGGCCCGCACGGCGAAGAAGACCGCCGTCCGGAAGCGCAAGCGCGTGGCGTGATTCGCCGCCGATTGGCGGCCTCCGGCTGCCCAGACGAGCCGCTGGCAGTAAGCTGAGAGCCGCATGATCGCACCAATGCTCGCGTCGCTAGCCGACGCACCGCTCGACGATCCCGGGCTGGTGTACGAACCGAAGTACGACGGGATCCGCGCGATTGTCGAAATCGCTCCAGGAACGGGCGCGCGTCTGTGGTCACGGCTGGGCAATGAGAAGACGCGGCAGTTCCCGGAGATCACGGCCGCGCTCGAGAAGTGGGCGCGCCGGCGCAAAGCGCCGCTGGTCCTCGACGGCGAGATCGTCGCACTGGACGCCAAGGGAAACCCGGCGGGATTCCAGCAGCTGCAAGGGCGCATTCACCTGACCGAGGGCGAAGTCCCACCAGACGCCCGCACGGCGTTGATCGCCTTCGATATCCTGAAAGACGGCGCCACGGATTATCTGGACCGTCCACTCCACGAGCGGCGCGCCGCTCTCGAGCGGGTTTTCTCCAGGACGAACACGCCGGTGCTGCGGATCAGCGATCAGGTCCGCGGCGATGGACGCGCGCTCTACAAGCAAGCGATCGAGCAAGGCTGGGAGGGTCTGATCGCCAAGCATGCGGCGTCTCTGTACCGCCCGGGCAAACGATCGCCGGACTGGCGCAAGATCAAGCTCGTTCACGAGCAGGAGTTCGTCATCGGCGGATGGACCGACCCGCGTCATTCGCGCTCGTACTTCGGCGCGCTGCTGCTCGGCGTGTACAACGGCGCCGACCTGGTGTACACCGGTCACACCGGCACGGGCTTCAACGGCAAGGAGCTGGCTCGTGTCTGGAAGCTGTTGAAACCGCTGGAGTCGGCGACGTCCCCGTTCACGATCAAGCCCAAGACGAACGAGCATCCGCACTGGGTGCGGCCCGAGCTCGTCGCGCAGATCAAGTTCACCGAGTGGACGGCCGACGGGAAGCTTCGCCACCCCGTCTATCTGGGACTTCGCGATGACAAGAAAGCGGCGGACGTGACACGCGAGAAAGGCGGACGGGTTCGGGGTTCTGGTTCTGCGTTCAAGGTTCCGCGTTCTGGCGTCGCACCAGGCGCGCAGTCGCGCAGGATCACCGCCGCCGCCAGAACCAGGAACGAACCACGCACGCTGAACCCTGAACCTGGAACCGGATCGCTCCTGGAACAGCTGTCGGCACTCGAATCTGCGCGAAAAGATGGATTGCTGACGTTGCCCGACGGTGACAGCCTGAAGGTGACCAACCTGCACAAGCCCTTCTGGCCGCAACAGAAACTGACCAAGGGCGATCTCATGCGCTACTACGCGCGCGTCGCGCCGTTCGTCCTGCCCGCGGTGGCGGATCGGCCGCTCGTCATGAAACGATTCCCGAACGGCGTGGCCGCGCAGCCGTTCTATCAGCATCGCGCACCCGAGGTGCCTTCCGGCATCCGCACGCAAGTCGTCGGCGTCGTCGAGGAGCGGCCGCAGATCATCGGCGGCAGCCTGAAGACGCTGCTCTACATGACGCAGCTCGCGGCGATTTCGCAGGATCCCTGGTTTTCGCGCGTCATGCATCCCGAGTTCGCCGACTACGCGGCTTTCGATCTCGATCCGGCGGACGGCGTGCCGTTCGCGCGCGTGCTCGACGTCGCGCGATGGATTCGGGACGAGCTCGATGCGCTCGGCGCGATCGGCGTCGCCAAGACGTCAGGCGCCGATGGCCTGCACGTCTACGTGCCGCTGCCCGCCGGCACGCCGTACGAAGCCGGCATGATTTACTGTCAGATCGTCGCCGCGCTCGTCGAGCAGAAACATCCGAAGCTGGCCACCACCGAGCGGAGCGTGAAGGCGCGCGGGAAACGCGTGTACATCGACTGCCTGCAGAACATCCTCGGAAAGACGCTGGCGACCGCCTACAGCGCTCGAGCGAGCGACTACGCGGGCGTGTCAACTCCCGTGACCTGGCAGGAGGTCGACGAGGGTTTCGAGCGGCGCGATTTCACGATCGCGACGACGCCGTCACGATTCGAGGCGATCGGGGACCTGTGGGCAAAGCTGCGCAAGTCCAGGGGTGTCGATCTTCAGAAGGTCGCCAGGCTGAAATTGAGTGGAACCTGACCGACGACCGTCGTCGCGTCTCGCACTGGTTCCGGCGTCCTTGGGCTCAAAAAGAGCGAGATGGTCTTCCCCTGAATCTTCGGCGGTTCAATCGCATCGAAGGCACCGTCGGCATAGCCCGCAGCGGTCACCTTGATGTCAGTGACTGGCATGATTGAGCCGAACAACGCATATCCTTTCTCGTCGGTGCGCTTCACGACATACCCGCTGGTGCTGTTGACGCTGATCTGCGCGCCTGTAATCGGCCGCGGACACGGGTCGAGCAACGCAACTTTCGCTGCGCACGCGACCACGCCGAACGAATAGACCGGCACGCGTGCCGGCGGGGTCGATCGGCCGACCGTGCCGCCGTGCAGCGCGCCTGCGCAGGCCGTCGACAACAAAGCCAGCGCCAACGCGGAGACCGTGAAGTTGCGCGGCCGCGGCGAGCCGTTGTGGCCTGGCCGGATCATCGCGAGCTCGAAGGATCGTTCGAAGGGAATGGTGGAATACGTGGTGGAAGTGACTGGTGCGCCCAGCAGGATTCGAACCTGCGGCCTACAGCTCCGGAGGCTGTCGCTCTATCCAGCTGAGCTATGGGCGCACGTTCAGAAGGTTATCATGACGCCCGTGCGATTCCCTATAGCTGTTCTCGGCGCAGTGATGCTGCTGACCGCGCACGCGCCGGCGGAGCACGCATCAATCACGGCCGAGGAATTTCAGGAGCGGCGCGCGGCGCTGGCCAGGGCGATCGGGCCCGACGCCGCGTTCATCGCGTTTTCGAGCGAGCCCGCACGCAGGACCGGCGATGTCGATTGGCCGTTCCGGCAGGAAGACAATCTGCTGTACCTCACCGGCATGAACGAGCCCGATACCACGCTCGTCATGCTGCCGGGCGAACGGGAACGGCGCGAGGCCATCTTCGCGCGCGACCGCGATCCGTCGAACGAGCGTTGGACCGGCGTCATCCTGTCGTCGGAGCGGGTGACGGCCGCGACGGGCGTTCGCGAGGTGATCTCGCCGCGACGGTTCAATCAGTTCGTCGACGCGCTGCTGCAGGGCAGGTCCTTTGGCGCGCCGTCGCAGAGCAGCTACTTCGCGCCGCCAGGAATGCCGGCCTTCCTGGCGTCGATGCGCGCGGGCCGCGCGGAAATCTGGCTCGTCATGCACGACCGGACGCCCGGCACGCTCACGCGCGAACAACGGTTCGCCGACGATCTGCGACGACAGTATCCGGAAGTCAGGTTCCGTGATGCATCGCCGCTGCTGCTCGCGATGCGGGAGATCAAGAGCCCCGCCGAGCTCTCGCTCGTGCAGCGGGCGATCGACATCACCGCCGAGGCGCAGAAGGCGGCGATGACGCGCGTGCTGACGGCATCGCGGGAGAACGAAGTGCAGGCGACCATCGAGTTCACCTTTCGCAACCTCGGCGCGTGCTGCTGGGGATTTCCGTCGATTGTCGCGGCGGGAAAGAACGCGACGACGCTGCACTACGAGACGAACAACGATCCGATCGTCCGCGACGGTTTACTCCTGACGGATATCGGCGCGGAGGTGGACGGCTATTCGGCCGACGTTACGCGGACCTATCCCGCCGACGGCACGTTTTCACCAGAGCAGCGTGCGATCTACGAGGTCGTGCTCGCTGCACAGAACGAATCGCTCGCGCTCATGCGGCCCGGCCACAAGCATCTCGAGGTCAACGACAAGGCGATCGCCGTCGTCGGGCGCGAGCTGCTGAAGCTCGGTCTCGTCACGAAGGACACGCCGGAACAGGCGGGGCTGTACCTGTTTCACGGAACCGGTCATCCGCTGGGTCTGCAGACGCACGACGTGTACGATCGCGTCCGCGCGTACGAGCCCGGCATGGTGTTCACGAACGAGCCGGGCGTGTACGTGCGGAAGGACGACATCCTGGCGAGCCCCATCTTCGCCAAACTCTCCACGGACGAACAGACGTCGATGCGCGCCGCGCTGCAACGCTACGACGGCATCGGTGTGCGCATCGAGGACGATGTGTTGATCACGTCGGGTGAGCCGAAGATCCTGTC
>DASSGK010000454.1:0-9491 GCA_035693505.1 Vicinamibacterales bacterium
TTTCATGACGGAGCCATCGGGGGCCAGGCTGCCGCGCAGAATCACCAGACCGCCGCTGGGCTTCAGCGGCTGCCCCAGCGGACGCACCACTTCCTGCCCCGATGTCTCGACGGCGTCTGCCGCCTCGCTCCCGAGCGTGCGCCCGGTGATGGTCGGCGCCGAACCATCGATCGCCCTGGCCTCGATCAGCCGCTTGGCGACCAGCGGACTGCCGCCCGCACTGTGCAGTTCGGTTGCGACGAAACGTCCCGACGGCTTGAGGTCCACATACAGGGGGGTGCGCGCGCTGATGCGATCGAAGTCCGCAAGCTCCAGCGCCAGCCCCGCTTCGCGTGCGATCGCCATCAGATGGAGCACCGCATTGGTCGATCCTCCGGTGGACGCAACCGACGCAATCGCGTTGTCGAGCGCCGTCCGAGTCATGATGTCTCGGGGGCGGACGCCCTTCTGCACCAGCCCCATGACACGCTCGCCGGCGAGGCGCGCGACGTCGGCCTTCTTCGGATCGGTGGCCGGCACGCTGCCGCTGCCGAGCGACGCAATGCCCAGGAACTCGCTGACGATGGCCATCGTGTTGGCGGTGAACTGGCCGCCGCAGGCGCCGGCGCCCGGACAGGCCTGATCTTCAATCGCACAAAAATCCGCGTCGGTCATCGACCCGGCCGCGTGCGCGCCGACCGCCTCGAACACTTCCTGGATGGTGATCGACTTGTCGTGGAAGCGCCCGGGCGCGATCGATCCTCCGTACAGCAGCACGCCGGGGATGTTGAGCCGCGCCAGCGCCATCAAGCCGCCGGGGATCGTCTTGTCGCAGCCGACCAGGACCACCAGCCCGTCGAACCCGTTGCCCCGCGTCACCAGCTCGATCGAGTCGGCGATCACTTCGCGGCTGACGAGCGACGCTCGCATGCCTTCGGTGCCCATCGTGATGCCGTCGGAGATCGAGACGGTGTTGAACTCCATCGGCGTGCCGCCGGCCGCGCGGATGCCGGCCTTCACGTGAACGGCCAGGTCGCGCAGGTGGTAGTTGCACGGACCGATTTCGATCCAGGTATTGGCGACGCCGATCAGCGGTTTCTTGAGATCGGCGTCGGAGAAGCCGACCGCCTTCAGCATCGCGCGAGCCGGCGCGCGGCTCGGACCTGTCGTCAGCGGATTGCCGTGTTCGCTCACGACACCACCTCGAACGGATCGGGTTGCAGCCCCTCGTGCGTTTTCCAGCTGGCGTACGTCCCGAGCGTGCGAAGCAGCGGCGCGAACTCGCCGAGGTGCGCCAGGGCGCGTGTGCAATGCACTTCGTCTCTGGCGGCGGCCAGATCTACGTAGAACAGATACTCCCAGGGCCGGCCCGGAATCGGCCGAGATTCGAGCTTGGTCAGCGAGATGCCGCGCAGCGCAAACACGCTCAGCGCCTTGAAGAGCGAGCCGGGCTCGTTGGGAAGCGAAAACACGATCGACGTCTTGTCCGGCGCCCGGTTGGGCAGCGGCGTCGCGCCGACGACCAGGAAGCGCGTGATGTTGTCGTCGAAATCCTGAACGGAGGCGGCGAGCGACTGGAGGCCGAACACGTCGCCGGCCCGCGCGGAGGCGATGGCACCAGCGTCCAGCATCTTCGCGTCGGCGACCATCTTCGCGCTGCCCGCGGTGTCGTACGTCGCGATGATCTCGACGTTCGTGAGCGTGCGCAGGAAGCGCTCGCACTGCGCGAGCCCCTGCGGATGCGAGTAGACGCGCCGCAGTCCGTCCAGCGTCGCGCCGGGCAGCGCCAGCAGGTGGTGCACGACCGGCAGCTCGACCTCACCCACAATCGGCAGGCTGCGCTCGAGCAGCAAGTCGTAGTTTCGGTGGATGCTGCCGCCGATCGAATTCTCGATCGGCAGGACGCCGTACGACGCGGCACCCGACTGGACGGTGTCGAAGACCTCGTCGAAGCTTCGGCAGGGGATCAGCGGCGCGTCGGGGTCCACGCGCCGGGCGGCCGCCTCGCTAAAGGCGCCGGGCTCGCCTTGATAGGCAATCTTCATAGGAGACGACGATTACATACGCCGGCAGCCTAGAAGTCAAATTGATAATCTTTAAAAGATTATAAGGATGAGGCGGTTCCGAGGGTCACAGCCTTGGCAGCGTCACGCCGCGCTGGGCCTGGTACTTCCCTTTCTTGTCCTTATACGACTTGGCACACGGTTCGTCGCTCTGGAAGAAGAGGACCTGGGCGATCCCCTCGTTCGCGTAGATCTTGGCGGGCAGCGGCGTGGTGTTCGAGATTTCGATCGTCACGTGCCCTTCCCACTCCGGCTCGAACGGGGTCACGTTGACGATGATGCCGCAGCGCGCGTAGGTGGACTTGCCGAGACAGACCGTCAGGATGTCGCGCGGGATGCGGAAGTATTCGACCGTGCTGGCCAGCGCAAACGAGTTCGGCGGAATGATGCAGACGTCGGCCTTGATGTCCACGAACGACTTCGAATCGAAGTTCTTCGGATCCACCACCGTGTTGTAGACGTTGGTAAACACCTTGAATTCGTCGCCGACGCGCACGTCGTAGCCGTAGGACGACACGCCATACGAGATGACGCCCTGCCGGATCTGATCGTCCACGAACGGCTCGATCATGTTGTGCTCGCGCGCCATTCGGGTGATCCAGCGATCCGATTTGATAGACATGGATGGTTTGCGTCAGGTCAGCGGCGGAAAAACGCGAGCGCCAGGGTCAGCAGGATACTCAGGATAATCGACGTCGCCAACGGGAAATAGAAGCTCACGCTCCCCCGCCGCACGTAGAAGTCGCCGGGCAGCCGTCCCAGCGGCACGCCCAGCATGATCAGCACACCCAGGGCGGTGATGCCGAGGCCCACCAGTACCAGCACCTTACCCATACGGGATAGACCCAAGGGCACAAAGGTAAACAGAAACCACAAAGCAATCAGTCTGGGTCCTCTGTCGCCTGGGTGTCCTCGTTAGATTAATTCGACACCCGCGAAGAAGTACCCGATTTCATACGCCGCAGTCTCCGGCGCGTCGGATCCGTGCGTGGCGTTCCGCTCGATCGACTGCGCGAACTCCTTGCGCATCGTGCCGGCGTCCGCCTTGGCCGGATCGGTGGCGCCCATCAGCGTCCGCCATTTCTTGATCGCGTCGTTCGCCTCGAGCACCATGACGATGGCCGGCCCGGACGACATGAAGGTCGTCAGGCTTCCAAAGAATGGCCGTTCGCGGTGCACCGCGTAGAAACCCTCCGCCTCTGCCTTCGACAGGTGACGACGACGCATGGCACGAATCTGGAATCCCTCGTCCTCGATGCGCTGAATGATCTTGCCCGCAAGACGCCGTTCGACGGCATCCGGTTTGATGATGGCCAACGTTCGCTCGGTCATATCCGCCGATTATAGCAGCGTAAACCTCAGCCTTTCGAAGGAGCCGCCGATGACGCCGACCGGAAAGCAGCAGTTGAACGACCCCGACATTCACAAAGGCGCCATCCAGGGCGATCGCCCTTCCGACGAGCAACAGGGGAATCCGAACGGCACCGGCATCGACGACGCTGGGCTTCCGAGCGACCCGGTCGCGACCGCAGAAGATGAAGAAGGCGCCAACGCCGACCGGACGCAGGGCTAGCGACCATTTGCCAATTGCAGATTGCAGGAAGGCAGATTGGAGGAAGGGAAGGTAGAAGTTAGAAGTTAGAAGTTAGAAGTTAGAAGTTAGAAGTTAGAAAGGCTGAGGCGGGAGTCGCTGGCGCTCTTCATTCAATCGGAAGAACGCCAGCCCAAACGATCGCTAGATTACTTTTGCAATTTGCCTTGAAGCAATCTGCAATCTACCGAAGCCCCTCCATGATCTCTTCGAGGGCTTCCGGACCCGGTCGCGTACGGCTCAGCGGGAGCGTGGCGAGCGGCTCGTCCACGACGTTGAGCTGCGTGAGGAAGTCGTCGCGATCCGGCTCGATGTAGATCAGGCCGGTCGCGAACTCGCCGCGCCGCGATGTCTCGTGCAGCCGCTTCATCGCGTTGATCCGGTCGGTCGGGTCATAGTCTTCTTCGAGCTTCTTCAGCAGCAGCTTCGATCCGTCGTGCATCGTCACTTCCTGCGACGAGCCGGGCGCGTAGTCCACCGAGATATCCTCGAAGAACGGAACGAACGTGATGTCCTCGACTGGATCGTCGTGGTCCTTCGCGTAGGCGTAGCTCTTGGTCGAGCCCTCGTGGTCGTTGAAGGTGACGCACGGCGAGATGACGTCGAGCATCACCGTGCCGCGATGCGACAACGACGCTTTGAGCAGCGAGAGCAGCTGCTTCTTGTCGCCGGAGAACGAACGGCCGACGAACGTCGCGCCGAGCTCGATCGCGAGCGCGCAGGTATCAATCGGCGGCAGATCGTTGACGACGCCCGTCTTCAGCCTGGAGCCGAGGTCGGCGGTCGGCGAGAACTGCCCCTTGGTGAGGCCGTAGCAGCCGTTGTCCTCGATGATGTAGATGATCGGAAGGTTGCGGCGCATCAGGTGCACGAACTGGCCGATGCCGATGGCCCCCGTGTCGCCGTCACCGCTGATCCCGATGGCGATCAGCTTCTTGTTCGCGAGCATGGCGCCGGTCCCGACGGAAGGCATACGGCCGTGGACGGCGTTGAACCCGTGCGAACTGCCCAGGAAGTACGCCGGGCTCTTGCTCGAGCAGCCGATGCCCGACAGCTTCACGACCTGCGACGGATCGACGCCCATCTCGTAAAACGCGTCGATGATGCGCTCGGAGATGGCGTTGTGGCCGCAACCCGCGCAGAGCGTGGTCTTCCCGCCCTTGTAAATCTGTGGTTCGAGACCGATCCGGTTCACTTTCAGTGGTGTCGCCATTGATCTATTCCCCACCCGCCGTGCCCGCGCTCACGCGGGCGGCAGTCTTTTTGGCCACTTCAAATCCTTCCTGCGCCAGCACATCGTCGGTGATGCTGCGGGCGTCGATCGGAAGGCCGTTGTAGTGCAGCACGCTGCGCAGCTTGGTCTGCTGCTCGGGCGTGAGCTCCAGCTTCATCAGCTGACGCATCTGGGCGTCGCGATTCTGCTCGATCACGTAAATGCGTTCGTGAGCGTCGATGAACGCGGCCAGCTGGTTGTTGAAGGGATACGCGCGGAGCCGGAAGTAGGACGTTTCGACCTTGAACTCCTCGACCAGCTGATCGCGGCTCTCTTCCGTGGCGAAGTGCGAGGTACCGAAGCCAATGAGGCCGATCTTCGCCTTCGGGTTGTTCTGCACTACTGGCGCCGGCACGTGCTCGCGAGCCGTCTCGAACTTGCGCGCGAGACGATCCATGTTCTCGACGTAGTCGTCGGGACGCTCGCTGTACTGGCCGCGGTCGTTGTGGCCCGACCCGCGGGTGAAGTACGCCGGAAGGCCGTCACCCGGAATGGTCCGATACGGAATGCCGTCGCCGTCCACGTCGCGGTAGCGGCCCCACGATCCGAGCTCCTTGAGTTTCTCGGCCGTGAGCATCTTCCCGCGGTTGATCGGCGTGGTCGGATACGTGAACGCGTCCGACATCCAGTTGTTCATGCCGAGGTCGAGGTCCATCATCACGAAGATGGGCGTCTGGAACTGCTCGGCAAGGTCGAACGCCTGCATCGCCATCGTGTAGGACTCTTCCACCGAGCACGGGATCAACATGATGTGCTTGGTGTCGCCGTGCGAGAGGAAGGCCGCCTGGATGAGATCGCCCTGCGCGGTGCGCGTCGGCAAACCCGTCGACGGACCGACGCGCTGCACGTCGAAGATCACGGCGGGCGTTTCGGCGTAGTACGCCAGGCCGGCGAACTCGCCCATCAGCGAGATGCCAGGGCCGGCGGTCGCGGTCATCGACCGTGCTCCCGCCCAGCTGGCGCCGATGACCATGCCGAGCGACGCGATTTCGTCCTCGGCCTGCACGACCGCGAACGTCGCCTTCCCCGTTTCCTTGTCGATCCGGTATTTCTTCAGGTAGCCGATCAGCGACTCGCAGAGTGAAGACGAGGGCGTAATCGGATACCAGGCGACGACGGTGACGCCGGCCATCATGCAGCCGATGGCGGCCGCGGCGTTGCCTTCGATGAGAATCTTGCCGGCCGTCTCGTTCATCGGCTCGATGAAGTACGGATCCTGCTTCTTGAACGTCGCCTCGGCGTACTCGAAGCCGGCCTTCAGCGCGCCCGCGTTCAACACCACCGCCTTGGCCTTCTTGCCCAGCTGCTTGGCGAGCGCTTTCTCCATCAGGACCGGGTCGATCCCGAGCAGCTTTGCGAGGATGCCCGGATAGATCATGTTGCGCACGAGGCGCCGCAGCTTGGCGTCCGGGCACACCGGCTTGACCAGCGTGTCGAACGGCACGGGATAGAACACGAGATCGTTGCGGAGCGTGTTGAGTTTCAGCGGCTCGTCGTACACGACGGCGCTGCCAGGCTCGAGCGTGAGGACGTCTTCTTTGGCCGTTTCGGGATTCATCGCGACGAGGAAATCGACTTCCTTCTTGCGCGCGATGTAGTGGCGCTTGCTGGCGCGAATCGTGTACCACGTCGGGAGCCCGGCGATGTTCGAGGGGAACATGTTCTTGCCGGAGACGGGGACGCCCATGAGCAGAACCGACCGCAGGAGAACCATGTTCGCGGTCTGGCTGCCCGATCCGTTGACCGTGGCAATCTGGATGCTGAAGTCGTTGACCACACGCTGCGTGTTCGGGGCCGCCTGCTGTTCCTTGACGGCAAGGTCTGTCGGTGACATTCGCAAGTCCTTAACGCGTATGAAGATAGGAATTCCCGGCGGATCCTCGCCGAGGAGGGAGAACCGGAAAAGTATATCACGCAGGCTGAGTACGGCCGAGTCAGCGATACAACTTTTGACAGGAGCGAGCGGCCGAAAACGATCCGCGGACTCGCGGCCGGCGCATGCGGGCACGCGGATGCGCACGCGTGCGACGGCTAGAGGAGGTCTTTGATCGCCTGGCCCATGTCGGCGGGGCTCTTGACGACCTTCACGCCAGCGGCGGTGAGAGCGGCCATCTTCTCGGCCGCGGTGCCCTTTCCGCCCGCGATGATCGCGCCGGCATGACCCATGCGGCGTCCGGGAGGCGCGGTCTGTCCCGCGATGAAGCCGACCACCGGCTTCTTGAACTCCTTCTTGATCCACGCGGCGGCGTCTTCCTCGGCGTTGCCGCCGATCTCGCCGATCATGATCACCGCGTCGGTCTCGGGATCCTCGCCAAACAGCTTCAGCGCATCGATGTGTGACGTGCCGATCAGCGGATCGCCTCCGATGCCGATGCAGGTGCTCTGTCCCATCCCGAGGCGCGTGAGCTGATGGATTGCTTCGTAGGTCAGCGTGCCGCTCTTGGACACGATGCCGATGCGGCCTTCCTTGCAGATGTTACCGGGAATGATGCCGGCCTTCGCCTTGCCCGGCGAGATGAGCCCGGGGCAATTCGGTCCGACCAGACGCGTCGCCGGCCTCTCCTTGAGGAACGTCATCGCGCGCATCATATCGAGCGTCGGGATGCCCTCGGTGATGCACACCACGAGCGCCAGGCCGCCGTCGGCGGCTTCCATCACGGCGTCGGCCGCGAACGGCGGCGGGACGAAGATCACCGACGCGTTCGCGCCCGTCTCCGCGACGGCATCCTGCACGGTATCGAAAATCGGCCAGCCCTCGTGCGTCGTCCCGCCTTTGCCCGGCGTGACGCCGCCGACGACGGTGGTCCCATACGCGGCGGCCTGCTTCGCGTGGAACGTGCCTTCGCGGCCGGTCAAGCCCTGGACGATCAGGCGTGTCTGCTTATCGATGAGAATTGACATAAATATCGCGATCAGCCCGAGAGCTGGTATCAACCGGCGAGGGCGACGACCTTTTCCGCCGCTTCATCCATGCTGTCGGCGGTCGTGAGCTTCATCCCGCTTTCGCGCAGCAGGCGTTTCCCTTCCTCGACGTTCGTGCCTTCCATGCGGATGACGATAGGCACCGGGACGCCGAGCTCCTTGACCGCGGCGATCACGCCCTGCGCCAGGACGTCGCAGCGCAGGATGCCGCCGAAGATGTTGATGAGCACCGCCTTCACGTTCTTGTCCGACATGAGGATCTTGAACGCGTTGCGGATCTGCTCCGCGTTGGCGCCGCCGCCGACATCGAGGAAGTTTGCCGGTTCCCCACCAGCCAGCTTGATGATGTCCATCGTCGCCATCGCGAGGCCGGCGCCGTTCACCATGCAGCCGATGTTGCCATCGAGGTGGATGTAATTCAGGTTGAACTTGGACGCCTCGATCTCGAGCGGGTCCTCTTCGCCGAGATCGCGCAACGCCTTGATGTCGGCGTGCCGGTACAGCGCGTTGTCGTCGAAGTTCATCTTCGCGTCGAGCGCGAGCAGATCGCCCGCCGCGGTGACCACCAGCGGATTGATCTCGAGCAGCGACGAATCGGTCGCCACGTACGCATCGTAAAGCGATGAGACGACCTTGACGAATTTGTTGACCTGCGCGCCGTCGAGACCGATGCCGAACCCGAGTTGACGCGCCTCGAACGGGACGATGCCGACTCCCGGCTCGACGTACACGCGAACGATTTTTTCGGGGGTCTTCTCGGCGACTTCTTCGATGTCCATCCCACCGGCGGCGCTGGCCATGATCACCGGCTTGCCGGCCGCGCGATCCAGCACGATGCTCAGGTACAGCTCGCGCGTCATCTGCAGGCCTTCTTCGATGAGCACCCGGCTGACCTGGCGGCCTTCGGGACCGGTCTGGTGCGTGACGAGGTTCATGCCGATCATGTCGCGCGCGAGCTTGACGGCATCCGCCGGGTTTCTCGCGAGCTTGACACCGCCGCCTTTGCCGCGGCCGCCGGCGTGAATCTGCGCTTTGACGACGACGACTGCGCCGCCGAGACGTTTGGCGATGTCGGCGGCTTCCGCGGGAGTGGATGTCACTTCACCGCGAGGCACGGGAACGCCGTGACGCGCCAGAATCGCTTTCGCTTGATACTCGTGGATTTTCATGGCGGTAGGAAACTCCTGATGCTAATCGGCATCGCGCGAAGGCGTCAAGGCGGGATCACTTGACGACGATCGCCGCGTCGGCCTGGCGGCCGTCGGAATCGCGCGCCGATACGACATGCCGGCCCGCCGACAGCGGCCAGGCGACCGATGCGTCGCCCGCGGCGCGGCCGACAGGGCGGCCGTCCACCTGCCACTCGATCGTCGCCTGCTGAGCGGCGGCCGCGCGGAGCGGCAGCGTCTGGAATTCGCGGCGCAAGGTGGGATCGATCAAATAGGTCGCGCCATCCGGTGGATTCAGCACGCGGAGACTTTCGGTTGCACTTGATCCGGCGAGTGCCGCGCCACCCGGTTGCCGAGGTCCGAAGGCCGCTGCCCACGCGCGGTACTCGCTCGGCCACGAGACGACCTGTTCGGAGCGATGCCACGTGCACACGTCGCCGGCACCACCCGCTGGCAGCCACTCCTCGATCTGGTTTGGGCAGCGCGCCGAGGCG
>DASSGK010000455.1:0-27578 GCA_035693505.1 Vicinamibacterales bacterium
TGTATCTCGTGGCTCACGGACCGTGCTGCCGCTTTGCGGCGCCCGCCGAACCGTGACGGATCTGGCGCACGCGCTCGATTGCAGCGCGACACCGGTCGCCATGTGGGCCTGCCTACACCTGAACGCGATGTAACGTGACGAAGCGCTCGCAGGCCAGCGCGACCCGAATCAGCGCGTCGGTCTGCATGCGCCTTCCGACGAGCTGCACGGAGCAGGGCAATCCGGCGCTGGTGAGCCCTGACGGCATCGCGATCGCGGGGTGCCCTGTTACGTTGAACGGCTGCGTCAGTCTCAGCATGAGGTTGCGCACCGGCTCCGCTGTCGAGCCGATCTGAACCGTGCTCGCGCCGATAGTCGGCGCCGGGATTGGCAGCGACGGAAGAATGAGGGCGTCGTGTTGCGCCGTCGCTGCGTCTACTTCTCTGGTCAGGCGCTCTCGCCCCGCCAGCGCGCGGACGTAGTCTTCGGCAAGAACGTACCGCGCCATCTCCAGCCGCAAACGCACCGGTTTCGTATAGCGCTCGGGCATCGTCTCCAGCGTCGCTGCATGATAAGCGGCGGCGTCCGCCATCGAGATGTGCATGTAGACCGGCACAATCTCCCTGGCGTGCTTGATCTCGATGTCGTCGATGCGGACCCCCGCGGTTCGCAGCCGCTCCAGCGCTTCCTCGAATCGCGCGCGCACCTCATCGTCGAGCATGTCGCAGAAATACGGTCGCGGCACCGCGAGACGCAGGCCGTGAATCGGCGCCGGAACCGGCGACTTGGTCCCGGCGTCGCCCAGCAGCGCGTGGTACACGAGGCTGGCGTCGGTAACAGTCTGCGCCAGCGGTCCCACATGATCGAACGTGCGGGAGAGCGGCACCACGCCGTCGACTGAAACCTCGCCGAATGTCGCTTTCAGACCGACGATCCCGCAGGCGGCTGAGGGGATCCGAATGGAGCCGCCGGTGTCGGTTCCGACGGTGGCGAGTGCCATGCCGGCCGCGACGCTGGCCGCCGATCCGCCGCTCGAACCGCCGGGCGATCGTGTCGGATCGTGAGGGTTGCGGGCCGGGCCGAACGCGGAATCCTCGTTGGTCGTCCCGAACGCGAACTCGTGGAGGTTGGTCTTGCCGACGAAGACCGCGCCGGCCTGACGCAGATGCGCGACCGTGGGCGCATCGCGCTCGGCGACATGCCCCTCGCGAACGCGCGAAGCCGCCGTCGTCGGCAGGCCGCGCATGTCGAGAATGTCTTTGATCGAAAGCGGCACACCGTGCAGCGGCCCGCGGTCGGTGCCTGCTGCCAGTTCCTGATCCGCCTGGCGGGCCTGCCGCAGCGCCTCGTCGGCGGTGACCTTGATGAAGGCGTTCAGTTTCGGGTTCTCGGCTTCGATCCGGCCCAGGCACTCTTCCGTGACGCCAACCGACGTGACCTCGCGCGCGCGAAGGCGTCGTCCGAATTCCTCGATGGTCATCATCGCTTGCCGCTCGCCTCGTCGTTGAAGTCAGCCGCGCGCAGCACCTGCGTAGAGCGCGCGAGCGCCTCGAGGAGCGGTTTCAGATCGGGCAGGCCGCGCTTTTCCGCGTCGGCGATGGCCGCTTGCAGCCAGGATTCGATCGTCATGGGTTCCTCTTGGTCCGGCTAACGCCGGACACTACCGGACTCGTCTAACGTCGGACATTCCCTTGGTCCGGCTAAAGTCGGAGACTACCGTCGCTTCTACCAATGTTTCGGTAGTGTCCGGCTTCAGCCGGACCTTTTGACCGAGATCGACACCCCGTCGCGAAGCGGGACGATGCTCGTCAGCAGATTCGGGTGTGCGGCGACGCGTTGGTTGTACTCGATGATCGCCTGCGTGTCTTCGGGATTCTGCCGCGGCGACGTTTGATAACCCGGCACGACCTCGCCGTCCCACAACACGTTGTCCGTAATCAGCAGTCCGCCCGGACGCAGCAGCGCGACCAGGCGATCGAGAAGCGGCCCGTACAGCTTCTTTGCGCCGTCCTGAAAGATGAGATCGAACGGACCCGACACCTTCGCGATTTTCAACTGGGCGTCGCCGACGACCACGCTCACGCGATCGCTCAGCCCCGCGCGCGCGAAGTTGCCGCGCGCCTCCCTCGCCCGCGATTCGTCGAGCTCCATCGTCACCAGCATGCCGTCGTCCGGGAGTGCGCCGGCGAGCCAGATGCCGGAATACCCGATCGCGGTGCCGATTTCGAGGATGCGAGAAGCGCTGATCGCGGTCGCCAGCACACGCAGCAAGGCGCCGACTTCGGCGTCCACCAGCGGCAGGCCGCGTGTTTCGTTGCCGCTGGCGATCTCGTCCAGCACCGGGTTTCCCGCGCGGTTGAGTCTCGCGAGATAGTGCTCGATGGCATCAGGCACGATCTTGCCCATAGACGCTATTCTAGAGTCAAAGAACGCTCAACGCTGAACGCTGAACGCCGAACGACAAGGGACAAGAGTTGCGCCACACCAAGATCATCGCCACCATCGGTCCAGCCAGCGACTCCGATTCGGCGCTCGACGCGCTCATCGCGGCTGGCACCGATATCTTCCGGTTGAATTTCTCACACGGCACGCACGAGTCTCACGCCGCGACGTTCGCGCGCGTGCGCGCGGCGTCGAGACGCGCCGGCTGCGAGGTGGCGATCCTGCAGGATCTCGGCGGGCCGAAAATCCGCACCGGCCGCCTGGCCGGGGGCTGGCCGATCTTGCTGGCCGCCGGCAGGACCGTCACGATCACCACCGGCGACGGAGAAGGCGGCCCGGGGCGTTTGTACACCACGTTCGAAGGGCTGGCGAAGAGCGTTCGTGCGGGCGATCGTCTGCTGCTCGCGGACGGCCACGTCGAGCTCCGCGTCGATTCCACGACCGGAACGGAGATTCAGGCGACCGTGGTGGAAGGCGGAGAGATTGGCGAGCACAAGGGGATCAACGCGCCAGGCGTTTCGCTGCCCACCTCGGCCATCACACCCAAGGACGTCGACGACTTGAAGTTCGGGATCTCGCTCGGCGTCGACATGGTCGCGCTGAGCTTCGTGCAGACGGCGGCCGACGTGCTGGAGGCGCGGCGGATTCTCGACGAAGCGCATGCGGGCAGCGTTCCACTCATCGCCAAGCTGGAGCGGCCGCTGGCACTCGATCATCTCGAAGAGATCCTGAACGCGTGCAACGCGGTGATGGTGGCGCGCGGCGATCTCGGCCTGGAGATGCCGCTCGAGCGCGTTCCAAGAGCGCAGAAGGAAATCACCCGCCGGGCGCGTCTCGCCGGCAAGCCGGTGATCGTGGCGACACAGGTCCTCGAATCGATGACCGTCGAATCGCGGCCGACTCGCGCCGAGGTGAACGACGCGGCGAACGCGGTGGAGGACGGCGTCGATGCCATCATGCTGGCGGGCGAGACCGCCGCCGGCGCCCACGCCGTCCGCGCCGTCAAGACGCTCAACGCCATCATCGGCGACGCGGAGACCGCGCCGCCGCACGACGTTCCATACGTCGTTTCAACCTCGTCAGACGCCGACCACGCGCGTGCCCTCTGCGAGGCTGCCGTCACGCTCGCCGATCACAGCGCCTCGCAGGCCATCGTCGCGGTGACCCGCGGCGGGACGACGGCGCGATCGCTGTCGGCGCTGCGCCCGCGCGCGCCGATCATCGCCGCCACGGAGAACGAAGGCACGGGACGCCGGCTCATGCTGTATTGGGGCGTGGTTCCCTTGTGCATGCCGATCGGCGAGAATCTCGACGAGGCGAGCGCCCGGATCGGCACGCAGCTCGTGGAACGTGGCCTCGTGTCCTCCGGCGCGGCATGCGTGTTCGTCAGCATCAGTGCCGATCTGAGCCGGCGCGACGCGAACTATCTGAAGATTCACCGATTGTGATGACCGACGTTCGCTACACCACCGTAGGCGCGGTGATTCTCGCCTTCATCATCGCTGCGGTCGTCGGCCGGATCGCGAGCGTCCTGATCCACCGCGCCCTCGGCGCGCTCGACATCACGCCGGAACAGCGGTCCGCGATGAAAGCGCGCGCGCGGCAGCTCACGCGTGCGCTGACGCTGCTGGCGTACGGCGTCGCTGGGCTCGTGAGCATCTCGCTCGCCCTGGAACGGTTCGGCGTCAACGAGCCGCAGTGGAACCCGCGCATGCTCGGACACTGGGCGCTCACGCACGGCGTCAACATCGTCATCATCTTCGTCGGCGCGCTCATCGTCATTCGCGTGGCGAACCTGGTGATCGATCAGTTTCAGTACAAGCTGTCGAAACGCCACGGCACCGCGGATCTCGAATGGCAGCGGCGTGCGGCCACGCTGAGCGGCATCCTGACGAGCATGGTGAGCGTTTCGGTCGGCTTCGTCGCGATCCTCATGCTCCTCCGCGAGCTGACGATCGACGTCGTGCCCATCCTGACCGGTGCCGGCATCGCCGGGTTGGCCGTCGGGTTCGGCGCGCAGAACCTGGTGCGCGACGTCATCTCGGGCTTTTTCCTCATCCTGGAAGACCAGGTGCGCATCGGCGACGCGGCGCGGATCAACGGCGTGGGCGGCACCGTCGAGCAGATCAACCTGCGGACGATCGTCGTGCGCGACGGCGAGGGTGCGGTCCAGGTGTTTCCGAACGGAACCATCACCTCGTTGGCGAATCTCAGCAAGCAGTTCGCCTTTGCCGTCGTGGACGTGCGCGTCGCATACGGTGAAAACATCGATCGCGTGATGGGGACGATCCGCGAGGTCGGTGACTCGATGTCGCGCGAGGCTCTCTGGGGTGAGCTCGTCCTGGCGCCGCTCGAAATCCTCGGGATCGAATCGCTCGCGGACGGCGCGGCGACAATCCGCGTGAAGTTCAAGACGAGGCCGCTCACGCAGGGAAAAGTCGCCAACGAGCTGAGGCGCCGCCTGATGACGACGTTCGTCGGCCGCCGCATCAAGCCGTTCGCGTGACGCTCTCGCACAGCTGAAGCCGTGCGCCACGAGCGAGTTGCTAACACCTGTGGCGCCACAGATGATTGCGAACACCTGTGGCGCAGGGCTTCAGCCCTGCGAATGACGAGCACGAGATCGGCGGTTGTTCGCAAGCGATACGATTGTTCGCTTTTGGGACGAGCTCCGACGCTGCGCGCTGATCTGTTCAACCCTCGAGTTCGTCTAAGAACGCTATGGTAAAGTCCCGAATCATGCGTATTTCAACGCTCGCACTGTGTCTCGCCCTCTCGACGGCGGCCGTGCCGACGGTGTCCGCGCAGACCTTCTCGGTGCCGGTCGTCTACAAGAAGCTGCCCAACGGCCTGCGCGTCGTGATCAGCGAAAACCACGCGGCGCCGGTCGTCGTCGTCGAGGTGATGTATCGCATCGGCTTCCGCATCGAGCCGAAAGGGCGCACCGGCTTCGCGCACCTGTTCGAGCACATGATGTTCCAGGGGTCCGAGCACGTGCCGAAGTTCGAGCACGTGAAGATCGTCAACGAGAACGGCGGCACGTTGAACGGATCGACCCGGTTCGATCACACGAATTACTTCGAGCTGATGCCGTCGAACGCGCTCGAGCTGGCGATGTGGCTCGAGGCCGACCGCATGCGCTCGCTGAAGATCACGCCCGAGACGCTCAAGAACCAGCAGGATGTGGTCAGCGAAGAGGTCCGCGTCAACGTCCTCAACCAGCCGTACGGCGCCTTCGAGTGGCTCGGCCTGCCGCAGAAGGCGAACACCAACTGGTACAACGCCCACAACTTCTACGGCGATCTCGCCGAGCTCGAGGCGGCGAACCTCGACGATGTGAAGAAGTTCTTCGACACGTACTACGCGCCGAACAACGCCGTGCTCGTGGTGTCCGGCGATACGACGCCGGATGAAGTGATGAAGCTGGCCGAAAAGCATTTCGGCGCCATTCCGTCGCGGGCGCTGCCGCCGCGGCCGGACATCAGCGAACCGCCGCAGACGGCGGAGAAGAGCTTCACCGAGAGCGACAAATTGGCGAGGACGCCGGCGGTCGCATTCGGCTATCACCTGCCGGAGCGGATGACCAAGGACTTCTTCGCGCTGTCGCTGCTCGATCCGCTGCTCGTGAGCGACGAGAGCGCCAAGCTGTATCAGGCGCTGATCAAGGAAAACCAGGTCGCCTCCGACGTCTCAGGCGGCTTCAACCTGCTCGGCAACAACTTCGACTACAACGGCCCGATGCTCTACACCTTCCGCGTCGACTACCGTCCCGATCTCAAAAGCGCCGACGTGCTCAAGGTCGTCGACAAGGTGATCAGCGCGGTTCAGGAACACGGCATCACCGAGGACGAGCTGAAGCAGGCGAAGGTGAATTTCCGCTCGTCGTTTCTCGAGAATCTCGAGAGCCAGGGCGGCTTTGGCCGCGCCGATCTCCTCGCCGCGCTGGCGCTCTACGACGACAATCCGAGCCGGATCAACACGATCCTCAGCGATCTCGACAAGATCACGACGAGCGACGTGCAGCAGGCCGCAAAGAAGTATCTCGTGCCGGCCAATCGCACGATCATCGATCGACGCCCCGAGGGAGGTGGCAAATGAAATTGCAGATTGCAAAACGCAAATTGCAAATTGCGGGTGCCACCTTCGCCGTCGTGTGTGCGGCCGCCGTCGCCTCCGCCCAGGAGCGTCCGGCCGTCGGGCCTGAGAAGCCGTTCCAGCTCGCGCCTCGCGTCGAGAAGACGCTGGCCAACGGGCTGCGCGTAATCGTCACGCGGCAGACGTCGGTGCCCAAGGTCTCGATCACGCTCACCGTGCTCTCGGGCTACTCGAGCGATCCGGCCGATCTCACCGGGCTGGCGTCGCTGACGGCCGACCTGATTCAGGAAGGGACGAAGACGAAGACGAGCCGGGAGATCCGCCGCGCGGTCTTCGGCATGGGCGGCTCGCTGAGTGCGGCCGCCTCGCAGGATTACACGTCGGTTCTCGCGCGCGGTCTCGCCGAGTACGCCCCGCGGCTGCTCGAGCTCACCGCCGACGTCGTGATGAACCCGACGATTCCGGAAGACGAAGTCGCGATCCTCAAGCAGCAGCACCTGCAGGGCGTCGCGCAGCAGAAGGCGTCGCCGCAATTCGTCTCGAACCGGACGTTCCGCAGGGCGCTCTACGGCGAGCATCCGTACGCGCGGACCAGCGAGACCGAGGCATCGCTCAACGCGATGGACCGCGCCAAGCTGGTCGCGTTTCACCGCGATCACTACAAACCGAACAACGCGTTCCTCCTCATCGTCGGCGCCATCGATCCGGACGCGATGATCGCGGCGGCGGACAAGGCGTTCGGCGGCTGGGCGCGCGGCGACGTCGCCGCGCCGGCGTACCCGGCGCCGCCTGCGCTCAGCGGCCGGCATCTCTACTTCGTGCAGCGGCCAAACAGCGTGCAGTCGTCGATCTCGGTCGGCAACATCGTCGTCAAGCGCAGCGATCCGCGGTGGTTCGAGCTGACGCTCGCCAACACGATCTACGGCGGCGCCTTCAACTCGCGCATCGTGCGGAACATCCGTGAGGAGAAGGGCTACACCTATTCGCCGCAATCGGCGCTGACGGCATTCGGCGACTCCGGCTTCTATCGGTTTGCCGCCGATGTGCGCAACGAGGTCACCGGCCCGACGCTCACCGAAGTGTTCAAGGAGATCGACAAGATGCGCGCCGGCGGCGTCGAGGCGAGCGAGCTGCAAGGCGCGAAGTCGTACCTGCGCGGCATCTTCCCGATCCAGACCGCGTCGCAGACCGGCCTCGCGGCAACGCTCAACAACGTGTACGTCTTCGGCCTGCCCAAGGATTATCCAGAGACGTTCCGCTCGAAAGTCGCCGCGGTCACCGCGGACCAGGTCAAGAGCGCGTCGGCGACGCTGCTCGGATCGGACAACTCCGTGATTGCCGTCGTGGGCGACTGGACGAAGGTCAAGGATCAGCTCGCGGGCTACAAGGACATCACGTTCCTCGACGCGGACGGTAAGAAGACAACCGCGCCGCAGTGAGCAATCAGTACGAATTCCTGACGCGGTGGCGGGTCGAAGGCACGTGCGGCGAGGTCGCCGACGTGCTCGGCGATCCGCTCGATCTTCCGCGCTGGTGGCCGTCCGTGTATCTCCATGTCGAGGAGGTGAGGCCGGCGGATGCCAACGGCCTCGGCCGCCGCGTGCGGCTCCATACCAAGGGATGGCTGCCGTACACGCTGACGTGGGAGTTCGAGATCGTCGAGTCGCGGTATCCGTACGGCAACACGCTCGTCGCGAGCGGTGATTTCGACGGGCGCGGCGTCTGGACGTTCGAGCAGGACGGCGCGTTCGTCAACGCGACCTATGACTGGCGCCTCAGCGCCGAGAAGCCGCTGCTGCGGAACCTCTCGTTCCTGCTGAAGCCCGTGTTCGAGGCGAACCACCGCTGGGCGATGGCGCAGGGGGAGCGCAGTCTCGTGCTCGAGCTCGCACGGCGGCGCGCCACGTCGGACGCCGCGAGGGAAGGCATTCCTCCGCCGCCGGGACCGGTAACCTACGCGGGCGCGATGCTCGTGGGCGGCGCGGCGGCGGTCGGCATCGGCCTGGTGCTCCTGATGCGACGCGCCAGCAGAAGAGGACGTTGATTCGGCCGCGGCATGAATCCCATCGTCGTCGTTCCGTACGATCCGGCCTGGCCGTCCGCGTTTGAACAACTGCGTCGCGTCATCTGGCCGGCGGTCGCCGATGTGGCGACGTCGATCGAGCACGTCGGGAGCACGTCGGTTCCCGGACTGGCCGCCAAGCCGGTGATCGACATCAGCGTCGTGGTTCCCGCGGTCGATGACGTGGCCGGCGCGATCGAACGGCTTGCGGGACTCGGCTACGTCCACAGCGGCGATCTCGGTGTCAGAGGACGCGAAGCGTTTCAGTCTCCACACCAGGCGCCTCGTCACCACCTCTACTTGTGTCCGCGCGGCAGTCTCGCGCTTCGCAACCACCTGGTCGTGCGCGATCACCTGCGAACGCATCCTGACGACGCGGCGCGCTATGGAGCGCTCAAGCTGCAGCTCGCCGGACAGTATCGCGACGACATCGCCGCCTACACGGCGGGCAAGACCGAAACCATCCTTCGGATTCTCGCGTCGGCGGGCTTTCGACCGGACGAGCTCGAGACAATCGAACGCATCAACCGAGGTGAACCAGGCGCCTGAACTCGGCGAGGTCGCGCATCTTCGCGAAGAGCGGATCGACGGCGGCCTGGCGTGCGAGATTCGGATGCAGGCGAATCGCTTCACGGAGCGCGACGAGCGCCTGCAGCGGACGCCCAGCCTGCGCGTACCGCTGCGCCAGCGAGTAGTGCAGCGTGTCGCTGTTGGGTTGAATCTCGAGCGCTTCTTTCTGCCGGGCGATCGCTTCGTCGTACTTACCGGCTTCGGCGAGCGCCACCGCCTGATCGGTGAGCTTTCGCGGCGTCCCGAGGTTGATGTTCAGCAGCCGCCGAAGCTCCTTGAACGGATCCACCGCATCGTCCACGCGAAGATCGACGATGCGATCGACGACGACCGAGGAGCCGGGAGAGACGGGGCGTACGACGAGAAGGCCCGCCGACTGCATGCCGCGGGTGTCGCCGCCGGCGGCCTGGCCGGCGTCGAGCGCGTCCATCAGCCGCTCGGCCATCGTGCCCTTGCCCTCTTCGTAGGCACGCGCCATGTTCTTCAGCACATCCTCGCTGGCGAGCGTGTTGCCCTGCACGGAGAAGTTCGGACGCGTGATGTGGCCCGCGTATCCGCCGAGATGGATGAAGTCGGCGGTGTCGGAGTTCCGGTCGATCACGTGCTTGCCGGTGTAGACGGCGGATCGCCCTTTGGCGTCGATGACTGCGAGCTGACGCGTGTCGCGTCCCGGATCCTCGTCGGTCAGCCGCTTCACGACCTCCGCCGGCGTGAGCCCCTGCTTCAGCAACTCCATCGCCTTCGGACCGTAGAGGCGATTGGCCGCCGCCTGAGTGGCGACGGCGCCGACGCCCGGCACTGCCCAGGGGACGGCAGCTCCCGCTGTGAACGCGTGTGACTGGACGGCGACGCCGAGATCGCTGGTCGCCGGATCGAACGCGATGATCGAGAAGGTCGCGAACCAGCGAGGCGGTTGCGACGGATCGTCGACCCCGCTGTTGACGGTCTGGCCAGACAAGTGAACGCCAGCGACCAGGACAAGACTCATCGACACGAGCAACCGCTTCATCAACCCTCCTCGCAGCGTTCTCATTCTACTGTTCGAGCGCGGCCCTTCGGCGATAGGGTGTGGAGGAGGAAAAAGCTGCCTGTGACCGTGCCTCGATTACTGTTGGCGATGGCGCTGCTGCTTCCGGTCGGTGCCGCAGGTTGCATCTCCGCGCCCGCTCGTACCTGCGAGTGGACAGCGGAAGCCTCCGTCGCGCTGGACCTGAGCGACTCGGCGCAGCGGCGTCATCTCGAAGGAGACGCCCGCGCCGCCGAAGAGCGAGCGATCCGCTACGCGGATACGACGAGCGGCCATCGGTCTGGTCACTACCAGGGCGTCGCTGAGTATCACGACACGCGGGAGGCATGTCTGGCGGCGCTCACGCGGGAAATCGCGAGCCGCCATCAGCTGCAGCCGGTGCAGGTCGCTGACGCGGTCGGACGAAGAGATCGGCGGCTCGACGCGATTGTCCTGATCGTGTTCGCCGTGCTCTTCGTCGCGGCGGCCAGCCGCCTGAGCGGCGGATTGCTCTCGAGATTCGCCCCCGATCAACGCTGGCCGGCGGCGATTGGCATCGCCGCGAGCGCGGTGTTCCTCAGCGCCGCGGCGGTGATGATCGGGGATCTTGGTGCTGCGACCGTGGAGATGATCCAGCTCGGTGACATGCATCTGAGCTATCGCGCCGCGCGAATCCCGTGGAACCGGCAGTGGCCTGAGCTGTTCGTCGGCGGCGTTCTCCTATTCGTCGCGATCGCCATCGTGCGCTGGCGGCGTCTGTTCGCCGCCGGCGGTGAACAATCGGACGGATGCACGCGGATGTGAGAAAGCGAGCTACGCGACCACGACCGAGTCGCCGACTTCACGCACGGCGAGTCGGTCGCGTTCCTTGACGAGCGCAGCTTCAGTTCGCTCGATCGGCTCGTTGAAGCCTTCTTCACTCAACCGAAACGTTTTGTGATGAATCGGGACGAACAAGCGGGCACCGGCCGCGTCGGCCATCGCGACGGCCTGTTCCGGCGTGCAGTGGTTGTAGATCCACGGATCGTACGCACCGATCGGCATGATGGCCGCCTCGTAGGGACCGTGCCGCCGATGCTCGGCGAAGAGCGGCGTGTGCGCGGTGTCTCCTCCAAACAGCAGCGAACGTCCCTCGCGCCGGATCACGTAGCCGTTGTAGCCGCGATAGCCATCGTGATTGAGCCGCGCGCCCCAATGCTTCACCTCGATCGCGCGGACCTCGAGGTCGCCTCGGCGGGTGCGAAGATTCGCCGCCTGCTCCCACCTGAGTTCATGCACGCCCGCGACGGAACGGCGGGGCACCAGATCGGCGGTCTTCGGCGCCGACACGACCACAGGATGACCGGGCAGCGCTCCTAGCGATGCCGTGTCCAGGTGGTCGAAATGCGCGTGCGACAGCAGCACGACGTCGATGTCGGGAATCTGCGCGGCCTCGAGCGCGCAGGCAGTCAGACGCAGCGGACCGACGGTGGCCACCCTGAGATCGACCCCGATGCGGCGGAACAACGCCGGGTCGGTGAGCACGTGCACACCGTAAAAGTTGATCAGCACGGTTGCGTGTCCGAGCCAGGCCAGCGTGATGTTGTTGTCCGACCAGGTTGTGGGGTCTGGCGTGTGAGCCGCTGGCAGCACGTTTCCCGACATCCGGGCGAGCATCGAAGGCGGCAGGGAAATGGCTGCCGCACCAAGACCGGCCCCCGCGGCGAAAAGAAATCCACGTCGATTCATTGCATCCAATTAGACGCCGGGGACGGCTGGATCGCCTCGTCCCGTCTTCTCGTCTTGTCGATCGTTGGCGCCGACGGTCCCTTGGATCCTCGCTCGTGAGCACGTCCATGCGAATGGACGCCGTATCGCGTCGAAAATGTAATCGGATCGATCTTCCCTTCACTTCCGCACTTTTTCGATCGGTTTCACACCCGGTCACTCAATTGCAATCACGCCGGTCCCGGCGCTTGGCGGCTCTGCGGCGTCATAACCCGTAGCCACCGGCCGCGCGCCGGTGTCGAACACCGGGAGGAGGACCGCATGGGCCGAGCACTTCTCGCGTTGGCCGCAGTGTTCGTGTGTGCGTTTTTTTCCGCGGCGGTGCCGGCCGCGCAGACAACGGCTCCGCCGGAAGGCTGGGTCGTCCTTCCGGTCGATGAGTACCGCGCGCTGCGCGACCGCGCGAATCCGGCGCCGCCGCCAATCGCACCGCCGCCCGTCGACGCGACCCTGACGCGGATCGACTACGACCTTCGCATCGACGCGGACACCGTCGCCGGGCGCGCGCTCTTGACCGTCGACGTCCTGCGCGAAGGCTGGACCCGCCTGCCGATTCCAGCGGGACTGATGGTGCGTGAAGCCAGCATCGACGGGCAGCCGCTCGCGCTCGTCGAAGGCCCTCCACGGCAGGTGCTCCTCTCGCACTCCGGCCGTTCGATCGTCGTGCTCGACCTCGTCATCCCGCTCATAGCGTCGGCAGGTGTGGAATCGATCGCGTTGCCCGCAGCCCCGTCTCCGATCTCGCGCGTCAAGCTCGCGCTGCCCAGGAGCGGCGTCGACCTGTCCATCAGCGGCGGCTTCGTCGCCGAGCATTCGGAGACGGCGAACGAGAGTCGCTGGACCGCGTTCGGTCAGCCGAATCAGGCGTTGACGATGAGGTGGAAGAGAAAGGTTGACGACCGGCGGGCCGAACAGCCGCTGCGCGTCCGGGCGCGCGTGACAGAGGTGGTTGGCCTTGGAGAAGAAGTGAGCCAGGTGGCGGCCGCCGTTCGCGTCGAAGTCCTTCAGGGGCTCGCGCGCGAGCTCTCCCTCAGCATCCCGCCGGGCCTCGTCGTCAACCAGGTCAATGGCTCGACTGTCGCCGATTGGGAGACGGCCGGCGGTCTGCTGCGCCTGAAGCTGCTCGAGCCCACCGGTACCGAAGTCTCTTTCGTCATCTTCGGCGACGCGAGAACGGCTCGCGACGGCACGATTGCCGTGCCGCTCGTGCGGATGCCATCGGCCGAGCGCGAGACCGGCGGCGTTGCGGTGGATGTCGCAGGCGCCGGCGAGATCCGCGAGCGGCAAACGCGCGGGTTCGAGCCGGCCGATCCGTCGGAGCTCGGCGATCTCGTGGCCGGCCGCGAGTCGCCGTCGATGATCGCCTTCCGGCACCGGCCGCTCGCCGGCACCGACGCGCGCGCGCTCAGCGTGGTCGTCGTCCGCTATACGCCGCAGGCAGTCTCGATTGCCAACGTGGAGGAAGCGCGGTACCGCGCGCTCGCGTCGGAAGACGGCCGCCTGCTCGTCGAGGCGCGGTACGCCGTCCGTAACAACCAGCGCAGCTTCCTGAAGGCCACGCTGCCGGCGGGATCGACGATCTGGAGCGCGCAGGTCGGCGGGCGGCCGATCCGTCCGGGCGTCGCCGAGGCCAACGCCGTGCTGCTGCCGCTCGAAAAGGGGCGGGCGAATGAGGAGGCGCCGACGTTTGTCGTCGAACTGCTGTACCTGCAGCGGATCGACGCGTGGACGGACAAGGGCCGCGAGCACCTCGAGCTGCCGGCGCTCGATCTGCCGATCTCGCGGACCGGCGTCGAGTTGTATTACTCGCCGCGCTTTCACGTCGAGCCGCGCCTGGGATCGTTTCGAGTGGACACCGATCCCGGCCCCTTCGCGGCCGCGCTGCGTCTGCCGACCGCGGCAGCCGCACCGGCACCACCACCGCCGCCGGCGGCTGTCGAGATCGGATCCGAGAAAGGACTGCAGGCGCTGGTCGAACGCTTCAAGAACGAATCCGGAGGCCGCATCGTCATCGGGTCGCTGCCGGTGCGGGTGGCGTTTCCGTCGTTCGGGCCGTCGATGTTCCTGGCGGCTGAATTGACGGCCGAAGCCGCCACGCCGAGCGTCGATCTTCTCGTCAAACGTGCGAAGTGAATTGGAGGTACACATGACTACCCTCAGAACCGCGCGTCTGACGATCGCCCTGCTCGTCATCGCCCGCATGGCTGGCGCCCAGCCGCCTGTGCGGACCACCGACGTTGCACGGCCTGACGCGTCGCGGAGCGTGACGCTGCCGCTGGCCGAATACAACCGCCTCATGGATCTCGCCAATCGACCCTCGTCGACTTCTGCCACTCCGCCGGTAGGCGCCGTGCTCTCGAGTGCCGACCTGCGGGTCCGCGTCGATCGGGAGACCGCGCAAGGGGTCTTCACTCTGGTCGGTGACGTCCTGCGGTCCGGTATCAATCGCGTCCCGCTCGTCTCGGGCGCGACATTGATCGAAGGCAGCGCATCGGGCCGGCCGCTGCCGCTCAGCACGGACGGCGCGATGCAGACGGCGCTCCTGCCTGGACCAGGCCCTTTCTCGCTGACGCTCGAATGGGGCGCGCCGCTGACCTTCGCGCCTGGCCGCGCGTCGTTCACGCTGCCGGTTCCGCCGGCGGGAACCGCGCGCGCGCAGATCGACCTGCCGGGCGAGCAGGCCGATGTGCACGTGTCCGCCGGCCTCGTCACGAAGCGATCGACCGCCAACGGACGAACCATCGTCGAGGTGACGCTTCGCCCGGGGTCGCCGGCCGAGATGTGGTGGTCGATGCGCGACAGCGCTCCGGTGGCAGCAGCGCGCGAGGTGCGAACGCTCGCAGACGTCATGACGCTCGTCACGCTGGACGACTCGGACGTACGGATGGTCGCGCTCGTCGACGTGACCGTCGTACAGGGCGAGCCACGGACCATCGAGGTCCGGCTGCCGGCGGACTACGAGCTGACCGGGGTTTCCGGCAGCTCGCTCGCATCGAGCGATCAGAGAGAAGGCGGAATGCTGCTGACGGTTGCCGAGCCGGCTGCGCGCCATCACCAGTTTCTCGTCAGTCTCGAACGTCCGCATCAAGGCGGATCGTTCGCGCTCGACACGGGATTCGTGTCGGTTCCAGATGCGCTGCGTGAGCGCGGCGAGATTGCGATCGAAGGCGTCGGTACGCTCGAACTGGCGGCGACCGGCCGTGGTGCCGGTGCGTCCGGAGACGCGACGGCGGCCGGAAGCCTGCACCGCACCGACGTCCGCGAGCTCAACGCCGCGCTGCGCTCACTGGCACGGCTTCCGATCCTGTCGGCGTTCCGCTATCAGCGCGCCGCCACGGCGCCGATCGCTCTGAGCATGGATGTCCGGCGCTTCGCCGACGCGGGTGTGCTGGCGGCAGTCGCCGACCGCGCCGTCGCGACGACGCTCGTGACGACGGAGGGGAGAGCGCTCACGGAAATCGCTTTGCAGGTGCAGAACCGGGCGCAGCCGTTCTTGAAAGTCGCGCTGCCGCCGGGAGCGACGATCGTGTCGGTGGACGTGGCGGGCGAGACGGCCAAACCGATGGTCGGCGCCGACGGAACGCGTGTGCCGCTGTTGCGGCCCGGCTTCCGTCCGAACGGCAGCTATCAGGTGTCGTTCGTGTACATGCACGCCGGGACGCCGTTTCTTCGCAAGGGCGACTTTCAGATGACGCTGCCGAGGATGGATATCCCGGTTGGCATCGTCGAGTGGGAGGTGTTCGTGCCGGAGCGGTATGACGTACGTGCCTTCGACGGCAATGTCATCGATCGTGGCACGCTGCCTCCTCCCTTCCGAATGGCAGGCTCAGAGGGCGCCACGAGTGGGAGAGGCGCCGGCGTCGGCCCCGGTTCTGGCGGCGGCGTCGGGGGCGGCAGATATGGCGGCGTCACCGTCACCGCGGGGGCGGGATTACCCGGTCAGATTCGAGGGAGCGCGACGGATCAGGCAGGAGGCGCGGTTCCCGGGGTCGCGATCGAGTTCGCAGTTGGGAACCTTCATCGCAGCACGGTAACGGACGCGGAAGGCAGGTACGCGTTGTCCGACCTGCCGTCGGGTCTGGCGACGATCTCGGCGCAGCTGGCCGGATTCGTCACCGCGAGTCATTCGTTCGAGTTCGATCGCTCGTCGAAGCGGGTGGACTTCGTCATGACCGTGGCGGCCCTCGCAGAATCTTTGACCGTCACTGCCGAGTCCCCCGAAATGCGTGCAAAGGCGCGCGATACTCAGAAAACGTCCGAGCCGCCGTCTCAGAACGTCGTCAATCTGCAGCGGCGAGCGTCAGGCGTGTTGCCTGTACGTATTGACGTCCCGCGGGCGGGCGTGTCGCATCAGTTCGTGAAGCCGCTGGTCGTCGATCAGGAAACGTCGGTCAGCTTGAGGTACAGGCGGCGCTGAGTGCGGGAAGAACGGCGCGAACGACGAGTCGTTCGCGCCTCCGACCTAGTTGCGTTCGGGCACTGCGGTTGTCGCGGTGGGCTTCGAAAAGAACACGTAATCGGCTTCGTAAGGCACGAACGCCGTCGTCCCGATGTCGGTCGGCGAGCTGCAGCCGGTGGACGGTGCCAGCCCGCCCACGGTGTTCACTCGCTGAACGAACGTGGCCACTGAGAGATCGTCGCCGTTTGCCGATGCTCCGAGAACGCCAGCCCGGCTCAAGAGCAGCCAGGCGACGGCGTCCTTGGCGACAAAATCAGGAGCTGAGGCAGCATTTTCGGCCTTCACCAGCTGGCCCCAGAAGGCGCTCGAGTTCCGTGTGCTCTGCCACGTGGCGCGAATCGTGCCGCCCTCGACCGGGTTCGGACTGAAGAAGTGATTGATGATGCGGTGTGACGGATTGCCGACTGGGTTGTCGAACAACACAGCCTCGGGCGTCGTCAACACGAAGGCGAAGCCGGAACCTGACGCCGCGCACACGTAATCCTGGCTGCCGAAGGCGTGCGCGACGAGAAACGCCTCGCTTCCATCCTGCGGTACAAGTGTGCCGGGTACTGGTGGCGGCGTGACGTTCTGCGCGTGACCGACTTGCGGGAGCGCGAGCACGAAAGCCGTCCCGAGAGCGCCAATGCAGGCGATGAGCCTGATCCGACGCACGATGTGGTGACCTGTCTTGCGAATGTTCATTCGATTCTCCTCATTGATACGACTCGAATACAGCGACTTTTATTCCGTGTGGGCTGAACGGGTGGAGGACGTCGCCGCTGCCTCGACGCCTTATCTGTGTAGGCGCGACCGTTTGGTTTCTTTCGTCGTTTTTTGGAAGTGCGGAGACGAGCGCTGTGCCCTTAACGCCCTGACACGGCAAGCCCTTACGAAAGCCGTCAGTAATTACTGCGGCGGAAATTGTGGACTAGACCAGTTTCCGTTTCTAGGTAGTGTCCGGCTTTAGCCGGACTCGCGCGGGTCCGCCTGAAGGCGGACACTACGCAGCTTTGGAAAACGCTTCGCGTAACTGCGGAAGATCAGGCCTGACCGTCGATCGAAAGTCCTTCGTGACAGATCTCCAGCGTCTCCATCGCGATCGAATTCCCCTTCGCGTTGAGCGTCGGACCGGTCAACTTGCACGGCCAGCCGCGGCGGAAGTTCCAGCGGAGGACCTCGGAGCGGTTGTCGTCGAGCAGGACGATCGATCCATCGGCCCGGCGCACGTTGCCGTTCAGCACGCTGTTAATCCAGTTCCAGAGCGACAGGTCGCCGATCACGCCGCGCTTCAGCGTGATGTTGGTGAATTTGTGGAGCCCCGGCAGCTTGCGGGTGGCGAGCGACGTCTCGTTGCCGGTGCGGTATTCGATTGGCACGATCTCAACGTCGAGGCCGGTGACTTCCGAGAAGCCGCCCCGGACCGACGTGCCATCGTCGCTGATGCCGTTGATGGTCACGAGGAAATTGAAGTCGCCGTAGGGATCGTTGCGAAAGACAGGCGGCATGGCGGCTCCTCGGAGAGATCAGGTTCTGACTCGGTAGGCCAGATCCCGATAGATTTCGAGATCGTGATTGATGGTCTCACGGCAGCGTGTGCCGTCGGCGGCGACATATGAGATGGTCGCCGCGATCCGCGTCGGCTCGCGACGGGCGAAGTACGCCGCGCTCGCGTCGAGCAGCGTCCTGATCGTCTTGCGCGGCGCCAGGAATTCGACGTTCTTGAACAGCGCCATCGACGCGACGTTCAGGCCGTCCGCGCCGTGGAACTTCGGATCGAACGTGACCGACACCTTCCGGGCGGGGCGGTCACCAAGATTGCACAGCGCCACGAAGAGCACGCCGTCCTCGAAGACGAAGTCCACGATGACGTCGGACCGCAGCGCGGGCGTCGTGACCTTGCGATTCGTTTTCATTCTTCGCGCCGCTTATCGTCGTGCCATGGAAGCGCGGATCAATGCGCCGGTCCATTTTGGCTCACGCCCATGATTCCTGACACAAAAATCAGGATCGAACGGCCCCGTCGGCCGGTAACATTCCCCCTGCTCCGTACACCGATCGTCGCGCATGGGCTGAGTGATGAACATCTTCGTGATTCCTGGGCTCGCTCTCGGGGCACTCGCGCAGAGCAAGCTTCGCAGGCGGCTGACGATGCTGGCGACAGCGGTGGCCACCTTGACGGCTATGCCAAGAGCCGGTGATGCCCCACTGACGCCGGTGAAATCGATTGAGTTGCCGAATGTCGAGGGACGACTCGACCATCTCGCCTTCGACCCTCGGACGCAACACCTGCTTGTCTCGGCACTCGGCAACAACACGGTTGAAGTGCTCAACACGAAAGCTGAAGAGCACCTCATGAGTCTTCGGGGCTTCGCGGAGCCGCAGGGCATCGCCGTCGTCCCGGACGCCCGGACCTTGGCCGTCGCCAACCGCCGCAGCGGGCAGGTGCAGCTGCTCAATGCGGACGACTACCGGCACGGCCCCGTTCTTCACCCGGGCGACAACGCAGACAACGTCCGATACGATGCGGCTGCGAATCGGCTGTACGTCGGCTTCGGATCCGGTGCGATAGGCGCGATCGATGCTCGCGACGGCAGGCTGCTCGGCCAGGTTGCCCTCACCGGCCATCCCGAGTCGTTCCAGCTTGAACACTCGGGTCCGCGCATGTTCGTCAACGTGCCCACGGCCGATCAAATTGCCGTTATCGATCGGACCTCGATGAAGGCACTGTCGACCTGGCACGTTGCCGGCGCCGGTGCATGTTTCCCGATGGCGCTGGACGAAGTGAACCATCGTCTGTTCATCGGGTGCCGTCGACCCGCGAAGGCGATGGTCTTCGACACGAGCAATGGCCGCGAGGTGAGCTCCTTTGAGATCGTCGGCGATACGGACGACTTGTTTTACGACGCCGTTCGGAAGCGCCTCTACATCAGTGGAGGCGAGGGTTTCATCGACGTGATCGAGGAACAAAGGCCGAACAGCTTCACGCGTATCGCGCACGTCCCAACGGCATCGGGTGCGCGGACCGGGCTGTTCGTCGCTGACCAGGATCGGTTCTATTTGGCCGTCCCCCGTCGCGACAACCAACGCGCGGAGATCCGCGTCTACGACATCCACTGAACACGAGCACTTCCTGCGGGTGCCTTCGCTTCTGGCCAAGCTCAGCCGGTACGTCTGTCTCTGAGACAGTCCTGCAACTTGTGTTGACTTGAACTCGATGGGCGACCACACTGCCTGTTCGCCGCACCACGAAACCTTCTGCCCCCAATCGCGGTTCTTGAGATTCTGGAGGGCCCATGAACATCGGTCAGAAAACCCCCGACACCGATTTTTCCCGCGATGTGCTCGGTCGCTACATCGCGAACACCTTCGATGAAGCGCTCGTCAGCATCGACGCGAATGCCCGGGCGGTGGCCGGCCTTCCGCCGCGCGGCGATTTGCGTCCGTTCGACTTCATCATCATCGGCGGAGGCACATTCGGCGCGGCCCTCGCGGAACATCTCTGGTTTCGCAGTAGGAGCCGAAGCGAGCGAATTCTCGTACTCGACGGCGGTCCCTTCGTCCTGCCGGAACACGTGCAGAATCTACCGGTCATCGGGCTGAACGCCGCAGGAGCGCAAATCGGTCACCAACCTCAGAACGAAGTGTGGGGCCTGGCGTGGAATTCGGGCATTCCGTTCCCAGGCCTCGCCTACTGCCTTGGCGGACGGTCCGTGTTTTGGGGCGGCTGGTCGCCGCGGCTGCTCGATTCCGAACTCTCGAACAGCGTCTGGCCGCAGACGGTGTTGGACGACCTGCGGCCCAAGAGGTTGCCGGACGGACGAAAGGGATACTTTCGGCAGTCGAGCGATCAGATCGGCGTCAGTGCGACGAACGACTTCATCTTTGGCGATCTTCAGCGCGCGATGCGGGCGCAGCTTTTCGACGGTCTTGTGGCGGGCAAGGTCACCGACGCGCTGGATCTTTCCGGGCTGCCCGATCACCCGGCGGTTTCGGATAGTGATACGCCAGTCTCGCTGGCGGAGTTGGCCGCGCTGTTGGGGATGAACCTGCCGAATCCTCTCCCGACGAATACCGGTCAACTCGCGCAGCTGGAGCAGAAGTTGCGAAATCTGGCCAAGCTGGAGGCGCCGCTCGCCGTACAGGGGCAAACCGGTCATGCGGGGTTCTTTCCATTCAACAAGTTCAGCGCCGTCCCCCTCCTCACGAAGGCTGCGCGAGAGGCCTACAACGAGGCTCCAGGAGACGACGTGAAGAAACGCGTCATGGTCGTGCCGCGGTGCCATGTGCTGCGCCTCACGACTGTGCCCGACGTCGGCGGATTGCGTGTCACTGAGATCGTCACTGAACGCGGCACGATGCCCGTATCGCCGGACAGCAAGGTCGTGATCGCGCTTGGTACCGTCGAAAGTACGCGCCTGGCGCTCTTGTCATTTGGGAGCGACGGAAAAATCGGCACGAACTTGATGGCCCACTTGCGGTCGAATCTCGATCTCCGGATTCCGCGGGCGGCGCTGGCCTCTCTACCGGCGACCGCCGCCGCACTGGAGGCGGCCGCGTTGTTCGTCAAGGGGCAGCATCACTTCAAGAAACCGGACGGATCGCCGGATGGTGTCGGGCATTTTCACTTTCAGATTACGGCCTCTGGACTGAGCGCGACCGGAACCGACTCGGAGACGGAGCTATTCAAGAAGATCCCCGACATCGACACGCTTGACGCACACAAGAACGCATCTGACACTCATGTCGTGCTGACGGTACGCGGCATCGGCGAGATGCAGTCCGGCAACAACGGCAGCAACGTGACGCTGGATTTGAATGCCCAGCAGAACGACGAATTCCAGGTTCGGCGAGCCTTTGTGAACCTGAAACCGAGCGCCCGCGACCAGGAGCTGTGGAATGCCATGGACACGGCGTCCGACGATGTGGCGCGCATCTTTGCGAACGGACACCATGTTGACGTCATCAAGAACGGGCAGGTGATCGCCACAAACGTCGATCCGGGGTCCTTGTCGACGGTTCTTCCCTTCAAACCCTCCGACGCCAGCGGCGTGGGTCGTCGAGACGGGCTCGGTACGACGCACCACGAGGCCGGCACGCTGCGCATGGGCATCGACCCTCTGCAATCCGTTACCGACGATCGCGGTCGATTCCACAACGTGCCAAATGTCTATGTCGTCGGGCCAGCCCTGTTTCCGACGATTGGCTCCCCCAACCCGATGCTCACGGGCATTGCGCTTGTGCGGAGGCTCGGTGACCAGTTGCTGCCCGATCCGCCGCCGGCGGCGCCGGAAGCGGGGTTCACATACCTGTTCGATGGCACGGAGGCGCAGTTCGCCAATTGGCAGATGGTGGGCGGCGGATCGTTCGTGCGGTTCGGCCGCACGTTGATCGCACGCCAGAATGGTGGCGGGTTGGGACTGCTGTTCTACACACCCCAGTCGTTCGAGAATTTCGTGCTTCGCGTTGATTTTCTGCTGCCGCACCCGCGCGGAGCCAATAACGACAATTCCGGTGTTTTTGTCCGCTTCCGGGATCCGCGTCTTCCTGATCCTGCACCTGACCCGATGGATCCCGTCGGCAACAGTGCTTTTGTCGCGGTACACACTGGATTCGAAGTCCAGATCGATGAGGAGGCGCGAGGCGACACGCGGTTCAACGAGCCAGATGGATCGTTCTTCAGTCGTACGGGCGCGATCTACGACATCAAGTCGCAGGGGAACGGGCCCGGTCAACAGCACTACCAGAATCACTCGAACCTGGCAGCTCGCGTCTGGCACCGCTATGAAATCGAAGTGAGCGGCCAGGATTACATCGTCCGGTTGAACGGCCAGGAAGCGACGCATTTTCGACGTGCACCGACGGACATCGTTCGCGGAAATCCGCCCAGCGTCGACCCGAAGTCCGGTTTCGTCGGGCTGCAGACACACACCGGCAACGTCGCATTCGCGAATGTCCGGATCAAGAGGTGACTGCTACACCTGGACGGTCACGCGGCTGATAGTTGCGGGCGTCGCGGGGCTCGCGCCGATGGAGGTGCAGATCCTCGGGTTGTGACGCGTACACCGTCGTTCTACAATTGCCTGCACTACTTCTGGCTGGAGACACATTCATGGGCGATCTGTATACGGGCAAGGACGTTGAAGCAATCGAGCGCATGTCATCGCTGACGGAAAGCCTTTCCTTCAAGTCGCGGTTTGTGCTGCTCTTCGGCGAAATCGACCACGCAACCGCGCGCATCGCGTGCGAGCGCCTGATCGCGCTGGCGCAGGATTCGGACGGGCCGATCACCATGCTCATCTCGTCGCCCGGCGGCCACGTCGAGTCCGGCGACGCCATCCACGATTTGATCAGGTTCGTGCGCGCGCCCGTGACGACGGTCGGTACCGGATGGGTGGCGAGCGCGGGCACGCACGTGTTTCTCGCCGCGCCGAAGGAGCGCCGCGTGTGTCTGCCAAATACGCGGTTCATGATTCACCAGCCCTCCGGCGGGGCGGGCGGACAGTCCACGGACATCGCGATTCAGGCGAAGGAGATCCTGCGGACGCGCGAGCGCATCGCGCGCGTGATCGCGGCCGAGACCGGCACGGCGCTCGAGCGCGTGCGCCAGGACATGGAGCGCGACTACTGGATGAGCGCCGGCGAGGCCATCGAATACGGCATCGTCTCGCGCATCGTCGAGCGGCACACGGATCTCAGCCACTGAGCCGGTACGCTGACGATTTTGTTGTGTTTCGTGTGTTTCGTGTTTTTCGTGGCGAAGTCCGGCCGTGAATCAGCGAGGACGCGCCACTAGTCGACGCGAAAACCGGCCGCGAGCTCACGCGTCAGATCGGCGGCCGGAATCTCCTTGCAGCCGCTTGGGTTCTGTCCGGACCACAGCTGTGAAAAATCGCTGCGGCCCACAGATTCGGCCCTCGCGCGCAGCGGTGCGATGGCGATACTTGCCAGTGGAAAAGCCGGAGCAATCGCGCTCATCGGGCCGAGCTCGGTCACGATGCGATTCACGATCCCGCGTGCCGGCCGCCCGCTGAACACGTTCGTCACCGCGGTGTGCGTCGCCGCTGCGCTCTTCAACGCGGCGCGGTGTATCGCGCTCGTCGTCGATTCGGGACACAGCATATAAGCCGTTCCCACCTGCACACCGGCAGCTCCCAGGGCCATGGCCGCCGCGATCGTCGGCGCGTCCACGATGCCGCCGGCGGCGATGACCGGGACTTTCACCGCCGCCGCAATCTGCGGCAGCAGCGCCAGCGTCCCGACCTGGGTCGTGAGGTCGTCGGAGAGGAACATGCCCCGATGACCGCCGGCCTCGAGTCCCTGCGCGATGATCGCGTCAACTCCGTGTGCTTCGAGCCATTGCGCCTCGTCGACCGTGGTCGCCGACGAGAGAACTCTGGCGCCCCACTTTCGGACGCGTGCCATCAGATCCGGCGACGGCAACCCGAAATGGAAGCTCACGACCGGCGGCTTGAACTCGCTCAGCACATCCGCGGCGTCGTTGCTGAAAGGCGTTCTCATTGCGCCGGGTTGAATCGCTTCGATGTCGAGTCCGAGCTCCTGATAGTACGGAGCGAGGGCGGCTCGCCACGCGGCCTCGCGGTCCGCGTTCGGCGCTGGCGGACGATGACAGAAGAAATTGACGTTGTAAGGTTTGCTGGTGTGCGCAGCGATGCGCGTCAACTCCTCGCGCATTGCCGTCAGGCTCAAGAGCGCGCAGGGCAGCGATCCCAGGGCGCCTGCATTGGAGACGGCGATCGCGAGTGCGCTGTCCTGAACCCCTGCCATTGGAGCCTGGATGATCGGATGCTCGATGCCGAGGAGCGCGCGCAGTGTCATAAGTACCGCATGCTAACATCCGCGCCGCGTGGTTCGAGGCGCACGGACTCGACTGACAGACGCCGCATGCGCGGCAGGGGTCCCGAGGAGGTCGGATGAACACCATTGGCATGCCCGAGTTCATCATCGTCGCGGCTCTGTGCATGAGCCTCGTCACGGTCGCCTGGCCGATGGCTCGAATCTGTCAACGTGCCGGGTTTTCACCCTGGCTGGGCCTGTTGGCGATTGTGCCGATCGCCAACATCGTGTTGCTCTGGTTCCTCGCGCTCACCGGATGGCCGGCGTTCAATGCTCGCGGCGCGGACGCCTGAGCCGCGCCCATGCCGGCGTCCGCTGATTGCGCCGCCGGCGCCGAAGTCCCAGTGACCGTGATGACTTGTCCGATGGAGCCGTGATGAGATTGCTGAACGTAAGCGCGAGTGCGTTGTTCGTCCTGGCGCTGGCGCCCGATTCCACACTTCAGGCCGCCGGCTCGTGCGAAGCGTTGTCGTCGCTGGCGCTGCCGAACGTCAGGATTACGAGCGCTGCGGCAATCGCCGCCGGTCCCTTCACGATACCTGGAGGCGACGAGGCGGCACCCGCGCGCCCGCTGCCGGCATTCTGCCGCGTTGCGGCGACGCTGAAGCCGACCGCTGACTCCGACATCAAAATCGAGGTCTGGATGCCGGCGTCCGGGTGGAACGGAAAGTTTCAGGCGGTCGGCAACGGCGCCTTCAACGGATCGATCGCGTATCCGGCGATGATGACCGCGCTGACCCGCGGCTATGCCACCAGTTCCACCGACACCGGCCACACGGGGAACACCGCGGCGTTCGCGGCGGGTCATCCCGAAAAAGTGATCGACTTCGGCTGGCGCGCCGTTCACGAGATGACGACGACGGCCAAGCAGATCATCTCCGCGTACTACGACAGCCGGCCGAAGTACTCGTACTGGAACGGCTGCTCGGCAGGCGGACGCCAGGCGATGAAGGAGGCGCAGCGTTTCCCCGCGGACTTCGACGGCATCATCGCCGGTGCACCGGGGCTCGATTGGACCGGGCGCGCGACTCAGGCCGTGCGCGTGATGAAAGCGCTGGAACACAACGACGTGGCCCGGCTGCCGCCGGCGCAGGCCCAGTTGCTGCACCGCGCGGTCGTCAACGCGTGCGACGCGCTGGACGGCTTGAAGGATGGATTGATTGGCGATCCGGCGCGCTGCACCTACAACGCGGCGCTGCTGCAATGCGACGATGGTCAGGGTAAAGCCGCGTGCCTCACCGCTGCTCAGGTCAAGACCGCCCAGTTGATCTACTCGCCGGTCGTGAATTCGAAGACGAAGCGCGAGATCGCAGGCCTCGCGCCCGGCAGCGAGCTGGGGTGGACGCTGACCGGATGGACGGCGTCAGCTCGAGCGACCGGCGTCGACCAGTACCGATTCCTGGTGTTCAACGATCGGGCGTGGGAGCCGCAGCGTTTCAATCCGGACACCGACGTCGCGCGCGCCGAAGATGCGGACGCAGGAACCATCAATGCGCTCGACCCGAACCTGAAGCCGTTCATCGAGCGCGGCGGCAAGCTGATTCAGTATCACGGCTGGAGCGATCCGCAGATCTCGCCGTTCAACAGCACGCAGTACTACTCGCGCGTGCTGGAGACCCTCGGCAGCGAGACCGAAGTCCGGAATGCCTACCGCCTCTTCATGGTTCCCGGGATGGGACATTGCAGCGGTGGAGAAGGCCCGAACGCGTTCGACATGGTGGGTGCGCTCGAGCAGTGGGTCGAACACGGCCAGGCCCCCGACCAGATCGTGGCGTCACACTCGACCAACGGTACCGTCGATCGGACGCGGCCGCTGTGTCCCTATCCCACGATCGCCACGTACAAAGGCTCCGGAAGCATCGACTCAGCCGCCAGTTTCACCTGTCAGGGACGGTGACTTCGCTACATTGCAGGATTGCAGGAAGTCGGTATTGCAGGAAGGGAAGGTCGAAGGGGATTCTCGGCTCAGAAGTCCGCTAGCCTGAGCGGTCCGTCGGCGTGTTTCCAGGCCGCTCTGAACTGCGCCTCGGTCGCGGCCGCTGCCGGATCCTTCTTCGCTCGCTGCGCCTGCCAGAGCCCGAACAGCGAGCGGCCGTTGCCGGGGTTGCGCTCGAGATCGTCGCGAAACACCTGAGCGGCTTCGTCGGTTCGATTCGCCCGGAGCAGGGCGGCGCCGAGCGACTCACGCGTCGGATAGAACCAATCCGGCGGCTCGTTGTAGTTGAGCGCGTCTTCCGCCGCGATCGCGCGGCGCCACGCGTCGATCGCGGCGTCGTCGCGGCGCGTCGCGCGTGCCATCCACGCGTCCAGCACCGCGTCGGTGACCGCCAGCATGTCTTTCGACTGGTTGTAGCCCCACGCCGAATCGGGGGCGATGGCCTTGCGCGCGGTGGCGTATGCGTCACGCGCTTTCGCGGCGTCGCCGGCGTTTCCGCGCGCCGCCTGCGCAACGCCGCGGCCGAAATGCCAGAGCGCCGTCAGGATCAGGTGCTTCGGATCCGGCGCCTTCAACGCCATCACATCGTCCCATCTGGCAAAGCGGAGCAGGACGTAGAGCGTTTTCGCGCCGAACGGTTCGAGAGCCGCCATGGCCGGAATCATCGGCGTCGCGTTGGCGACCACCATGCCGGCCGCGCTCTTCGCCTCCTTGAACTGTCCGGACATCATCGCCGCCGACGCGAGGAAGTCGAGGTTGTGGTTGTAGTACATCATCGGATAGAGGCCGTTGGCGCCTCGCGCCTTGATGTACCCGCGATCCACTTCGGCGGCCTTCGCGTTGCTGGCGACGGCGCCTTCGTAGTTGCCGGTTCGCATGTAGATGTGCGCCGGCATGTGGACCAGGTGGCCGGCTTCAGGGACCAGCGTCTCGAGGCGGTTCGCGCTGGGCAGCGCGCGCCCCGGCGTCTTCGACGCCTCGACGGCGTGAATGTAGTAGTGGTTGGCGCCGATGTGCATCGCATCGCGGCGCAGGACCGATTCGAGCGCGGCGACGATCTCTTCGGTGCCCTCGGTCGGCGTGCCGTCGGATGACCAGAGCATCCACGGGTGCAGATCCATCAGGGCCTCGGCGTACAACGTGGCCGCGTCGAGATCGTCCGGGTATCGCCGGGTCAGCTCACGCATCGCATCCTTGTAGCGCACCGCCGTCGCCTTCAGATCTGCGTTTGGCTCGATCGAGTACCGCTCCACGAGCGCGTCGACGTACGCCCGTTCGTTCGCCGGCGCGTTCGCGGCGAGCGTCCGCGCTCGCTGGGCCTCGTCGTATGCGGCTTTCTCGCGGGCGGCGTCCACGTCGTAGTCGTTGATGTTCGGGCCGAGCGCCAGCGCGATGCCCCAATGCGGCATGGGCGCCGCGGGATCGA
>DASSGK010000456.1:0-39657 GCA_035693505.1 Vicinamibacterales bacterium
AGCGCAGCAGGGAACTTGGCCTGCGCATGGCGCTTGGCGCGACGGCGGGATCGGTTATGCGAATGGTCGTCGCGCGCGGTCTGACGCTGATGGTCGCCGGACTCGCGATCGGCCTTGCGCTCGCGTGGGCGTTGACGCGAACGCTGCAAAACCTGCTGTACGGTGTCGCCGCCGGCGACCCGCCGACGTTCGCCGCCGTCGTTGTGCTTCTCGTGCTCATCGCGCTGGCCGCCTGCTATCTACCCGCGCGGCGGGCCTCGCGGGTCGATCCGATGGCGGTGTTGAGGGCGGATTGAGATTTCAGATTTCTGAGTTCAGACTTCAGATTTCCATTTCTAACTTTTAAGTTCTACCTCTAACTTCCGTAAGTGTAAAAGCCCCGTCCGCTCTTACGCCCCATGCGTCCGGCCAGAACCATCCGCTTGAGCAGCGGCGGCGGCGCGTAGGCGGGCTCGCGAAACTCCTCGAACATGATGTTCGCGATGTAGTAGGTCGTGTCGAGGCCGACGAAGTCGAGCAGCGTGAACGGTCCCATCGGGTAGCCGCAACCGAGCTTCATGCCGTTGTCGATGTCTTCGAGCGTCCCGAGACCGTTTTCGTAGGCGCGGATGGCATCGAGCAGGTACGGCACGAGCAGCCGGTTGACGATGAAGCCCGGACGATCGGGCGCGGTGATGGGCTCCTTTCCGAGCGACTGCGCAAAGGCGAATACCGTCTTATAGGTCTCGTCGCTGGTCGTCAGCGCGCGGATCACCTCGACGAGCTTCATCAGCGGGACGGGGTTGAAAAAGTGCAGGCCGCCGAAACGGTCGGGACGCTTCGTCGCGGCGGCGAGCTCCGTGATGCACAGCGACGAGGTGTTGGAGAGAAAAATCGTGTGCGCGCCGACCACCTGCTCCAGCGCCGCGTATGTCTTTCGCTTTTCATCGAGGTTCTCGATGATCGCCTCGATGATGAGATCGCAGTCCTTCAGACCATCGACCGACGTGGTTCCGGACAGGTTGCCGAGCGTCACGGCCCGTGCTTCAGCGGTCACCTTCCCTCTGGTTACGCCGTCGTCGAGAAACTTCCTGACGCGGCCGAGCCCCTTGTCCAGAAACGCCTGGTCCACTTCGCGGGCGATTGTCTTGTAGCCGGCCGCCGCGCACACCTGCGCGATCCCGGCGCCCATCAGCCCACAGCCCAGTACACCGACAGTTTTGATAGCCATCACGATTCCTCACAGCAGGCCTGAAGGCCTGCACTACTTTTCTACACGAAACACACGAAATCGATTAACGGCCCCACGAAATTCACGAAAAAGATTATCTGGTTTCGTGTCTTTCGTGTCTTTCGTGCGTTTCGTGCTGGTCAAGGCACTGTTCTGTGTATTCGTGCCGCGATGTAGTCGCCGGTCTCGGTCGTCCCGAGCGATCCGCCGATTTCTCGCGTGCCCTGGCCGGCGACCACGGCCTCCCGCACGGCCGCTTCCATCGCTGCCGCCTCCTGCTTGAGGCCGAGGTGGTCGAGCATCAGCGATGCCGAGAGAATCGCGCCCATCGGGTTCGCGACGTTCTTCCCTGCGAGCGGGGGCGCCGACCCGTGCACGGGTTCGAACATCGACGTCTTGCCGGGATGCAGATTGCCCGACGCCGCCAGGCCAAGACCGCCCTGCAGCGCGGCTCCGAGGTCGGTGATGATGTCGCCAAACAGGTTGTTCGTGACGATCACGTCGAACTGCGCGGGGTTCTGGATCAGCAGAAGGGCCAGTGCGTCGATGTAGAGGTGCCGCGCTTCGATGCCCGGGTACAGCGGCGCCACTTCCCTGAACACGCGCTGCCAGAGCGCGTGACCCTGGGCCATCGCGTTGCTCTTGTCGCTCATGCAGACGCTGCGGCGTCCGTTGGCCTTCGCGAACTCGAACGCGTGGACGATGATGCGGTGGACGCCTTTGTACGTGTTCAGTTCCTCCTGGATCGCCACTTCGTCCTCGGTCCCGGCCTTGAAGCGTCCGCCGATGCTGACGTAGAGGCCTTCCGTGTTCTCGCGAAACACGACGAAGTTCACGTCGGCTGTCGAGCGGTCGCGAAGCGGGCACAGCCGCCCGTCGAGCAGCTTCACCGGGCGATAGTTCACGTACAGGTCGAGCTCGAAGCGGGTTCCGAGGAGAATGTCGCGCGCGTGCCGGTTGTCGGGCACGCGCGGATCGCCGAGCGCGCCGATGAAGATCGCGTCGAACTGATCGCGCAGCATCGCGTAGCCGTCGGCTGGAATGGTGACGCCGGTCTTCAGGAAGTGCTCGGCCCCCCACGGCAACATTTCGAGATCGAACTGCTGCCCGAACGCGGCGCCAACGGCGCGGAGCACCTTGACCGCCTCCGCCGTCGTCTCCACGCCAATACCGTCGCCGGGAATAACCGCGATCCTCAATTACGCCTTCCCTTTCTGCAATCCTGTAATCCCGCCATGGCTACATTCGCTCGATGGCGAGCGCCATGCCCATGCCTCCGCTGACGCACAGCGTGGCCAGTCCGCGTCGTGCGCCGCGGCGTTCGAGCTCGTGCAGCAGCGTGACGACGATCCTCGCCCCCGTGCAGCCGATCGGGTGACCCAGCGCGATGGCGCCGCCATTGACGTTCAGGCGATCCGCGGCAATCGGCGCCTCGTCGATGACGGCAAGGACCTGCACGGCGAACGCTTCGTTGAGCTCGACCAGGTCGAAGTCGTCGAGGTTGAGTCCGGTCCGCTCGCGCAGCTTCTGGATCGCGGGAACGGGTCCAATCCCCATGAGGCGCGGATCGACGCCGGCGCTCGCCCAGCCCAGAATCTTCGCGCGCGGCCGGAGGCCGCGGGCGTGCGCCGTCTCCTCGGATGCGAGAATCAGCGCGGCTCCGCCGTCCGTGATCCCCGACGAGGTGCCTGCGGTGATGATGCCCTTCTGACCTTCCACGTCACCGAACACCGGCGGCAGCCTGCGAAGGCTCTCGAGCGTGGTGTCGGCGCGCGGATGTTCGTCGCGATCGACCACGCGGGACTCGCGATCCGACGCGACTACGACCGGTGCGATCTCGCGCGTGAAGTGGCCGGCGTCGATCGCCGCGGCTGCCTTCCTCTGGCTCTCGAGGGCAAACGCGTCCGACTGTTCGCGCGAGATGCCGTGCTGACGGCCGAGGATTTCAGCCGTCTCGCCCATGATGAGGTTCGAGAGCGGGCACTGGAAACCGTCGCGATACATGGCGTCGACGAGCGTGAAGTTCCCCATCCGGTGGCCCCAGCGCGCGTCGATCGAATCGATCAGATACGGCATTCGGCTCATCGACTCGATGCCGCCGGTCAGCACGATCTCCGACTCCCCGAGCATGATCGACTGCGCACCGGAAACGATGGCCTGCAGACTCGATGCGCAGGCCTTGTTGATGGTCTGAGCCGGGGCGCGATCGGGAATGCCTGCGCGATGGCCCACTTGCCGCGCGGGATTCGGCCCGGATCCGGCCTGGCGTCCGTGGCCGACGACGACTTCATCGATGTCCGATGCGGCAATCCCCGCACGTTCGATGGCGGCGCGGCCGGCGACGGCGCCCAGCTCGGCCGGGTGCAGATTCTTGAAGGAGCCGCCGTATCGACCGATGGGCGTACGTGCGGCGCTGAGGATCACGACGTCCCGGGAGGGCATGAACCTTCTATTGTATCGGGTCAGTGAACGGCTGCCGGTCCGGGGAAACCCGCGCCGGGGAGCGTCAACCGGAAGCAGCAGCCCACGGGCGCCGCGACGAGCTCCAGTTGTCCCTGATGCGCGTTGGCAATGCCGAGCGACAGCGACAATCCCAGGCCAGGACCTGCGCCGGCCGATCTGGTCGTGAAGAACGGTTCGAACACACGTCCCGCTAGCTCGCTGGGAATGCCCGGGCCGGTGTCGCGCACTTCGAGGACCGCATCGACGCCCGACATGTACGTGCGAATCGAGAGCACGCGCGGCCCGTTCGGATCCGACATCGCCTGCTGCGCGTTCATCACGAGGTTGAGGATCACCTGCTGGATTTCTTCCCGGTTGGCGAGCACCAGCGGCAACAGCGGCGCGTAGTCTTCGCGAATGGCGATGCCGGCCATCTCGAGCTCGTACGCGCGGACGCTCATGGTCGCCTTGACGACTTCGTTCAGTTCGAGGAGCAGGCGCTCGTTGGGTGCCTGCCGGACGAATCGCAGCAGGTTGCGCACGATGCGCCCCGCGCGCCCCGCTTCGAAACGCGCGCGCTCGATGTCGCCCCGATGCGCGGCATCGAGATCCTGCTCGAGCACGAGCTCGAGCGATCCGATGATCGACTGCAGCGGGTTGTTGATCTCGAGCGCCACGCCCGATACGAACTCGCCAATGGCGGACAGCCGTTCGCCGCGCACGAGCTGTTCGCGCAGCCTCAACTCCTCGGTGGTGTCGCGGATGACGGCGACAAAGTGCGTCACGCGGCCCGACGGATCCGCGAGAGGCGCCGCGACGCACGCGGACTGAAAGACGCCGCCGTCCTTGCGCGCGAGCGACGCCGTCAACCGCGTCACTTTGCCGGTCTTCAGGCTCTGGTTGAAGATCGGGATCGACTCGGACGACTCCGCGGCGACGAGAGAGGCCGGCTGGATCGATTCGAGCTCTTCCAGCGTGTAACCCGTCGATCGACAGAATGCCTCGTTCGCGTATTCCACCCGGCTGTCGCGTCCCACGATGATCACGAGATCGCCGGCCTGTTCGCACGCGGTGGCGAGCAAGCCGAGCCGCTGGTTCGCCTGCTCGGCCAGACGCTGTTCAACGCGAAGGCGCACGAGAACCAGTCCAATCCCGGCCACGAGTGTGCCCGCGGTCGCGACGTCGCGCATCGTGTCGACCGGTTCGCCGAGCGGCAACAGGTGGCGGAGACCGTACCCGACGATCGGCACGCTGAGCAGTGCCACGAACAGCAGCGCGGGCGACGCCTGCGGCAGCGGACGGGTCGGGCTGAGACGCATCGCGGGACCCGACTCAGGCGAGGCCGCCGCCGCCCAGGCCGCGGCGAAGAACGGAATCATCCAGCCGATGTCGGCGGGCGATCCCGTGCCGTAGCTGCCGGTGACCGTCATCATCGACAGCCCGATCAGGATGACGAAGGCGAGCCCCATCCCGGCGGCCATCCGCTGATACACGCCTGCCCATGGACTCGTTCCCGCCGATCGCAGCGCCTGCAGCAGGCCGATCACGGTCGCGAGCCGCACCAGCGGACCGACGATGGCCAGCGAGCGAAGCCCCATCGCCGTCTGCGCCGGATTGGTGGCCGGCGCGATGATCAGCGACCAGTAGAGAAAACCGGTGAGAAAGACGAGGACCGTGATGTCGATGGCGACGGTGGTGGCCGTTTCTTCGGGCGCCGGCCGGTGCGGCCACGCCACGAGCGCGATCAGCGGCAGCGCCGACCCGCACAACTGGAGCAGCACGTGCCACTTGAACCACGGCGTCGGCTTCGCCAGCACGAGCTCGTCGACCGCCCAGCCAAGCTGGCCCACCACCCACAACAGCGACCACATGCCGATCGCCGCCCAGAAAATCGCGGCCCGGCCGCGCCAGACATGCCTGCGGGTGATGACGACATAGAGCGGGGCCAACGGCGGCAGCAGGAGCGCGACGTTCCCGGCCACGAGCCTCGCCGTCTGATGATCGGCGAGCTGCGTCAGCAGCGCGGCGCACGCGCCGGCGTAGACGAGCCCTGCGACAGCCCAGTTCATGAAGGTCAGAGATCCGCGGTATCGATTTGCGCGCGCTGCAGCTTGCCGCTGAAGTCCACGTAGACCGACTTCCACTCCGAGAACACGTCCAGCGCGGCGGTCCCCGCCTCGCGGTGTCCATTCCCCGTCGCCTTCGTTCCGCCGAACGGCAGATGGACTTCGGCGCCGATCGTCGGTGCGTTCACGTAGAAGATTCCGGTGTACATGTCCCGCATCGCGGAGAACGCGCGGTTCACATCTTGAGTGTATATCGAAGCGGAAAGGCCATACTGCACGCCGTTGCCCACGGCGACCGCCTCCTCGAACGACTTGCACGGAATCACCGAGACGACGGGGCCGAAGATCTCTTCCTGCGCGATGCGCATGGCCGGATGCACGTCGGCGAAGATCGTCGGCTCGTGGAAGTAGCCGTTGGCGTGCGCGCCGCTCGTCAGCGCGCGGCCCCCGCATGCGAGGCGCGCGCCTTCGTCGGTCCCGATCTCGACGTACTTCATCACCGTCTCAAGCTGGCCCTGGCTGATCGACGGCCCCATCTGCGTCGACGGGTCGAGGCCATCGCCGACCCGCAACGCTTTGGCGCGCGCGACGAACTGCTCGAGGAATGCCTCGTAGACCGCTTCGTGGACGACGACGCGACTGGCGGCGGTGCACCGCTGACCGCTGGTGCCGAATCCGCCCCACAGGCACCCTTCAACCGCCAGCTCCAGATTCGCATCGTCCATGACCAGGATGACGTTCTTGCCCCCCATCTCGAGGTGCACTTTCTTGAACGATGGCGCGGCCTGCGCCGAGACGTGCCGTCCCACCTCGGTCGACCCGGTGAACGAGACGATCCGCACGGCATCGTGCAGCAGCAGCGCGTTGCCGACGTCGCTGCCGCCGCCGGTGACGAGGTTCACGACACCTCGCGGAATGCCCGCCTCTTCGAGGATTTTCACGAAGTTCAGCGCCGAGAGCGGCGTGAGCGTCGCCGGCTTGAAGACCACGGTATTGCCGCACACGAGGGCCGGAATGATTTTCCATGACGGAATCGCCATCGGAAAATTCCACGGCGTGATGATCGCGGCAACGCCGACCGGCTGCCGCATCGACATCGCGAACTTGTCGCGGAGCTCGGACGGCACCGTCTGGCCGTACTGCCGCCGCCCCTCGCCGGCGATGAAGTACGTCATGTCGATCGCTTCCTGAACGTCGCCGCGCGTTTCGTCCAGGACCTTGCCCATTTCCCGCGTCATGTCGCGCGCGAGCGCTTCCTTGCGATCCGCGAGCAGCTGCGCGACCCGAAACAGAATCTCGGCGCGCCTTGGCGCCGGCACCAGCCGCCAATGTTCGTACGCGCGGCGGGCCGCGTCGATGGCTTTCGCGGCGTCCGCCGCGTCCGATTGCTGAAAGAGACCGATCAGATCGCCGGTGTTGGCTGGGTTTCGATTCTCGAAGAGCTTTCCTGAAACCGACGGGACCCACTCGCCGTCAATAAGGTTGTAGTAGGTCGGAGTGGCAATCGTGGCGGTCCCCATGTCTGCAGAGTGCCGTACTGTGGACATCTCCCGCAACACACGCGAGAAGACTCTGGCGGTCAGCGAGTTACGGATTGCACGAGCTGCGTCTTTTCGTGGTCAAGCGTGCGACCGCGGACCTTCGGAGGCGAAGAATCGACGGAAATGACGGCAAATCTCTCGTTTGCACATGGCACGGATCCTGAACTGACGAGAGTGTCCGCCGGAGGCGGACCAGCGATGATGACCAACGCCGCGACCAACGACACCATTCGCCAGCGCGCCGCCAACGCGACCACGGCACAGAAAGTGGTCATTGTGAACGGCACGCCTGAAATGCTCGAAATGCTCGAGACGGTCCTCGACGCGGGCCGCTACGACGTCGTGTTCGTCGAATCGAGCGGGCACGCCTACTCGCAGATCAAACGTGTGCAGCCGAACCTCGTCATCCTGTGCGTTCGCATCGACGACGCCGACGGTTTCCAGGTGCTGTCGATGCTGAAGCTCGATGCCGAGACGCGCGACATCCCGGTGCTCACGTACGCCAGCGAGCAGAGCGACGAAGAGTTGGACGCGGAATACGACGCCGAATCGTCCGACGCGGAACTGTTTCCCGCGGGGAAGGCCGCGGTCTGGATGAACTGAAAGATGTTATAGTCGCGCGCGATGACGGCGGACGACAACAAGCGCGACACGCAGCGGCTGGAAATCCTCGGCGACCTTCGCGGCGAAGTGATGGTGTTTCAGCCGATGGCAATCAAGGAAATCAGCCGCGGCGGCGCGCAGATCGAAACCATCTTTCCGCTGCATCTCGACTCCCTCCACGATTTCCGCCTGACGCTTGGCGAGCGCTCCGTCGTCGTCAAGGGACGCGTCGTGCACTGCAGCATTACCGACGTGGAAGAGGAAATGGTGGTGTACCGTGCCGGCATCGAGTTCATCGAGCCGCCGGAACGCATCGCGTCGGCCATCGGCGACTTCATCGACGCGGTCAACACGGGACGGCGAGCCGTCTGACGCGACGGCCCCCACGAACAAATCGTCTCAGCTGCCGGGTTTCGTTTTGATGTCGGTGCTGACGCGCGGCGGCGTCACGTACGCCGTGACGAAGCTCTCGTGACCGCCGGCGTCGATGGCAGCCACACCGAACACGTAGTCATCGATCTGCATGTTGGGCAGGACCACCGACGTCACGTTCCCGACGCGGACGTCCTGCTGCCAGTCGGCGCCCCACGCCTCACGCCAGAAGATTCGATACGACGCGGCCCCCGGTGACGCATTCCATTTCAGGTTCGCGTCGTAGCCGGATGGCGCGCGGGTGATCATCGGCTGATTGCGGTCGCTGATGACGCTCGGCGGCGGCGGTGCAAGTGCGAGCGTCGCGGCGGACGCCGCGTTGACCCGAGCGTTCTGCGCCAGGTACGGAAGCGAGATGCCTTCGTACGTGTCGCGAACGTCGTGCTGCCGGGTGAAATTCTCGCGCGATTCGCGGAACCCGACCGCGGTGAAGCCCAGCGCGTTGTAAGCGGAGTGATCGCCACCGCGGCCGAAGCGATCCGGCCGCGACATGGGCCGCACCTTGTGCGACGGCACGTACTTCCCGCCCCAGCGCTGGACGAAGCGCGCCAGCTCTCTCGACGGCGAGTCTTCGGGGCCCTCCGAATACACGCGTATCGTCGCACCGTCGATGATGCCGTTGCCGCCCCGGTCGTTGCCGACGATATCGTTGTTGAACACGGCCTCGATCGGCGTCTTCTCGGCGACGGCCTTCTGCGCGTGAAGCCGCGCGCCGACCAGTCCCTGCTCTTCGCCGACGTGGCACATGAACACCAGCGTCGCATCGAAGTCGATGCCGCTCTGGCTGAACACGCGCGCGAGCTCGATCGTCAGCGCGGTTCCGCTGCCATCGTCGTTGACGCCCGGCGCAAAATTATCGAGCGGCGCGTTGGGATCGGCGGGAGGCGCCGTTCGCGCATCGGGATCGGCGGGCGCCGGCCCGCTGGCGTTGGACGCACCCTGGCCGCCCGGCCGGGCGAGCGTGTCGTAGTGGCCGCTGACGTAGATTCGCCTGGGGCTCCTGCCGGGGAGGACGGCCATCACGTTGCGGAGCTCGACGTCGCGCGTGATGCGGCCCTGCGGAACGACCTGATACGTGTCGAAGCTCACGTGCAGCTTCGGGCTGTAGCTTTTCATCTCGTCGAGAATCCACTGGCGCGCCGCGCCAATGCCGCGGGTCGTCGACGAAGTCGACGACATCGTGCTTCGCGTCTCGAAGCTTTCCAGCTTCTTCAGGATGACGCCGAGATGTTCTTCGGAGATCGTCGACACCAGTTTGACGATGCGCGGATCGAGGTCCGACTCCTGCGCGATGGCGGTCCGCGCAGGCGCGCAGATGACCATGATCAGGAGACATTGCAGGATTGCAGGAAGTCGGGATCGCAGGAAGGGAAGGAAGAAGGGCCTTGCCCCCCTCCTCCTTCCCTTTTGCAATCCTGCAATTGCGACTTTCTGCAATGGTCCTGTCTCTGCCATCACTTCACCTTGAGATGCTGAAGATAGTCGCCCGACTCGATGCGCTGCGCGCGCCCGAGCGGTGCGTTGTAGAAATACGCCCACGCCTGCTCCACCCGCCCGTCCTCGAGCGTGACCGGCGTCTCCACGCGCGTGTAGAGGCTCGCGTCGGGTTGGGCCGGCCGGTAGCCCTCGATCTCGTCCAGCTCCGACAGCACGCCGTCCACGTCGCTCATGCGATGGACTTCTCCGAACACGCGCTCGTCGGACGCCGGAATCGCCGCGGGATAGATGCCGAGGTCGAACAGCGTCGCGTGGATGGTGCCTCGTCCAACGGGCGTCAGCTTCGGATCGATGCGCGATCGACCCGGGCGCTTGAATCCGCTCATCAGCGTGCCGTAGAAAAAAACGAGGTCGGTCATTTGTGAGAGGAAGAGCGCGCGGGGTTTCTGGCGAGGAGTGTAGGGGTCGCGGAGGAAGGCGTCAAGAGAACGCCTTCCTGTGGAGACAAACGTTTACGTCAGACGGTGAGCCGGGCGTTGATCAGTGCGCCGCCGGCTTCACGCGACCCGCCGCGGCGCCGATGACGTCGAACAATTCAGCGGGAACAACGAAAGACAACGAGACGGTCTTGCCGGTGCCGCTGAGCTCCAGCGACTGCATCACCGCCTGCAGCTCGGGCTTCGCTCCCGCACCCATCTTCGCCAGCGCGAGGAATCCGCGAACCACGTCGCGCAGGTTGTTGGCCGACTCGTCGTCGCGCGTGTCCGCGCGCAGGGTGCCGCGCAGGCCGCCGTTGATGTGGGCGCTGGCCGCAAACCAGGTGATGGCCGGGATCTGACTGAGGACGTTGTCCGGAAGATGCGACTGCGACCGCAGCGCATCGAAGCGGCCGACGGCCCACGCATTCGAGCTGTCGAGCGAGCGAACCAGATTCATCAGGTCGTCGTTGCCAGTCACGCTCTCGAGTCCGGCCTGGGGATTGTTGCCGGCCTTGTGCAAGTCGATTGCAGCTTTGATCAGCCTCGTGCTGCCGATCGCGGCGAAACCAGGTTCGATGAACGAGAGCGACACGTCGGCGGCATGTCGATGACGGATGGAATCATTCGGATCGTTCTGCGTGCTGTCCGAGGTATCCGCGACGACCATCCGCTTGCCGCTGTAAGTTTCGACGTGCGCGCCGTGCTCGCGCATGAGCGCTTCGATCTTCGTTTCGTCGAAGCGGCCGCGCGCCAGCACCATCCCGGCGCCCCGACCGCCACCGGTCGTGTCGGGGCTCAGGCACGCGACGACGGTGTCGACGTCGGTTTCGAGGTTGATGCCGGTCTGCGCCTGGAGTTCCTGCTGACCGTTTTCCTGCATCGGGAGGGCGCGGTGAAGTTTCTGCCGCAGCTCCGACGCCATGATTTCCTGGACATTCGCGAACGCAATGACCGACGCGTCGCGGGGGATGAAATTGAGCTCGGCGGGGCCGCCGCGGCTCGCCAGGGCCCCGGCCGGGAAGCCCACGTAGTAGGCCACCAGGCCCGTACCGAACCCGACGCCGAGCACCAGGAGCGAAACAATTACGAAATAACGCGTCTTTGTCGACATCGGTACGCCCTCAAAATCTTATACGGGCTGAAGTTAATTATTGTTCAAGCACATATTCGCGACGCTCGACCGAACGGCCCGCCAGCCACAGCGCAACCCCGACGATGGCGCCCAGGGCGAGCAGGCTGACCGTCACCGATGGCACCTCGTGAAATATCTGGAGAAGCATGCTGACCGATGAGTCCTGCGGCATCTCGTGTGTGACCAGCGCCTGCATATAGTAAGCGACCGTGAGCCGCTTGAGATATCCGGGAAAGAGCAGCACAGCCGGCTCCCAACCGAACGCAAAAACGAGTCCGGCCACGAGCGGCCGCTTGAGCCGCGTGCCAACGAGCGCAAAAACGGCCCCGTAGGAGGCCAGGCCCACCACGAGCATGCCCAAATCGGCCGCCAGCCCGGGGAACGCGGCCGCCACGCTGCCCCCGGCCGTCGGTACGATCAGAAAGAACACCAGCATCACCGACGGCAGGACGAGCAAGACCGTGCACACCAGGTACGCGATGTACTTTCCGAGCAGCACTGCGCTTCGCGGGATCGGACGCGTGAACAAATACGTGATCGTCTTGTCTTCGACTTCGTCGGCGATGAGCGATGTGCCGTAGAACACGCCAAGCACGGGCACGATGAAGCGAATGAAGAGCAGCCAGATCATCATGCCGAAGACGGTTCCGCCATTCACGGCCGCGCCGTTGACCCGAAAGCCGGAGGAGTGCAGCGTGTCGACAATCCGGAGCACGACGGCGAGCACGACCGGGCCGCCGAGCAGGAGGCCGAGAAAGACCGACCGGCGGGACCACAGCATCTGCCCGAGCGACAGATCGAAGATCCGGATCGCGGACGCGAAGAGGCCGGGCGCCGGCGGAATGGGACGCGCCGGTGCGTTCATGATTTCACCAGATACTGGAAGACGGCCTGCAGGTTGTCGTCGGGCGAGGTGACCTCGTGGATCGCCCCGTGCGCGCCGGAGGCAGCCAGGTCCGTGAGTCTCGCATAGAACGCGTCCGGGCGCCCTGTCTGCACGACGACGGCCCCCTCTTCGAACTTCAAACTCAAGACGTCGTCGTGACCGAGGAACTCTCGCGCGAGCGCGCGCGTCTGCTCGGCCCGGATGTGAACCGTGTGCGGGTGCTCGTCGATCAGATCGCGAATCTGGTGCACGTTGCCTTCGGCGAGAATCCGTCCCTGGTTGATGAGCAGGATGTTCGCCGTCATCGACTCGATCTCGTGCAGGATGTGACTCGAAACGATCACGCCTTTTCCCGCCCGTCCCCAATCCTTGATCATCCGGATGGCCTTGCGGCGAGCGATCGGATCCATGCCCGACAGCGGTTCGTCGAGGATGAGGAGTTCCGGATTGTGCGCGAGCGCCTGCGCCATCTTGATGCGCTGGCGCATGCCCTTGCTGTAGGCGCCGATCTTCTTGTCTGCCGCCTCGGTCAGCTCGACGTCCTCGATGGCCCGGGCCGCCATCGCCGCCGCCTCGGTGTCGCTGACGCCGTTCAGCCGGATGAGCGCCGTGACCCATTCGCGTCCGGTCATCCGCTCGTAGAACGCGTCCTGCTCGGGACAGAAGCCGATCCGGTTGTACAGGCCGGGATTCTGCCAGATCGGCTCGCCCAGCACCGTGATACCGCCCTTGCTCGGTTTCAGCTGACCGGTGATCAGCTTCATGAACGTGGACTTGCCGGCGCCGTTCGGTCCCAGGAGACCGGTGATGCCGGCGGGCACGGTCACCGACACGTCGTTGAGGCCGATGACCTGACCGTACCACTTCGACAGGTGATCGGCGATGACCAGATCCGGCATCAGGCGATCACCTCGATGCCCCGCACCCGGCGTTCGAGAATCACGCCCGACACGCCGACGACCACCAGGATCATCAGCAGCGACACCGGCCACGGTGTCTCGTACTTGAGTGGCTGACGGAAGATGACGTCGCCAATCTGGGCGAGGTTGGCCGAAAACGACAGCCACGACAGGGCTGTGCTGCGCGTGACCGCATAAATCACTCCGTACACGGCCTGCGTGAAGAAGATGACCGCCGCATAGAGGATCGCCACGTAGCGGCTGCTCTTCGACAGCGACGACAGCGCCAGCATCGTCGAGGACGCGAGCGCGACCTCGATGAAGGCGAACAGCGTGATCGCCGGAAACAGGAACACGTTGTTCACGAAAAACGTGAAGTTGCCGGCAAAGGTGATCTGCACGATCAGCAGGACGATGGCCGGAAGCCAGGTGACCAGCGCGAGAAACGCCATGAGGATGGCGAGCTTGCCAAAGACGTACTCGGCTCGCGTCAGCGGCTTCGAGAGATAAATCTGCAGCGCGTTGGCGCGCCGGTCGTTGGCGATGAGCCCCGCGCCGACGTAGACCGTGACGAAGAAGACGAACGTCTGCTGCTGTTCGAGAAACTGGCGGAACGTCTCCGCGGAAGGCGCCAGCATCGAGGCCTGGGGGATGCTGGTGAGGTTGGACGCCGCGTAGAACTGAACCGCGCGGACGAAGAACGGAAACCAGGAGACGAGCAACAGTCCAAGGAACGCGCGCTTCGAAATGAACGTGCGGATACCCGCCCGGGCGATCACCGTCCATCCGGTGCCGGTCCGGGTCTTCTGGCCGCCGTAACGTCGATAGCCTTGATCGTGTATCGGCATCAGAATTCAGAAATCAGGGTTCAGGGTTCAGGGTTCAGGGTTCAACGTTCAAGGTGCAGGGTTCGTTCGGGGTTCCAGGTTCAGGGTCCACGGTTTGGCTCTGGACGCGATGCCCAGGCACGCTGAACGTTGAACCCTGAACCCCGAACCCGATCACTGTTCACCTACAGCGTTGGCAAAGACGTCCTCGAGTGTCGGGACGCTCGGGCGCAGGTGGCGCACCTGCACGTGCTCCGCGGCGGCGAGCGCGAAGAGCTGCTGCGCGCCGCCGTCGCCGGGGACGAACACGCGCATGACATCTTCGTCTGTCTGCTTGCATTCGAGACCCGACACTCGCAGCCGCTCCACGAATGCATCGAGTTCACCTGCTGTCTTCACCCGAAGCTCGTACACGCGACCGCGCGGCTGCTTCAACGCGGCGATGGGGCCGGATGCGGCGATCGCGCCCTTGTCCATCACGACGACATGGTCGCAGGTGTACTCGACGTCGGGCAGCAGGTGCGAGGAGAGAATCAGGTTGACGCCCTTGTTGTGCGCGAGATCCCGGATGAGCTCGAGCATCTCGTCGCGGCCCTTGGGGTCCATGCCGTTGGTCGGCTCGTCGAGAAACAGCAGATCGGGATCGTGCACCAGCGCCTGCGCAAGCTTGATGCGCTGTTTCATGCCGGTGGAGTAGGTTTCGACGTTGCGGTACCGCGCTTCGCCGAGGCCGACGTAGAACAGCACCTCGTGCGCCCGCTGCATCGCGTCGACTCTCGGCAAGCCCGCCAGCTCGCCGCAGTAGGCCACGAAGGACACCGCGTTCATGCCCGGAATGTGTGCGTCGTTCTCGGGCATGTATCCGACGCGCGCGCGGATGTCGAGCGGCGCTTCCGCGACGTCCAGGCCGAGCACGCGCAGCCGGCCGCTCTCGGGCACGATGAAGCCGAGCAGCGACTTGATCATCGTGCTCTTGCCGGCGCCGTTCGGTCCGAGCAACCCGACGGCGCCCGCCGCAAACGACGAGGTCACGTCGCGCAGCGCGCGGTTCTGGCCGTACGTGACGGTCACGCCTTCGAGCGTGACGACAGGATCGCCCTCAGCCATTCTGTGTGATATACGGTCCGGTGGACCCAAAAGGTCCGGCTACAGCGTGCCCCTGAGCCCGAGTTCTTCCGCGCGCTCCCGCATGAAGCCGATCGCGTTCCCGATGTGCTGCTCGAGCGGCAGGCCGAGCAGCTCCGCGCCGGCGTGCAGATCCTCGCGCTTCACGGCCCTCGCGAACGCCTTGTCCTTCATCCGCTTGATGACCGATTTGGCCTCGAGATCGAGAATGCTCTTGCTGGGTCGCACGAGCGACGCGGCGGTAATGAATCCGGCGAGCTCATCGCACGCAAACAGCGTCTTCTCGAGTTGGCTGTCGCGGGTCACGCCCGTGATCTCCATCGCATGCGACAGAATGGCCCGAATCATCCACTCGGGATAGCCTTTCTCGCGCAGGATTTCAGCGCCCTTGTTGGGATGATCGCCGAGCGTCGGCCAGCGCTCGTAGTCGAAGTCGTGCAGGAGCGCGGTGATGCCCCACGCCTCTTCGTCCTCCCCGAACAGCCGCGCGTAGCCGCGGACCGCGGCTTCGACGCCGAGCGCGTGCTTCAACAGGCTATCGCCTTTCGTGTACTCGGTCAGCAACGCCCAGGCGTCGTCTCGATTCATGGTAAGTTCCAGCATCTTAATGCAGGAGCAGTCGATGGCCAACGGTCCCAGGGGCGGCACGCGCGTGAGCCCGCAATCCGCAGTCCTCAATCCGCAGTCGAACGCCACGGTCCTGGACACCGAGTTTCACCGCGGTCTCGGCCTCTACGATTCCACCATGGTCGTCGTCGGCTCGATGATTGGCTCGGGAATCTTCATCGTGTCGGCGGACATGTCGCGAAACATCGGCAGTCCCGGGTGGCTGCTGGGCGCGTGGCTGCTCACCGGCCTCCTGACGGTTGTTGGCGCGCTCTCCTACGGCGAACTGGCGGCGATGATGCCGCGGGCCGGCGGACAGTACGTCTACCTCCGCGAGGCCTTCTCACCGCTCTGGGGATTTCTCTACGGCTGGACCCTGTTCCTCGTCATCCAGACCGGGACGATTGCCGCGGTCTCGGTCGGGTTCGCCCGGTACTTCGGCGCGCTCGTGCCCTGGATCGCCGACGATCGCTATCTGATCGCGCCGATTCACCTCTCCACCGGCTATGCCCTCTCCTTGTCGACGACGCAGCTGGTGGGATGCCTGATGATCGCGCTGCTGACGTGGACGAACACACGCGGTCTTCAATACGGAAAGATCATTCAGAACGTCTTCACGACCGCCAAGACGGGTGCGCTGCTCGGGCTGATCCTCGTCGGCCTGCTTATCGGCTGGAATCACACCGCGGTGGCCGACAACTTCGGCAACCTCTGGGCCACCCGCGGCACGGTCGACATCGTCCCGGGGCTGTCGGCAATCACGGCGTTCGGTCTCTTTGTCGCCATCTGCGTGTCGCAGACCGGCTCGCTGTTCTCGTCCGACGCGTGGAACAACATCACCTTTACGGCCGGAGAAGTGAAAGACCCGCGACGCAACATCCCGCTGTCGCTGGCGCTCGGAACGTTCGTGGTGATTGGCCTCTACCTGCTCGCGAACGTCGCGTATCTGGTCACGCTGCCGTTCGATCAGATTCAGCACGCGCCGGGCGACCGCGTGGCGACAGCCACGCTCAACGCCATCTTCCCCGGCCTCGGCCCGACGATCATGGCGATCGGGATCATGGTGTCGACGTTCGGCTGCACCAACGGGCTGATTCTCGCCGGCGCGCGCGCGTACTACGCGATGGCGCGCGACGGGCTCTTCTTTCGCGCGTCCGGTCAATTGAACGACGCGAAGGTGCCGGCGTGGGGCCTGGTCTTCCAGGGTCTCTGGGCCGTCTTCCTGGTGCTGCCGCGGACCTACGATCCCGCCACGAAGGCGTACGGCAATCTGTATAACAACCTGCTCGACTACGTCATCTCGGCCGCGCTGATCTTCTACATCCTGACGATCGCCGGCATCTTCCGGCTGCGGCAGACGCGTCCGGATGCCGAGCGGCCATACCGCGCGTTCGGCTATCCGATCGTCCCGGCGCTGTACATTCTTGGAGCAGCGGCGATCCTGCTCGTCCTCTTCATCTACCGGCCCGCAACGACCTGGCCCGGCCTCGTCATCGTGCTGCTCGGCGTTCCGGTGTACTTCGGGTGGAAGCCGAAGGGATAATTGGCGGGGGATCAGCGGCGAAGGCGCGCGTGGACACGGACGCCTTTTCGCGCGACGTCGACGTCAATCGAACGGACATCGTGCTTCGATGCCGTAGGCCAGTACCCGAGGAGATAGTAATGGCCGGCCTCGCTCCAGATCGCCTTCGCGGCCGCTGAAAAGTCGCTCTGACGGGCGAAGACCCGGCCGCCGGTCAGCTGCGCGAGACCGTCGAATGACGGCCTCGGCAGTCCGCTGACGCCGGTCGGGTCCACGCAATAGACGCTGACATTCGCGCGCGCGGCCGCGCGCAGCGCGGCGACCCATTCGGGCCAGATCGTACTGGCTCCGCCCAGTTGCGGCTCCCGGATGTCGCAAACCGATACCAGGCCGAGGCAGAGAATCACCTTCCGGCGGCGATCGAGCGGCTCGAGCTGCCCCGCGATCCTCGCGATCGTCTTCAACATCGTCTCATGCGTATCGAACAGCGAAAATGGCGCCGCGCCGCCGTGATAGCCGTCGATGCGGTCGCGCGCGGTCCGGATGTCGCCGAACGCCTCGTCCGAGCGGCTCGCCAGACGGATCACCGAGACTTCATCGCCTTCTCTGGTGGGCGATAGCAGCAGGGGTGCAATCTGCCGCATGGCCGTCGTGCCCATGGCCGGCACGCCGATATCATCCATCAACAACACCACCACGCGGCCCTCGTCCACCGCATCCGAGTCGAGCGCGTTCACGGAGGAAAAGGTCTTCAGCTCGACCGCGCGGCCGTCTTCCTTGACCCGAAAGTCTTCGCGACGAAGATCCGTGATCGGCTGGTCGTGGCGATCGAGCGCGACGACATCGAGTTCAACGAGGTCGGTGTCGGCAGGCTGAGGCTTCTGGCGCTGCGCGGAAACCGCGACCGCGAGCGTCATGACCAGCATGAGCGCGGCCTTCGTCATGCGCACGCCTTGCGGATGACCGCCATCGCGGTGGTCGTGATGCGGTATCGCTCGAGCTCGCCGATCGGCACCCACTGCACGTCGGACGCATCGGTTCCGTGTGCCGCGACGGTCGATGTGCCCGTCCGGACGCGGCACGCGTAGTCGATGATGACGTAATGAAACTCGGCGCGGCCGTCTGCGTCGCGCCGGATGCTGTCGAGGACCTCGACCACGGGGCCGACGTCGATGTCGAGTGACGTCTCCTCGCGAACTTCGCGGACGAGGGCGGCCGACAGCGTTTCACCCGCTTCCACCGCTCCGCCCGGCAGGCTCCATTCGCCTTTGAGCGGCTCCTGCCCGCGCCGCACCAGCAGCACACGCCCGGCGTCGAGAATGACCGCACCCACGGCAACGATCGGCCGGTCGGGATACGTCCTCACCTGCTCACTTCCTGCAATCCTGCAATTCTGCAATCCTGCAATTCTGCAATCCTGCAATTCTGCAATCCTGCAATTGAAGGTCTTTAGACACCCATGACTTTCAGGATGACGCGCTTCTTCCGCTGGCCATCGAACTCGGCGTAAAAAATCTGCTCCCATGGTCCGAGGTCGAGTTTGCCGCCGGTGATAGGGACCACGACCTGGTGCCCCATGATCGTCCGCTTCAGGTGCGCATCGGCGTTGTCCTCGCCGGTCTTGTGGTGTGCGTAATCCAGGCCGGATGGCGCCAGCTTTTCGAGCCAGATCTGGAAGTCGCGGATCAGGCCGTCTTCCCAATCGTTGACGAAGACGCCCGAGGTGATGTGCATCGCGGAGACGAGGACTGTGCCGTCCGTGACGCCGCTGACGTTGACCGCTCCCGCGACTTCGTCGGTGATGCGAATGAACTCCTGGCGCTTCTTCGTCTCGAACCACAGATACGAGGTGTGAACCTTCATGTTGGCGGCTGGTACTCGAGCGGCAAGGCCGCATCGGCGTTCAGGTCGAACGATGCGATGTGTCCGGCGCGAAACCGGCGAAGGCCGGCGGCGGCGATCATCGCGGCGTTGTCGGTCGACAGCGCCAGGCTCGGGAGGAACGTCGGAATCTCGCGACGCTCGCCGCGTTCTTTCAGGTCCGCCCGCAGCCGGCTGTTGGCGGAGACTCCCCCAGCCACGCCGACGCTTCGCGCCTGATAGCGCCGTGCGGCATTGAAGAGCCGTTCGATGAGCGCGGTGACCACGACGCGCTGAAAGCTGGCCGCGATGTCCGCGATCATCTTGTCGGTCAACGTTCCGGGCTGGAGCGGGCCCGGAGGGCGTGAAGCGGACGCGTCGGCAGCCTGGAGCTCGCGCACGTGCCGCAGCACCGCCGTCTTCAGGCCGCTGAAGCTGAAGTCGAGGTCGCCCTTCAATTCCGGCGCGTTCCGATCGGCGTGCGTCAGTCGGGTGGTGGGCAGCGCGATCGCGCGATCGTCACCGGCCTTCGCCAGCCGATCGATGACAGGCCCTCCCGGATAGCCGAGACCCAGCAGCTTCGCCACCTTGTCGTACGCCTCGCCCGCGGCATCGTCGCGGGTACGGCTCAAGAGCTGATATGACCCGGGCCGCTCGACCAGGTACAGGCTCGTGTGGCCGCCGGAGACGACGAGGACCACGGATGGAAGCGGAAGCTCGCCGTTTTGCAGCACGAGCGATTCGATATGACCGGCGAGATGGTGGACGGCGACGAGCGGCAGGCCGGCGGCCACGGCGGCGGCCTTTGCATAGGACACACCCACGAGCAGCGATCCAACGAGGCCGGGCCCCTGGGTCACAGCGACCGCGCCGAGATCGTCCCACGTGGCGTTCGCCTCACTGAGCGCGCGGTCGACGACGCCGCAGATATCGCGGATGTGCTGCCGCGACGCGAGCTCCGGCACGACACCGCCCCACTCGCGATGAATCGCCACCTGCGAGGCCACGATGTTCGAACGAATCGACCAGGGCTTCGCGGCGTCGCCGGTCTCTTCGACGACAGCGGCCGACGTCTCGTCGCAGGACGTTTCAATCCCCAGGATCAGCATCAGCACATTGCAGGATGTAAGGATTGCAGGATTGCAGGAAGGGAAGGCAGAAGGCCTTCGACCCTCACTTTTGGCTTTCCTGCAATTCTGCAATCCCGGCTTGCTCGAAGGCCCCCCGAAGGGTCTCGGAATAGGGGGGCCTGAAAATGCCCTTCTCCGTGATGATGCCGGCGATCAGCTGGTGCGGGGTGACGTCGAACCCGGGGTTCCAGACTTTCGCGCCGGTCGGCGCGACCTGCGACGATCCGACGTGCGTTACTTCGCGGGCAGCGCGCTCCTCGATCGGAATGTGCGAGCCGTCAGGTGTACGGAGATCGATCGTCGACAGCGGCGCCACCACATAGAACGGGATCTTGTGCTCGCGCGCGAGAAGGGCGACGCCGTAGGTCCCGATCTTGTTGGCGGTGTCGCCGTTGGCCGCAATGCGATCAGCGCCGACGACGACGAAGTTGACCCGGCCATGGCGCATCAGCGACGCGCTCATGTTGTCGGTGATGATCGTCGTATCGATGCCGTCGCGCATCAGTTCCCATGCGGTGAGCCGGGCGCCTTGCAAGAACGGCCGTGTCTCGTCAGCGAACACGGCGACGGCCTTTCCGGCCTCCACCGCTCCGCGGATCACGCCAAGCGCCGTGCCGTACCCGGCCGTGGCCAGCGCGCCCGCGTTGCAGTGCGTCAGGATGCGCGCATCCGCCGGGACGACGCCGGCGCCAAAGGCGCCCATCGCCCGGCAGCTCGCAACGTCCTCGTCGTGAATCATCTGCGCTTCGCGATCGAGCACGTCCTTGATTTGATCGACGGACTGCCCGGCCTTCACGGCCGCGCCGAAGGCGTGCTTCATCCGCTCGATGGCCCAGAAGAGGTTCACAGCCGTGGGCCGGGTCGACGCCATGAGATCGCAGATTTTCTGCAGCTCCGCTGCAAACTTCTGCGTGCCGGTGGCGGTGCTGCGGCGCATGCCGATCGCGATGCCCCACGCCGCAGCGACGCCGATGGCCGGCGCGCCGCGAATCACCATGCTCTTGATCGCGCGCGCCACCTCGGGCGCGGTCTTGCAGCGGACGTAGACTTCCTGGGCCGGGAGCTTACGCTGGTCGATCATCACGACCACGTCGCCCTCGCGATCAATCGTGGGGAGCATTTATCGATTCTACAGGAACGGGGTTCCGCGTTCAGGGTTCAGCGGTTCAGCGTTCGTTCGGGGTTCCGGGTTCTGGGTTCGACGTTAGAGAAGACGAGCATCGAACGGCAGCGGCAGCAGATCCTTCAGCATGTAGCTGCCCTTTTCCTCTTGCAGATTTGCGAGCTGAATCTCGAGGTTGCCGCCGAACTCCCAGAGAATCTGGCGGCACGCGCCGCACGGCGGCGTCGGCGCGGCGGTGTCGGCGACGATCGCGATGCGCGTGAAGACGCGATGCCCGTCGGAGATGGCTTTGAACATGGCGACGCGTTCGGCGCACAGGGTGAGGCCGTATGTCGCGTTCTCGAGGTTGCAGCCGGTGATGATGGCGCCGTCGCCGGCTTCGAGCGCGGCGCCGACCTTGAAGTGCGAGAACGCCGCGTCGGCGTTTTCGCGCGCCCGGCGAGCGGCGCCGATCAGATCGATCTCGCCGCCCGCATCCTGCACGCGGCGCGGACCGATGCGGCGTTCGCGGATACGGCGGTTGCCCTCGGGGCGGCCGGTGTTCTTCACCCGGCGATCGAAGCCGGTGCGGCGATCCGCTTCGATCCTGGCACGGCGATCGTCGAGCATCAGGTGCATGGCGGTGCTCTTGTGCACGCCGTTGACGACGTGGGTCACCCGCGCGATGCGGAACAGGCTCGCCGTCAGCGCCTGGACTTCGGGATCGGCGTGGCAGCGCTCGGCCGCCGTGGCATCGTTCCAGTAGCGGACGGCGTAGAACCGGCGCGGATGCCCTTCGTCACGAATCATCTCGGCGCGCCCGTATTCCTTGCGAATCAACAGCGCTTCCAGATGCGTGGCGATCGCGTGGAACTCCTCGACGTGCCCGTTCGTGACGTCCACGAGCGACACCGACAGCCGGCGGGAGTCAGAGCTGTCCAATGATGCTCTCCAGCAGCGCGATGAATTGTCCGCGGACCCTCGCGGCGGTTTCCATGACCTCTGCGTGATCCAGCGGCGTCGGCAGCACACCCGCGGCCATGTTCGTGATGCAGGAGATGCCGAGGACGTCCATCTTCATGTGGCGGGCCACAATGGCCTCCGGAACGGTGGACATCCCGACGGCGTCCGCGCCGATGGTTCGAAGATATCTGATCTCCGCGGGCGTTTCATAACTGGGTCCCAGGAGAGCCGCGTAGATGCCGTGCGGCAGCGTCAGGTTGAGCGTGCGGCCCGCCTCGTCGGCCACGCGGCGGAGGCGTGCCGAGTAGACCTCGGTCATGTCGGGAAAGCGCACACCGAACCGTTCGTCATTTTCGCCGACCAGCGGGTTGTGTCCGGTCAGGTTGATGTGATCGTCGATCACCATCAGCGCGCCCTGGGCAAAGCTGGTGTTCACCCCGCCAGCCGCATTCGTCAGGATCAGGGTGTTGATGCCAAGGCGTCCGAGCACGCGGACCGCGAAGGCGACGCGGCTGACATCATGCCCTTCGTAGAGATGGCTGCGGCCCGCCAACGCCACAATCGGCCGGCCTTTCGCCTTCCCGACAACCAGCTTTCCGGAATGGCCGATGACGCGCGACACCGGCCAGTGCGGCAGGTCTTCGTAGCGCACCGTTATCGCATCGCCGAGCGAGGAGGCGAAATCGCCAAGCCCCGAGCCCAGAATGATGGCGACGCCCGGTAACTCCGGCACCCGCGCACGAATCGCGGCGGCCGCTTCCTCAACCTGATCGAAATACTTCATCTCAGACATTGCAGGATTGCAGGATTGCAGGATTGCAGAAAAGGAATGGGACAAGTCTTGTGACCTTCCCTTCCTGAAATCCTGCAATCCCGACCTCCTGCAATTTTCAAAGGAGAAATCCCGCGATCGTCGCGGTCATGAAGTTGGCCAGCGTTCCGGCAAACATCGCGCGGAGGCCGAGACGCGCGAGATCGTGGCGGCGATTCGGTGCCAGCGCGCCGATGCCGCCGATCTGGATGCCGATCGAGCTGAAGTTCGCGAAGCCGCAGAGCGCGAACGTGGCAATCGTGAACGACTTCGGATCGATCGTCCCCTTCATCGGGCCGAGCTGGGAGTAGGCGACGAACTCGTTGAGCACCATGCGCGTGCCGAGCAGGTTGCCGATGACCCCCGCATCTTTCCACGGAACGCCCATGCTCCACGCGACCGGTGCGAACACCCACCCGAAGATCTGCTGCATGCTGAGGTGCGCGAAGCCGAGGATGTAGTTCGTCAGCGCGACGAGCGCGAGAAACGAGATGAGCATCGCGCCGACGTTGAGCGCCAGGTGCAGCCCTTCTCCGGTCCCTCGCCCCGCCGCGTCGATCACGTTGACGTCCGTCTGTTCGATCTCGAGCTTCACCGTCCCCATGGTCTTCGGCACTTCGGTTTCGGGGACCAGCATCTTCGCCATCATGATCGTGCCCGGCGCCGTCATGATTACGGCGGTGAGCAGGTGTTTGGCCTCGATGCCGAAGAGGATGTACGCCGCCATGATGCCGCCGGAGATGTGAGCCATGCCCGAGGTCATCACGGTCATCAGCTCGGACTGCGTCATCTCGGGGAGGTAGGGACGAATCGTCAGCGGCGCTTCGGTCTGGCCCATGAAAATGCTGGCGGCCACGTTCAGCGATTCCGCGCCGCTGCACTTCATCACCCGGTGCATCACGATCGCCATCAACCGCACGACGAATTGCATGACCCCGTAGTAGTAAAGGATGGCGAACAGCGCGGCGATGAAGATGATCGTCGGCAGCACCTGAAACGCGAAGATCACGGCGTAATTGGCGCCGTCGGGCCCTAGCGCGCCGGTCATCGCGCGTCCCCACACGCGACTGTCGCCGAGCGGGCCGAATACGAATCCGGCGCCGACGCCGGCAAAGCCGAGCAGCTTGTTGATCCCGGCGCCGAGCGTCTCGAACACGCGCTGGCCGATGGTCGTCTTCAACACGATCAGCGCGAAGACGATCTGAAGGCTCAGGCCCCAGGCCACCGTCGACCAGTTGATCGCGCGCCGGTTGTTCGAGAAGGCGACGGCAATGGCGAGAATCACGATCGACCCGAACAACGGCTGCAGGATTCCGAACATCAGCGGACCTCTCCGACGATCAGCCGGCCCGGGACAGGCGGGGCGTCGCCAATGGTGATCGCCTGGTCCGTCAGCCGCTTCGCGGCTTCGAGCCGGGCGGAGTCCCGGAAATGGATTTCCAGCACGGGATCGCCGGCTCGGACCTCGTCACCCGGCTTCGCGACCACCATGATGCCCACCGCCGGGTCGACCGGATCCTCGACCCGATCCCGCCCGGCGCCGAGCACGACTGATGCGCGGCCAACCAGTTCCGCGTTCAGCGCGGTCACGAAACCGCTCCGGCTCGCGGCGACCGTCCATCGATCCGGGACGTGCGGCAGCCGCCCGTAGTCGTCGACGATCTTCGGATCGCCGCCCTGCACCTCGATGATCTGGCGGAAGCGATCGAGTCCGGCCCCCGACGCAATCGCGCGGCGCACTTGGTCCCGGGCCGCCGGAAGATCGCCGGCTACGCGGCCAAGCACCACCATCCGTGCCGCGAGTTCGACGGAGACGTCCACGAGGTCCTGCGGGCCGCCGCCCTTCAGAACGTCGAGGCATTCGATGACCTCGAGCGCGTTGCCGACAGCACGCCCCAGCGGTGCTTCCATCGCGGTGATGATCGCTTCCGTCTGGACGCCCGATGCCTTGCCGATCGCCACGAGCGATTCCGCGAGCCGCCGCGAGTCGGCCTCGGACTTCATGAACGCGCCGCTGCCGGTCTTCACGTCCAGGACCAGCGCATCGATCCCTTCGGCGATCTTCTTGCTCATGATCGAAGCGCTGATGAGGGGAATGCTTTCGACCGTCCCGGTCACATCGCGCAGCGCGTAGAGTTTCTTGTCCGCGGGCGCGATCTGCGCGGTCTGGCCAATCATCGCGCAGCCGGTCTTCGCCAGCGCCGACTTCATCTCGTCGAGCGACAGGTTCACGCGAAAGCCAGGAATCGATTCGAGCTTGTCGAGCGTGCCGCCCGTGTGGCCAAGGCCCCGGCCCGACATCATCGGGACCGGCACGCCGCAGGCCGCGGCCACCGGCGCGAGGATCAGCGAGGTCTTGTCGCCGACGCCTCCGGTACTGTGTTTGTCGACTTTGACGCCTGGCAGGTCTCGCAAGTCCACGCGCACTCCGGAGTGGACCATCGCGTCGGTCAGCCTGGCGGTTTCTTCCGTCGTCATCCCGCGCAGGAAGATCGCCATCAGCAGCGACGAGGCCTGATAGTCGGGAAGCGTGCCGGCGGTGACACCGTCGACAAAGAACCGGATCTCCTCGGCGGTGAGCGCGCGGCCGTCACGCTTTGCCTGGATGATGTCGACCGCTCGCATTCGGCGGGCAGTATATCGGAGATAATCACCCCGTGTCCCAGGTCTCCGAACTGTCCCCTGAACTGACACGGGGCTTGCTGCACATGGCTCGCGCGCTGTTGGCGGCGGTGCGCAATTCGGCACTCTATCCTCCGGAGCATCCGACCGTCCGCGCGTCGGTCGAACGACTGGCCGGCGCGCTCAGGGACTCCACGCTCGGCGCGGGGCTGGCGATCGGCGTGACGCCCGACACGCTGATGATCGAGGGGGTTGCAGCCGACGCGGGACAGAGCGGCATCGCCGAAGCCGCGGCGATGCTGCACGACCGCGACATCATTACGATTTCCTTCACGGGCACAGTGCCTCCGGAAACAATTCTGTCGTTGCTGCGCGTGCTGACGCTGGATCCAATCGAACGCCGGCGGCGCGGCGGGCCCGCGCGCATCTGGGCGGACGAAGGCGACTCCTCGATCGCGATCGAACAGATCGACTACGAGAAACTTCTCACCCGGGAAGCGGGCGAGGTCGCCGAGCCCGCCAAGCGCGACGATCTCTGGCGCTCCATCGTCGTGTCGATCGCCAGCGGACAGAAGACCGTCTTCGACGAGCGCGCGCAGGAGCGGCTGCTCGCCATTTCCACCAGCGCCCGTGACGTCGGAGATCTCGCGGCCGCGGTGGCGGCCCCGAAGTGTGCGGCGGACGGCTCGCCCATGATCACGTCGCAGGCCGCGACGGTCCTCGCCGCCTTCCGTCACCTGACCAGCATCGTGTCGGTGATGTCGCCGGATCGCCTGCCCGAGGTCATGACCCACCTGGCGACGGCGACGACGCAACTCGATCCGCACCTGATCATGCAGGTGATGCGCAGCCCGGACGATCCGACGACCGCGCCGGTCGTCGCCGGGATGGCGGCGGCGTTCGACGACGTCAAGGTCGCGCAGCTGCTGGCAACGGCGCTCGCGCTCGACGGCCACGCCTCAGACCGCCTGGCCACGATCTTCAACACCATCGCTCCAGACGACGCGCGCAAGCGCCGCGTCCTGACGCTCACTCGCAGCCTCCTCAGCGAGACCGATTTCGGCAAGTCGGGCCAGTTCCAGGTGCTGTGGTCGTCGACCGAAGAACTGCTCGTTTCCTACAACGACAGCCAGTTCGTGTCCGACACCTACCGCCAGTCGCTCGACGGCATCGGTGGACGCGCGGAGCGGCTGGCCGGCGGCGATCTGCCCCCCGAGCTGCCCGAATGGCTCGAGAGCCTCGGCCAGGCGAACGTGCGCGCTCTCTCGGTCGCCATGCTGATCGATTTGTTCAGCCTCGAGCGGGATCCCCAGCGTGCGGCGGAGATGGCGCCAGACCTTTCAGCCCTGACTGAGGACTTGCTGATGTCGGGGGCCTACGACGACGCGTTGATCGTCACGCGCGCGTTGCAAACGCGAGCTTCGACACCGAAAGGCGTCGGCCGTGAGGCCTGCAGGGCGTCGCTCGATCAACTGGGAGAGTCACTGGCGATGCACGAGTCGGCCGCGCTCGTCGGCGACCTCGACGAAGACGGGTGGCAGCGACTCAAAGCCGTCGTCGAAACGATCGGCGTGTCCAGCATCGAGGCCTTCAAGAGAGTCGTGAGTGTGGAGGACGACAGCCTCGCCACCGCTCGCGCCGAGGCCGTCATCGTCGGGTTTGGACAGAAGGGGGTGCTGCGGCTTTCGTCGCTCGTCGGCGATCAGCGGTGGTTCGTGAAACGGCGCGGAGCACGCCTCCTTGGCCGGATCGCGTCGGCAGACGCAGTGCCGCTGCTCCAGCCACTGCTTCGCCAGCAGGATCCGCGAGTGGCGCGTGACGCCGTCGCGGCGCTCGGTGTCATTCCGGATCCGTCGGCGGCGCGGGCAATCCACACCGTGTTGCGCGCGGCCACCGGTGAGGTGCGCCGCGCCGTGATCGAGGCGCTCGTCGCCGAGCGCGATCCGCGCGTCGTTCCGATGCTGGTCCGGATCCTCGACGAAAGCGAACCCCTGGGCAGGGACCATGAAGTCGTGCTGGAGACGATCGACGCGCTCGGCACGGTCGGCACCGATGCGTCGGTCCCGGGCCTGGCCGCGATGGCGCGCCGAAAGCGGTTCCTGGGTGGCAGGAAACTGCGGGCGCTCAAAGATCGCAGCGTCGCGGCGCTCGCCCGCGTGAATACGGACAAATCCGCCGCCGCTCTGAAGGATGCCGCCGAGAACGGCGACCGGTACCTGAAGAAGATCGCCAGGGCGATGGTCTGATGGAACAGCAGAAGGCCGAGGAACTGACCCGTCGGCTCGCCGCCGCGCTGCGAGGGACCGAGCTGTACTCGCCGGCGCACCCGCTCGTTCAGCGCGGCATCGACGCGCTGGCCGCGGCGGCGACGGAACGGCTCCAGGCGGCGCCGGCCATCGTGGTCGGGTTCATCGGCGACGAAGTCGTAGTGGACGGAACGCGGCTTCCGCGCGGCACCGCGTCGTTGATTGGCTTCGCGCGCGACCTGCGCGATCGCGGCATCGAGAAAATCACGTTGAGCCGCGGTTTGTCTCGCGCCGAGGTCGGGCATCTGGTCGCCGCATTCACCGATCGCGCATCTCCCGCGCCTCTGCCGGATCGCCTGGCGGCGCGCGGCGTCCGCAACGTCACGCTCGGCCGCATCGTCGTCGACGAGGTTACCGACGATCAGGCCGGCATCGAGGCGGCGCGGCGGGTCTACGGCACCGCGGTGGAGACGGCGGAAACCCTCTGGAACGCCGCGAAATCAGGCGACCAGCCGGATCCCGGTGCCGCGCGGAAGATCATCGACGGGCTCGCCCGCCTGGTGACGCAGGACCGCACCTCGCTGATGGCGCTGACCGCCCTGAAGAAGTACGACAACTACACGTTCACCCACATGGTGAACGTGTCGGCGCTCGCCATGGCGCAGGCCCGTTCGCTCAACATCGACGGGCCGCTCCTGCGGGAGTTCGGATTCGCCGCGCTCATGCACGATATCGGCAAGGTGCACACGCCGCTGGAAGTGCTGAACAAGCCCGGCAAGCTGACGAACGAAGAAGTCGACATCATGAAACGCCACGTGGTCGACGGCGCGCACATCCTGAGGCGGACCCCCGAAATGCCCGCGCTGGCGCCGATTGTGGCGTTCGAGCATCACCTGAAGCAGGATCTCAGCGGCTATCCCGAGAACATTGGCAGCCGGAAGCTGAATCTTTGTACGATGATCGTGTCGATCGCCGACGTTTTCGACGCGCTCCGCAGCAACCGGCCGTACCGCGAGGGCATGGCGACCGTTCGCATACGCAACATCATGGGTGAACAGGGCAATCCCGCGTTCAACCAGGCGCTCCTGAAGCGTTTCGTGAACCTGATGGGGCTGTTTCCCGTCGGCAATCTGGTTCGCCTCAACAAGGGCGAGATCGCCGTCGTGACGGCGGAGCACCCGACCGATCCGTTCCGTCCGCAGGTGAAGATCCTCGTGGATCGCGCCGGGAACATGCTGGAAGAGCCGCTGCTCGCCAACACGTGGGAACGCGACGGGCGCGGGGAACATGCGTACGCTGTCGTGGAAGCGATCGATCCGGATGCGACCGACATCGATCCGCTGAAATATCTCTGATGGCCGATTTGACCAATGCGCCGGCCCCGCTCGATGCCGCGGATGCGGCGCGGTTGACCGACTTTGCCCGGGCGTGCAAAGCCGCGGCCCGCGCCGTCCTTCTCTATCCGCCTGCGCATCCGGCGATCGCCGCGACGTTGGGCAGGATTGCCAGCATCACCGCCGCGCCGCCGCTGACCGGACCGTTGAAGATCAAAGTGCTGCCGGACGGTCTGATGCTCGACGAGCGCACGCCCGCTCGCCCGGACTCGTCGCTCACCGAGCTCGCGGAACTGCTTCACAGCCATCTCATTGGAGAGTTGACGATCAATCCGGGCGGCGACGTCGACGCGTGGCGCACCTTCCTGCTGCTGCTCGGACGCTCGCCGGAGTCGGTGCGGACCGACGGAGGCATCGCCCGCGTGTGGACGACCATGGGCGGCCGCCACGTCGAGCTCCGCGAGATCGACTATGCGGAGGTGCTACGCGAGCGCTCCGACGGCGATCCCGTCGTCTGGAAACACGTGATTGCCAGCTGCCTGGAGGGTAGCTCTTTCGATCTCGACGAGTCCGGCATCCAGGAACTGTTGAAGGTCGCCGGCGACAGCGAGCAGCTGGCCAGCCTCATGGAGTCGCTCGAAGGCAGCGCGGGGATGACCGGCGGCATCAGCGTCAAAACGGCGGCGCTCATGCGCATGCTCCGTGGCATCGCCGACGCGGTGTCGAAGCGTAACCCGGAGCAGATGGAGCCGGTGCTGAAGAACATGGCCGCGGCCGTCGGCCAATGCTCGCCGGAAATGCTGCTCGGGCTCATGGGCCAGCAGGGCGACGACGACGAAGGGCCGCGGCTGGTTCAGGCCGTCGTCAGCCGGATGACGGACGCCACCATCTCGCGTTTCGTATCGCGGCACGTGATCTCCGGCGACACGTCGACCGATCGGCTGGCGCAGGCGTTCCAGGCGCTCGTCCAGGACGGCAACGAGCAGCAGCGCCTGCTCGCCATGGCGAAGGACGAAGTGGCGGCCTCCCCGATGGGCAGCACCGAAGGTTTCGAGTCGGTGTGGAACAACGTGGCGGAAAAGCTCCTGACGTCGTACTCGGACGAGCCGTACGTCTCGGACGCGTACGGCAAGGAGCTGTCGGGCGCGCGAGCCAAGGCGATCGAGGTGGAAGGCGTCAGCGACGATCCGCCGGAGCGCATCGGCGGCTGGCTGAGCACGATCGCCACCACGGCCTTGCGGGCGCTCGATATCGCGCTGATGGTCGACCTCCTGCGAATCGAGCAGGAGGACGATCGGTGGCGCGACCTGATGACGCCGCTCGTCGGCTTGATCGAGGATCTGCTGCTGGTGGGCGACTTCGATGCCGCAGGCGAGCTGATCGCGGTGCTCGTGGGCGAAGCCAACGGCGCCGGCACCAAGGCGCGGCGGCAGATTGCAATGACCGCCATCGACGTCCTCATCGCCGGTTCGATGATGCGTCACGTGACGACGCACCTCGCCACGGTCGACGAGGCGCATTTCGAGCGCGTGAAGGCGATGTGCGTGTCGCTCGGCGAAGTGCTCGTGCGGCCGCTCGCCGAAGCGCTGTCGGTCGAGGAGCGCCCGCGCACCCGTGAGCGCCTGACGGCGATTCTGCTGGCGTTCGGATCTGTCGGCCGCCGGACGATCGAGCGGTTGAAGAATTCGCAGAACCCGTTGGTGCGCCGCACCGCCATTCATCTGATGCGTCAGTTCGGCGGCAGCGAGTCGCTGCCCGACCTCAAGGAACTGCTCGACGACAGTGAGCCTCAAGTGCAGCGCGATGCGGTGCGCGCGATTCTGAACATCGGGACCGACGCCGCTTTCAAGATTCTGGAACAGGCGCTCACCGGCGGCTCGAAGCAGTCGCAAGAGGCCATCATGCAGTCGATCGGCCTCGTGCGGGACGAGCGCGCCACGTCGCTCTTCGCCTACATCATCGGCCACATCGATCATCGCGGCGCGCTGTCATCCGTCTACCTCCGCGCGATCGATTCGCTCGGCGCGCTGCGCGATCCCGCCGGCATCCCGCCGCTGCGCGATGCGCTCTATAAAGGCGAATGGTGGGCGCCGCGCCGCACCAGCGCGATGCGCACGGCGGCCGCGTCGGCGCTGGCGCGCATTGGGTCAGCCGATGCGCTCGCGGTGCTCGACGAAGCGGTGGCCAAGGGGTCCCGCGGCGTCCGGTCCGCCGCGCGGGCGCAGCTCTCGAACATCCGGCACAAGCGTCCGGCGCAAACCGCGGGAGCGCGGGACGCATGACCGCGCCGCGCTTTCAGCTGGCGGACGAGCTGCTGCGGCGGCTTGCGGCATCGGTGCGATCGGCGCAGCTCTACTCGCCGGGGCATCCGATCATCGCGCGAAACCTCGAGTCGCTGTCGGCTGCGTTTCAGATGCTCCACAGCCTCCAGCCGGCGGTCACCATCGGCCTGGTCGGCGATGAAGTGATCGTCGACGACATGCCGATGGCCAAGGCCGACACGCTCGGCCCGTTCGTCCGCCGGCTGCAGCATGCGGGTGTCGAGCGCATCACCGTCGACCGCGGCGTCACGCTCGAGGCGATCACGGAATTCCTCGCCGCGATTACGACCGTCGACGTGCGCAGCACCGAAGCCGAGCGCACCTTTCCGGAGATCGCCCACATCCGGGTCGGTCGCGTCACGGTGCAGGAGCGCGTCGAAGGCAGCCTGACCGACATGGCGACGATCAAGCGGCTGTACCGCGACGCGGTGTCGGTCGCCGGTGACGTCTGGGACAGCGCGCAGACCGAGGGTCGTCCTGACGCCACCGCCGCGCGCTCGATGATCGACGGCCTCGCCCAGGCGGTCGCGCAGAATCGCAACGCGCTGCTGGCGTTGACGACGCTGAAAAACTACGACAACTACACGTTCACGCACATGGTGAACGTCTCGATTCTGACGATGGGCCAGGCGCGCGGGCTCGGCATCGACGGACCGCTGCTGCGCGAGTTCGGGCTCGCCGCGCTGATGCACGACATCGGCAAGGTGCGGACGCCGCTCGAGATTCTCAACAAGCCCGACAAGCTGAACGAGCACGAGTTCGTGATCATGAAACGGCACGTCGTGGACGGAGCGGAGATTCTTCGGATGACGCCCGACGTTCCGGCGCTGGCGCCGGTCGTCGCGTTCGAGCACCATCTTCGCGTCAACGGATCCGGATACCCTGTCGGCGTGTCGCGATCGTCGCTCAACATCGGCACGATGCTCTGCAGCATCGCCGACGTGTACGATGCGATGCGTTCGCAGCGCCACTATCAACAGGCCTTTCCGACCGATCGCATCCTCGCCGTGCTCAAGAGCAACGACGGCACTCAATTCGATCAGCATCTCGTCCGCCGTTTCGTGCAGCTGATCGGCATCTATCCGGCGGGCAATCTCGTGAAACTGAACACCGGCGAAGTGGCGGTGGTCAGGAAGGTCTACGCGCCCGATCCATACCGGCCGCAGGTCCGCGTCCTGGTCGATCGGGCCGGCGAAGTGATCGACGTGCCGTACGAGTTGAACCTCTGGGAAGGAAGCGAGGACCCGCAACGGCCGTCGTCGATTGTCGCCCCCGTCGACGCGGACAACTACCCCTTCGATCCGCTCTTCCTGATGTAACATTTCAGTGTGAAAACCTTCTGCTGTGTGGTCGCCGCGGTCGCTGTCGTTGTGTCGATGCGCTCCGAGGCTGCGCTCCAACCGCTGCCGAAACTCGCCGTCGTGATCGTCGTCGATCAGATGCGCGCCGATTACGTCGATCGCTTCCACGGTGAATGGACGAGCGGGCTGAAGCGCATGGTGTCGCAGGGCGCCTGGTTCCAGCAGGCGGCGTACCCGTATTTGACGACGGTCACGTGCGCCGGACACGCGACGATTTCGACCGGATCGTTCCCGCACGTGCACGGCGTCTTTCAGAACGCGTGGTGGGATCGCGACGCGCGGAAGCAGATGACGTGCACCGAAGATCCGAAGACGCGCAACGTGGGCTACGACGTGGCGGTCACGGGCGGCGACAGCGCGTACCGTCTTCAGGTGCCGACCTTCGGCGATCAGATGCGTTCGGGCCGGCAGGCGCACGTCGTGTCGCTGGCGCTCAAGGCACGCAGCTCGATCATGCTGGGCGGCCACGGCGCCGACGCCGTCACCTGGTTGACCGAGCCGCTCGACGGATGGGAGACCTCGTCCGCCTACTCCGAGGCCGGCGTGAAGGCCGTGAAATCGTTCGTCGAGGCGAACCCGTTGTCGGCCGATTTCGGGAAGGTGTGGGAGCTCATGCTGCCCGAGTCCTCCTACTCCGGGCCTGACGATGGCTTGAACGAAGCGCCGCCGCCAGGGTGGACAAGCAAGTTCCCGCACGTGCTGAGAGGCACAGGGAACGCGCCCGATCTGACGTACAACGCGCAATGGGAGCGCAGCCCCTTCGCTGACGCCTACGTCGGCCGGTTCGCCGCGGCGCTCGTGCAATCGCTGCAGCTCGGGAAACACGACGGCACCGACGTGCTGGCGATCAGTTTTTCGAGCCCCGACCTCGTCGGCCACGGGTTCGGTCCCCGGAGCCGCGAAGTCCAGGACATGTATGCCCACCTGGACAAGACCATCGGCACGCTGTTCGATCAGCTCGACACGCTGGTCGGCAAGGATCAGTGGGTCGCAGGTCTGAGCGCCGATCACGGCGTGACACCCATTCCCGAACAGCTCGTCGCCGAGGGGAAGAACGCCGGCCGCATCAACGGCGGCGCCATGGTCGACGCGATAGAACAGGTGTTGAAGCCGGCGCTCGGCCAGGCACGGCACGTCACCGTGCTGAACACCAACGACATCTATTTCGAGCCAGGCGTCTACGACAAGATTCGCAAGTCGAACCAGCTGACCACGGCGGTGGTCTCTGCGATCGCATCACAGCCCGGCGTCGAGCGCGTCTTCCGCAGCGAAGAGATCAAGGGCGCTGACAAGTCGAAGGATCATCTGCTGCGGGCGGCGGCGCTGAGCTACGTGCCGGGACGCAGCGGCGATCTGGTGTTCGCTACGCGGCCCGGCTGGATGCTCTCGGCGAGCGGGACGACCCATGGATCCGCGAACCCCGACGATCAACGGGTGCCTGTGCTGTTCTACGGTCGCGGCGTCAAGGCCGGAACCTATCAGGATGCCGCCACGCCGGCCGATCTGACGCCCACGCTCGCGGCGCTATCGGGCCTGACGATGAAGGCGGAGGGGCATCCGCTGTCGTGCGCCCAGTAGCGCCGAAGGACACGGCGTTTTCCCGGCGCGTGCTGTCGGTCGTGCGACGGATTCCGCCGGGCCGGGTTGCGTCGTATGGCGAGGTCGCCAAAATGGCCGGGCGGCCGCGCGCCGCGCGGGCCGTCGGCAACATCATGCGCGGCTGCGGACGTCCCGACGTTCCTTGCCATCGCGTGATCGCCGCCGGCGGCCGCCTGGGCGGCTACGGCGGCAGCGAAGTGCTGAAGCGTTCGCTGCTCGTCGCCGAAGGCATCGTCGTCTCCGGCTCGAAGATTCGCGATCTGAACCGCGTCCGCTGGCGCCCGCCACGGAAGGGGCGCCCCTGAACCCTGAACCTGCTTTTCCTCGTATCTGCTTACGTGGCCTCAGCAAAGCAACGCGCCCCCATCCCCTTCCCGTCTAAGGACATGACGGTGGATCTTGTTGCAAGAATCCAGTCGGGGGACGTCGACGCGTTCGAAACGCTCTACAGGCAGCACAGCGCGAGAATCTACACGCTGGCGAGCCGGATGGCCGGCTCTGCGGAGGACGGCGAGGATCTGCTCCAGGAAATCTTTCTGCAGGCCTACCGGAAGGTCGGCAGCTTCAAGGGCGATTCGGCGCTCGGCACGTGGCTCTATCGCCTGGCGCTCAACCACTGTCTCGATTTCGTCCGAAGCCGGCAGGCGAAAATGAACAAGCTGACCGAAACGCTCGACGCGGAGACGTCCATCGAGCCGACGGCGCGGCGCGAAACGCCGATCGCGCGCCTGGACCTCGAGCGCGCGGTCGAGCGGCTGCCCGAAGGCTGCCGCGAAGCGTTCGTGCTGCACGACGTCGAGGGATTCGATCACAAGGAAGTCGCGGACCTTCTTGGCATTGCGGAGGGGACGTCGAAATCGCAGGTCTTCAAGGCGCGGCTGAAGCTGCGTGGGTTTCTGCGCGGGAAGTAGCGAGCAACAGATGCATCCGAGCGACACGGCTCTCAACGACTTCATCGACGGCACGCTTGGCGCCGCCGAGCGGCTGGAGGTCGAACAACATCTCGCCGGCTGCGCGGTCTGCCGGCAGACGGTCGACGATCTGCGGGAGATCCTCCGCGCCATCGGAGAGGCGGAGCCGCTCGACGCTCCCGTCCGTGCCTGGTCGCGGCTCGAGCGCGCCATCCGGATGGAACGGGAAGACGTGGCCGTGCCCGGTTCGCACGGCATCGCCTCGCGCGAGCGTCAGGGTGATGGCGGAGGTCGCCAGCGTGGCTCGCGTCAGGCGCTGTCGCCATGGGTGCCCTGGCTCGCAGCGGCTGCCGCGCTCGTGCTCGCGGTCGCGATCGGCATGCGCTATGTGCCGGCGCGGCACGTCGACGTCGCCGAGACAGGCGCGCCGGCCGCTGCGGGCGAGGCGGCGCTCTCGGTCGAAACAGAGCTGCGGCAGGCGGAAGCGCATTACGAGAACGCCATCAAGGGTCTCGAAGCGATTGCCAACAGCGAGCAGAGCGAGCTCGATCCGCGGACGGCGGCAACGCTGCAGAAGAATCTCGCGGTGATCGATCAGGCGATCAGCGAGAGCCGTGCGGCGGTGCGGGCGCAGCCGGCCAGCGAACCGGCGCAGCAGAGCCTGATCGATGGATTCAAGACGAAAATCGGGCTGCTGCAGGACACCGTGGCGCTCATCAACGAAATGCGCAAAGGCAACGAAGCGGGCGCGGCGCGTATCGCGTCCGGTCTCAAACAAAAGGGCACTTAAGATGCGACTCACAGCGCCGTTCGTGATTGCCGGACTCGCCGTGGTGGCGGCGCCGGCCGTGGCACAGGACAACGAGCCCCGCGTCGTCGTCCGCGATGTGGTGCACACGGCCAGGGCGGGCGCCTATCAGGGGCGGAACAACGGTCCCGAACAGACCGAGCGGTTCTCCCGCAAGGTGAAGATCGGCCGCGACGGACGCTTCACCCTGTCCAACATCTCCGGCGACATCGTCGTCACCGCGGGCGGCGGCGACGAGGTGTCGATCGATGCGATCAAGCGGACGCGGGGCGACAAGGGCGAGCTGGGACGCGTGCAGATTCTGATCGACGACCGCGCCGGCCGCGTCGATGTCCGGACGGAGCACGAACAGAACCGGACGGATCGCAATCGGGGCGATCATGTATCCGTTGACTACACGGTCACGGTGCCCGCGTCGGTTTCCGTCGACGTGCACTCGGTGTCCGGGGCGGTCAAGGTGACCGGCGTCCATGGATCGCTGCGCGCTGAGACGGTGAGCGGCGATGTCACCATCAACGATGCGCCGCGCCTGGAAGCGGCCAAGACGGTCTCGGGTGATGTGTCGCTGACCGGCGTCACCGCGGACGGCGACCTGTCGGCCGCGAGCGTGAGCGGCAACGTGCGGGCGAAGGGGCTCAAGGCGCGCGGCCTGGACCTGGGCTCGGTGAGCGGCGACATCAGTGTCACCGACGTGACGTGCGAGCGGCTGGGCGTCAAGACCGTGAGCGGCGGCGTGGAATACGCCGGGGGCATCGCCAAGGGCGGCCGGTACGAAATCAATGCGCATTCCGGCACCGTCAGGCTTCAGCTGACCAACCCCGCCGGCTTCGAGTTGACCGCCAACAGCTTCAGCGGATCGATCCGCTCGGAGTTGCCACTGACCATCGGAGGCGACGCGGGGCGGCAGAGAGATTCGGGATCTCGCGGCCGCCGCGACTCGATGAACAACCACGCCATGCGGGCGACGTTCGGCGACGGCAGCGCCACGCTGGTCGTCCGGACCTTCAGCGGGGATATCATCATCACCAAACGCTAGCCCAGCTGTTGCCTCCGGCATCTGGCTTGCTCAACCTCGGTATAATCAACGCCAGGGTTCGAGCGTTTACTGGAGGCCAGCAATGAAGCGAATGGTTCTCATGGCAGCTCTTGTCGGTGTCTTCGCCGTCACCGGCAGCGCCCAGACAAACAAGGGCCAGGGGCACACGGCGCCCAAACAACAACCGTCCACCGGTCCGGCCATGACCGTGCCGTCAGGTGAGATGGCGCTCGGGTCGGTGCATCTCTCGAAGGGCGTGAAGGCCGATGGAAAGCCGCTCGCGGCCGGCACATATCAGGTCCGGCTGACGCAGCAGAACGCCACACCCGACGCGAAGGGACAGTCGGCCGGCGCCGAACGCTGGGTGGAGTTCGTCAAGGGCGGCAAGGTCGAGGGCCGCGAAGTCGTGACGATCATCCCGCAGTCGGAGATCGGCCAGGTTGAGAAGGACACGCCGCCGCACGCGAACTCATCGAAGGTTGAGACGCTGAAGGGCGGCGACTACGTCCGGCTCTGGATCAACAAGGGCGGGAACCACTATCTCGTCCACTTCGCCGCATAGCGGCGCTCGCTTCACTCGCAGGGCTGAGGGCTGAGGGCTAAGGGCTCGCGGTGGCGAAGAGCCCTAAGCCCTAAGCCCTAAGCCCTAAAGTTAGACCGCCATCACATCGAACTGTTCGTGGTGAAGCTGGACGTCGGCCTTCACGGTGACGTCCTTCCCGATCGACTGCCGTAAATCCCTCAGCACGCCGGCCTCTTCCTCCTTCAACGCTCTCGCGATGTCGGGATTCACGCGCAGCAGCAGCCGGTGGCCGTTGATGTCCGGCCCGACTTTCTTCACCTCGTTCAGAATCTCGTAACAGATCGTCGAGCTCGACTTGATCACGCCTGTCCCCGCGCAGTACGGGCATGGCTCGGTCAGCACGCGCTCGAGGCTCTGCTTCACGCGCTTGCGTGTGACGATCACCAGCCCGAAATCCGAGACCTGGAGCGCCTTGGACGGCGAACGATCCTTGCGAAGCTCCTGCTCGACCGCCTGATAGACCTTCTGGCGGTTCTTCTTGTCCTCCATGTCGATGAGGTCGAGCACGATGATGCCGCCGAGATCCCGAAGGCGGATCTGACGCACGATCTCCTTCACCGCCTCCAGGTTGGTCTTGACGATGGTGTCCTCGAGGCGGCCGCTGGTCTTCTTGCCAACGAATCGCCCGGTGTTCACGTCGATGGCGACGAGCGCTTCGGTCTGATTGATGACGATCGATCCCCCCGACTTCAGGTACACCTTGCTCTTCAGCGCCTTGTCGATCTCGGCCTGGACGCCGTATTCGTCGAAGATGGGATACGGCTTCGAGTAGAGCTTCACCTTCGGCGCCAGGCTCGGCATGATGCGCTCGATCAACTCGAGCACGCGCTGATACTCCTGGGCGTTGTCGATGCGGATGGCCTGGAAGTCCTCGGTCAGCAGGTCGCGCAGCAGCCGCGCGACGATGCTCTGCTCCTGGAACAGCACCGCCGGCGCCCGCGACGATTCGTTGCGCTGACGCATCTCGGTCCAGATCCTGTGGAAGGCGTCCAGGTCGCCGAGGATGTCCTCCTTCGGCCGCCCGCCCGCGGCGGTGCGGATGATGACGCCGCCCGTGAAGCCGTGCGCCTCGCGGAACTCACGGACGATGCCGCGCAGCCTGGCGCGCTCCTCGCGTGACTCGATCTTCCGCGACACGCCGATGTGGTCCACGGTCGGCATGAACACGAGGAACCGGCCGGGCATCGTCACGTGGGAGGTGAGCCGCGCGCCCTTCGTGCCGAGCGGCTCCTTGACGACCTGTACGACGATCTCCTGGCCTTCCTTGAGCAGCTCTTCGATCTTCTGCTGCGGCCGATCCTGGCGATCGCGCTCGGGCCTGGGTTTCGATCCGTTGCCGTTGGCGTTCCCGCCGCCTTCCTCGTCGTCGTCGCCCGCGAGCTTGTCGAACTCGACCAGGGTGTCGATGACGTCGGCGACGTAGAGAAAGCCGTCGCGCTCGAGGCCGAGATCGATGAAGGAGGACTGCATGCCGGGGAGAACTTTCGAGACCCGGCCCTTGTAGACGTTGCCGACGACGCCGCGATGCCGTTCGCGCTCGACGAAAATTTCAGCGACGAGGTCGTCCTCGAGGATGGCCACCATGGTCTCGTGGCCGTTGGAGGAGACGATCATCTCCTTGTTCATTCACGAACCCTCCAGGGCGGGATGGGCTGTACGGCGGGACCGGCAGGATTCCGCTCCTGCCCTTCCTGCCCCTCCTGCCGGTCCTGCCCGGTTAGTTCGTGAATCTGCGCATGCGGACGTTGAGCACCAGCCCGAAG
>DASSGK010000457.1:0-3986 GCA_035693505.1 Vicinamibacterales bacterium
GAAACCTCTGAGACGAAACCTCTGAGACGAAACCTCTGAGACGAAACCTCTGAGACGAAACCTCTGAGACGAAACCTCTGAGACGAAACCTCTGAGACCGGTAACGCTCAGCGGTCCTTCGGCGGACGATGACGGTCGGGCCAGCCGGCGCGGCGCTCGAAGTAGATCTCGATCGGTGGCAGGACGACCAGGACGACGAGTGTGAGCGCGGTGGCGGCGGTGGCCAACTGATACTGACCGACGCCGCAGGCGATGCCGATCGCCGCGTTCACCCAGATCGTCGCCGCCGTCGTCATGCCGTGCACGCTGTCGCGGTTGCGAAGGATGGCGCCGCCGCCGAGGAAGCCGATGCCGGTGACGATCTGCCCGGCGACGCGGCTCGGATCCCCGGTGCCGGCGGTCATCGCGACCGACAAGATGGTGAACAGCGACGATCCGATGGCGATCAGGATGTTGGTGCGCAGCCCCGCCGGCTTTTGACGATACTCGCGCTCGAGTCCCAGGACGGCGCCGAGCCCCGCCGCGAGCAGCAATCGCCAGACGTAGTCGACCGGCATACCGCGTATCCTAGCCCTTTCGTACCCCGACCAGTTCGGCGCCGCGCCGTTCGCCGATCTGCTGACGCCACATCGCGTAGTAGAGCCCCTTCTGATCGACGAGCTCCTCGTGGCGCCCCGTCTCGACGATGCGGCCGCGCTCGAGCACGTAGATGCGGTCGGCGTGCAGGATCGTCGATAGCCGGTGCGCAATCAGGACCGTGATGGCATCGCCGCCGGTGGCCACGTCGCGGATCGTATCGACGATTCCTTCCTCTGTCAGCGAATCGAGCGACGAGGTCGCCTCGTCGAAGACGAGCAGGTGAGGTCGCCTGAGCAGCGCGCGCGCGATCGACAGCCGCTGCTTCTCGCCGCCCGACACCTTCACGCCGCCCTCGCCGATCACCGTGTCGAGGCCGCGCGAGGCTCGCGCCAGCAGGCTGTCGCACGCCGCCTTCCGGAGCGCGTCGCGACACTGTGCGTCGCTCGCCGCCGGATTGACGAACAGCAGGTTCTCGCGAATCGTGCCCGAGAACAGCTGCGTGTCCTGCGTCACGAATCCAATCTGCGCGCGCAGCGCGTCCAGGTCCGTCTCCGGTCCCGGCGTCCCGTTATACAGGATCCTGCCCGACGGCGGATGATAGAGGCCGACCAGCAGCTTCACGAGCGTGGACTTGCCCGCGCCGGACGGCCCGACGAACGCCACGGTCTCTCCGCGTTGCACCCGGAACGAGATGTCCGTCACCGCGGGCGACGAGGCGGACTGATGCTGGAACGTCACGCGCTCGAACTCGAGCATCCGCAGATCCGTGAGCGGGACCGGGTGAGCGGGCCGCGGTTCCTCCGGAATGTTCAGGATCTCCTGGTAGACGTTCAGCGACGCTTCCGTCTCGCGGTAGATGTTGATGATGTTGCCCAGTTCCTGCAGCGGCCCGAAGATGAAGAACGAGTAGATGAACAGCGAAAAGAACTGGCCGACCGTGATCGCGCGCGTGTAGATCAAATAGAGCATCAGGAACATGATGCTCGTGCGCAGCGCGTTGACTGCCGTTCCCTGAATGAAGCTGAGGCTGCGCAGGTACTTCACCTTCTTCAGCTCGAGCTTCAGGATCTTCGCCGTCGTCCCGTTCAGCCGCGCGATCTCCTGCTGTCCGAGCCCCAGACTCTTCACGAGCTCGATGTTGCGCAGCGATTCGGTCGTGGATCCGGCCAGCGCCGTCGTTTCGGCGACGATGACCTTCTGGATCTGCTTGATTCGGCGGCTCAGGACAGAGCTGAGGATGCCGAGCAGCGGCACGGTCAGGAAGTAGGCCGGCGCGACGATCCAGTGCACGCTGAAGGCGTAGATCATCACGAAGACGATGCCGACGAGCGACGTGAAGAGGACGTTGATCGACGTGGAGATCAGCTTCTCGACGTCGGTTCGCACTTTCTGGAGACGGCCCAGCGTTTCGCCGCTGCGCTGGTCCTCGAACACCGAGTAGGGCAGCTCCAGCGAATGGCGGATCCCGTCCGTGTAGAGCTGGGCGCCGAGCCGCTGGGTGATCACGTTGATGTAGTAGTCCTGGAAGTTCTTCGCCACCCGCGACACGAATGCGACGCCAACGGCCGCGGCCAGCAGCAGGCTGACGCCGCGAAAGAACTGGCCGGTCGTGTATTCAGAGAATCGGGTCGCGTACTGGTCGATGACGTGCCGGAAGATCAGCGGGTCGAGGAGCGAGAACACCTGGTTGATGGCGGCTAGCACGAGCGCCAGGGCGACCAGACCGGTGTATTGCCGGAGGTACGAATAGAGCAGTTTCATGTTGTGCGAACGTCCAGATTACCGCAGACTCTCCGAATGATGCGCAAACTCTTCGCCGGCATCGCTATTGGCTGTCTGACTCTGACCGCACCGCCGAGGGCCGCCGAACCGAACTGGCACCTGGTGGCCACGGTCGCCGAGAGCTGCAGCTGCACAATCTCCTGTCCCTGCAACTTCGGCGGCGAGCCGAATCGCAACCCGTGCGAAGGCAACCGGCTGATCGCCATCAAGTCGGGACACTACGAGGGGACCGACCTCGCCAACGTCTCGTTCCTCGTCACGTTCAACATGCGGAACTGGTCGAAGGTTTATGTCAGCGACAAGGTGACCGAGCAGCAGATGGCCGCCGTGGAGGCGCTGATGCCGATCGCCTTCGCCGGCTTCCATCGCGGGATGCTGTCGTTCACCAAAGCGCCGATCACGATGGACATCACCGAGAAGCGCGTCCGCTTCTCCGGTCCCGAGTCATCGGTCGACATGGAAGTGATGAGCGGCTTCGGCGGCAAGCCGGTGAAGATCATGAACCTGCCCAATCCGGCCTATCAGGACTACACGCAATACAAGTCGGTCTCTCACACGCACGCGAGCGACAAGGCAACGTGGAATCACTCCGGTACGAACGGCTTCACGTCGACCATGGAAGCTGGGAGCAAGTGACGCTCGACTGACGCGCCGCACGACCTAGCTGTGAATGCTACAGACGTTGTTCATTCGGGAGACTCTGGAAACAATGGGGGTTACCACACCTATCCAGCGTTTCTGGAGGAGCTCCCGAATGAAGACCCATCGTAGCGCGAAGACGAACGTGTATCAGCGTCAGTTGCTCATCCGCCGCGTGCGTCAGCAGGGCTGGACGCACCGCCAGGCCGCCACGGCGGCGGGCGTGAGTGTGCGGACGGTCGCGAAGTGGCTGGCGCGGAATCGGCGGGAACTGGCGGATCAGTCGTCGCGTCCGCATCGCCAGCCGCGTCGCCTGGCCGCCACGACCGAGGCGGCGATCGTCGCCTTGCGACGCACGCGAGCCACCGCGTGGCAGATTGGGGCGGCCTTGGCGGTGCCCCGGTCGACGGTGACGCGGGTGCTGGCGCGGTGCGGCCTCAATCGAGTCGCGGCGTGCGAGCCGCCGGCGCCGATCCGTCGGTATGAATGGCCGCACGCGGGTGACCTGCTGCACGTCGACGTCAAGCGGCTCGGTCGCATTCAAGGGATCGGTCATCGTATCCATGGGGATCGCCGTCGCCGCGCCCGTCGCGTCGGCTGGGAGTTTCTGCACGTGGCCGTCGATGACGCGACGCGGGTGGCGTATGTCGAGGTCCTGGCGGCGCAAGATGCGGTCACATGTGCCGCCTTCCTCCGGCGCGCGATCCGGTGGTACGGGCGCGCCGGCATGCGCATTCGTCGCTTGCTCACCGACAATGGCTTCGCGTACCGGGCCCGCTTGTTTGCCCAGACCTGTCGGGCCTGGACCATTCGGCATCGCTTCACGCGGCCTTACCATCCGCAGACCAATGGCAAGGCCGAGCGACTCATTCAGACGCTGCTGCGGGAATGGGCCTATCGCACGCCGTACGTCAGCTCCGCCCAGCGCACCGCCGGTTTACGACCGTATCTGCGGTTCTACAATCGCCAGCGTCCGCATGCGAGCC
>DASSGK010000458.1:0-12294 GCA_035693505.1 Vicinamibacterales bacterium
GCGGGTTGCCTTTCGGCGACTGGGCGATCAGCTGACCGACCAGATCGCTCGACGCGAGCAACAGGCTCGTGGCGCCGGTGTATTTCAGAAAGTCGCGACGTGTTGGACTCATAGGTCTCTCATGTAAACGAAAAGATGGAACCGCAAAGACCGCAAAGCACGCAGAGAAAATTTTGGCTCTGCGCTGTCTCGGCGATCTCGGCGATCTCGGCGATCTCGGCGGTCTCCGCGGTTTCTTCTTATACGGCCGGTGATACCGACGTCATGTAAAAGTCTTCGACGCGAATCGGCGGGACCAGCGCGGTGCCGGGGCCGTCGTAGGCTTCGCCCGTGTGAATCGGCACGGACTTGCCGATCGCCGAGATATTCGCGAAGGCGACCAGCGGCGACATGTTCCATCGGAAGTTCTGGACCGGCCCCGCGATCTCGCCGTTCTCGATCAGAAAGAGCCCGTCGCGCGTCATGCCGGTGTTGAGCAGCGTCAGCGTGTCCACCGGCCGCAGGTACCAGAAGAACGTCACCAGCAGCCCGCGCTTCGTGGTCTTGACCATGTCGTCGATGGACTGGTTCGTGCCTTCGATGACGAGGCTCATGTTCGGATTCGCCTGGGAGGGAGCGACCTTCTGACGGCGCGCGGTGGCCGCATCGTAGTACAGATTCTTGAGCACACCCTTCTCGATCCAGGTCACCGGTTTGGCGGCGAGGCCATCGTTCATGATCGGCGTCTGACGGAGGATCGGGTTGCCGATATCGCTCTTCAGCGTGAAGCTGTCGCTGAACAGCTTCTGTCCGATCTTCGGCGTTCCGTCCGCCGCTACGAACGGACGGCCGATGCCACCGAAGTTGAAGCCGCCGCCTCCGCCGCCGAATCCGCCACCGCCGCCGCCGGCGTTGAACGCGCCCATCATGGTCGACAGCAAACGGGCTGCGGGGCGCGGCTCGATGATCGTCGTGTATCGGCCGGGCTCGATGGCACGCGGCTTCTGGCTCTTGAGCGCCTTGTTCGCGGCGACTTCGGTGAGCTCGGCGACGTTCACCTGCGACAGATCTTTCGCGCCCGTGATGCCCGACCATCCCGACCCGCCGCCGCTCGCCATTCGGCAGGTCAGGACGAAACCGGTTTCAGCGGCCTGATAGTACGCAAACAGTCCTTCGGAATTGGACAAGCAGGTCGTTTGATAGTTCTTCGGGATGTAACCGGAACCGAGGACACCCTTCTTCTCGCAGATGTCGACCGACTGCTTGACCCACGCGGCGCGCTCGCCAGGTCCGAAGTCGGCGGTTTTCGCCATCACCGCGTCGACGGGAACGTAGTCCTGCGGTCCCTTCACCAGCGGCGGAAGATTTGTGTTGTCCCGTGCCTTCTGCGCCGCCTCTTCTGCTTCGTCGACCATCGCTTTCAGCGACTCGTCATCGAACTCGCGTGTCGACGCGCTGCCCTGCTTGGCGCCATGCCGGATGTTGATGGTGAGCTGCTGATCGTACTGGACCATGTTCACCGTGATGGAAGAATTGGCCCAGCGTGTCGCCGATCGCTCGCCGCCGTCGAAGCTCACCTCGACCGCATCGGCCTTCGTCATGTTGAGGACCTTGTCGGTGAGCGCTTTGATCTCGTCGCGTGAGTACATAATGGATTCCGCCAGTCTATCAAAGAGGCGCGCGCATGAAGAGCTCTGGTCTTTCGAGTCTGACGCAATATCTTCTCAGTCTTCTACGTCTCGCCGCCGCATTCGTTTACCTCGCGCACGGCACGCAGAAGATGTTCGGCGTTCCGGGCCACCCGTTTCACACGCCGGTGTTCGCCGCGACGATGATCGGCGCGGCGGGTGTGATAGAGACAATCGGTGGCACTTTGATGCTGTTGGGTCTCTTCACGAGGCCGGTGGCGTTCGTCATATCGGGACAGATGGCGGTCGCCTATTTCACGCAGCATGCCCCGCGCGGCTTCTGGCCGATCGTCAACGGCGGCGAGCTCGCCGTCCTCTTCTGCTTCCTGTGGCTGTTCTTCTGCGTGGCCGGGCCAGGACCGATCAGCCTCGACGCGCTGCGTGGAAAACAATGACACGATCGGAAGAAACCGCGGAGACCGCTAAGAACGCGGAGAAGAATATTGTTCTGCGGTCTCGGCGTGCTCCGCGGTTCCTTCTTCGTACTTGGTGACGATGCATCTGGCGCAAGTAAACATCGGTCGCATGCGCGCGCCGCTCGACCATCCGTCCATGCACGGGTTCATGTCGCGGCTGGCCGAGCTGAACGCCCTGGCCGACGGCAGCGACGGGTTCGTCTGGCGCCTGCAGGACGGGGAGGGCGCCGGCAACACCTACCTTCGTCCCTTCGACGACGATCGGATCATCGTCAACATGTCGGTGTGGGAATCGATCGAGCAGCTGCGCGCGTACACCTACAGCGGCGCGCATGCCGAGGTCCTGCGTCAGCGACGCGAATGGTTCGAGAAGTTCGAGCGCGTGTCGCTCGCGTTGTGGTGGATTCCCGCCGGTCACATCCCGACCGTTGACGACGCGAAGCAGCGGCTCGCATCGCTCGACGATCGCGGTCCGACACCATACGCGTTCACGTTCGCGAATGTGTTTCCGCCCGACGCCATCGTCGAGCGACCTCTCTAGAGGTCATCTGCAAAGCCCGACTGCGCTCATCGCGGAAATCCTTCGACTTTCGGCATGGCGAGCTTCTTGCCACTCCTCCGATCAGGAGGTTGACATCATGATTCGCCGAACATTTGGTGCACTCACGCTGGCTGCAGCCATTGGTGGATCAGTGCTGGTTCCCACCCCGGCGAGCGCGGAGTCGTCGGTGGTGATTCGCTTCTACGATCGCGATCACCACGACTACCACCGCTGGAATCGCGAGGAGGATCGCCGGTATCGCGCGTATCTCGCCGAGCGGCACGAGCGGTACCTCGCGTTTCAGCGAGCAAGCCGGCAGCGCCAGATAGCCTACTGGCGGTGGCGGCACCTGCACGAGAGATGGTAGAGATTTCAGAGGTCAGAATTCAGACTTCAGATTGGTGTCACTGAGAATCTGAAATCTGAGCTCTTCAATCTGAAATCTCAGGACTCCCTGAGTACGTCCGCGGGATCGATTCGCGAGGCGCGGTACGCCGGCAACCAGCCGGCGGCCGCGCCGACGGCCGCCAGCACGATCGCGGCGCCGACGAGTGTCGTGGGATCGCGCGGTTCGAGTCCGTAGAGCAATACGGCGATGAATCGCGACGCCCACACACAGAGACCGACGCCGATCAGCACGCCCAACCCTACCAGCCGCGTCACGCGTGAGAGCACAAGCCGGACGATGCCGCTCGGGGCTGCGCCGAGCGCCATCCGAATGCCAAGCTCCGTGCGGCGCTGCGCCACCGTGTAGGAAGTCACCCCGTAGAGGCCGAGGCCGGCGAGCAACAAGGCGAGCGCACCGAACGAGCCCGACAACAACGCGACCACTCGCTCTTGCGTCAGCGTGGCGTTCACCTGGTCGGCCAGGGATCGCGATGTTGCGACCAGTTCCGGATGCACGCTGTGGATCGCGGCGGCGACGGTTTTCGCCAGTTGCGCCGGTGGCGCACCGCTCGATCGCACGCTCAAATCGACCTGCGCCAGAAATCCGAACTGCAGCCAATCGGCTTGCGCCATTGGCACGTAGAGGAGCGGGGGCACCGGTTGTCGAAGCGATCCGTGCACCGCGTCTTCGACGAGGCCGACGATCTCGATCGACCGCGTCTGTGGCGGTACGCCGACTTTCGTTTCGAGTGAATGGCCAATCGGACTGGCGCCTTCGAGGAACTTCCGGGCGAATGTCACGTTGGCCAGTGCCACGCGCGGCGTCGCCGGACGGTCGCGATCGCTGATATCCCTGCCGGCCACGACCCGTGTGCCGAGCGTGTTGAACCAGCTCGCCGTCACGAAGTTGACCGCGGTCATGCGCTGCATGCCTTGAAATGCCGTGCCGCCGGAGATCGCGTCGACGGGCATGATCGACACCATCGTGACCGGAGGCGTCGTGTAGGACACGGCCGCATCCGACACTCCGGATAGCGCGCGCACCGCGTCGCGCGCGCGCAGGTAGAGCGACATCCGATCGGTCGGATCGATGGCCGCGCTGTGGGCATTCACGTTGACGACCAGGACGCGATCGCGCTCGAAGCCGAGCGGCCGGGCCGTCAGCGACGTGAACGTGCGGACGAAGAGGCCGGCGGCCACGAGCAGCAGCAGCGATAGCGCCACCTGCGCGACGATCAGCCCGCCTGTCCAGCCGCTGCGCCCGTTGCCGGAACCGTGGTGTGTGTCCCGTTCCTTCATCGCCTCCAGCGGCGCGAGCCCGGATGCCTGAAGGGCCGGTGCGACTCCGAAGAGCAGGGCCGTGGCCGCCGCAATACCGATCGCGAACACCAACACGTGGCGATCGATCGACAGATCGAGAAAGACCGGGCGCACCTCGGTCGAGATCTGGCTCACCAGGAAGCGGCTGCCCCACGACGCGATCACGATCCCCAGCGCGGCGCCAGCGCCGGCGAGGACGACGCTCTCGGCGAGCAGTTGCCGCACCAGCCGCCAGCGCGTTGCGCCAAGCGCAATCCGAAGGCTCAGCTCGTGGCGACGGGTGATGGCGCGGGCGAGCAGCACGTTCGCGATGTTGGCGCAGGCGATCAGCAGCACCAGGACGACGACCGCCATGATTGTGAGGAGAGGCCGCTCATATGTGCCGCGCAGGCTGGAGTCGCCTGTGGCCGCCGGCACCAGCGAGAAGGCCCGCGCGCGATACTGGTCGAGAGCGTCCTTCGTCCAGTCGATCGGGAGCGCTGCGTCCAGGATCTGTTGACGAACCCCGCGTATTCCCGAGGTCGCGGCCGCCATCGTCTGATCCGGCTTCAGCCGCGCCACGATGTTCAGCCAGCTGGCACCCGCGTTCGTCAGCCTGCTCTCCGAGCGGCTCACGAGCGGTTCCGTGTTGAGCGGCACGACCACGTCGAACGTGCGCCCGACGTCAGCGCCGAAGAATTCCGGCGGCGTCACGCCGACGATGGCGAATGCCACGTTTTCGAGCGTGACGGTACGGCCGAGGGCCGCCATAGAGCCGCCGAAATGCCGTTGCCAGAAGCCGTAGCTGATCACAGCGACCGGACCGTCTGGTCCTCCATCGGGTCGATCGTCCGCGATAGTGAAGGTACGGCCGACGATGGCGTTGACGCCGAGCGTGTCGAAAAAGGATCCGCTGGCGAGAAATCCGTCAGCCTTGAGCGTCTGTCCTTCCACCGTGAAATTCGCGCGCGCGATCGGCGACCACGCGGCAGTGCCGTTGAACAACTGCGCCCGCTGGCGGATCTCGTTCCAGACGGGATAGCTCCATTCGGGATAGCCCTCTGCCTCGTGGCTTCGGAGCAGGACCAGCCGCGCGGGATCGGTGACCGGCAGTGAACGCAGCAGCAGGCTGTTCACGAGCGAGAACATCGCCGTATTCGCGCCGATGCCCAGGGCGAGCGAAACCGCCGCGACGAACGTGACGATCGGCGTCGCGCGAAGCGTGCGAAAGGCGAGCCGCAGATCCTGCAGCACGGAGTGCTAAGTGTCCCTCAGGACTTCAGCGGGATCAATGCGCGACGCGCGCTGCGCGGGCAGCCAGCCGGCGATTGCGCCGACGGCGGCCAGCACGACGGCGGCGACTGTGAATGTGGCCGGATCGCGCGCCTCGAGACCGTAGACGAGCGTTTCGACGAATCGCGACGCCCAGAGACTCACGGCGGCGCCGACCACCACGCCGATCCCGACGAGCAGCGTGACGCGCGAAAGCACGAGCCGCACGACGCCGCCCGGCGCGGCGCCCAGCGCCATGCGGATACCGATCTCGGTGCGGCGACGGGTGACCGCATACGAGGTGACGCCGTAGAGGCCCAGTCCCGCGAGCAGCAGCGCGAGGGCGCCGAAGAAGCCGGCCAGCATTGCCACCAGGCGCTCCTGCGTGAGCGAGGCGTTCACCTGATCGGCGAGCGGACGGAAGGTCAGAGCCAGGTCACGGTTGACGCCGGTGATCGCGGCGCTGACACTGCGCGCCAGCAGGGCCGGCGAACCGGTGGTCGATCGCACGCTGACCGCCATCGACGGCGGAGCGGGATCGCGCCGCTCGTTGAACTGCGCGAGCGGTACGTACATCGTCGCCGGCACCGGCTCGCGCAGCGAGCGATAGACCGCGTCGGCCACCACACCGACGATTTCGCGCGGAGGCTCCGCGTACGGGCCGCCGGCTCCGATCGTCAGCGTGTGGCCAATCGGACTCGCGCCGTTCAGGAATTTCTTTGCGAACGTCTGGTTGACGAGCACGACCGGAGGCGCGCCTTTCCGATCGCCGGCCCCGATGTCGCGGCCGGCGACCAGGGGCGTGCCGAATGTCGTCAGCCATCCTGGAGTGATCGCGTTGAAGTTCGATTGCCGCTGACGCTCGGGCATCGCGATGCCGCCGGACACTTCGATCCGGTTGTTCCACGTGTTGCCGCTGACCGGCGTCACGAACGACGCCGCGGCGGACGCGACGCCAGGCACTGCGAGAACACTCTGCCGGATGCGCTCGTACGTGGCGAGACGGTCGGCGGGTGGAATCTCGGTGCGCTGTGCGTCGATACTCACGAGCAGGACGCGATCGCGATCGAAGCCGAGGTGCAGGCCGGCGAGCGAACTGAACGTGCGCATGAAGAGCCCGGCGGCGACGACGAGCACGAGGGAGAGCGCGACCTGCGCGATCACCAGGCTGCTGGCCAGATTCGCGCGCGAATCGCTCGAGGCCCCGCGTCCGTGCTCTTTCAGCGCGTCCATCGGTGCCACGCCGGACGCCCGCAGCGCCGGCGCGGTGCCGAAGATCAGCGCCGTCGCAACGGTGACCGCGATCGTGAAGCCGAGCACGCGCCAGTCGAGCGAGAGGTCGAGAAAGACGGTGTTGGTCTGCGTTGAGAGCTGACGCACCAGCAGCGGACCGGCCCACAACGCGATCAGCATCCCGGCTGTGGCGCCGGTCGCTGCCAGGACGAGGCTCTCGGCGAGCAGCTGCCGCGCCAGGCGCCATCGGGATGCGCCGAGCGCGACGCGCACGCCGAGCTCGTGCCGCCTCGCCGTCGCCCGCGCCAGCAGAAGGTTTGCGACGTTCGCGCACGCAATCACCAGCACGAGGCCGACCACGACGAGCAGCGTCAACAGCGGACGCTCGTAGCGCCGGCGGAGACCGGAATTGCCCGTGCCGGCGTGGACCAGCGTGAACGCCTCTTTGAGGTATTGCGCGCTGTCGGCGCCCCAGTCGGGCGGCATCGTCGCTTCGCGAATTTGCGGCTGCACGGCGCGGATGGCCGCGGTGCCGGCATCGACTGACTGTCCGGGCTTCAGCCGCGCCATGACAGTCAGCCACCAGTAGGATCGTCTGTCGAGCCAGGATTCCTTTCCGCGGAACAGAGGCTCGATGCCGATCGGCACCGCCACGTCGAATGCGCGGCCGACATCCGGCCCGAAGAAGTCCGGTCCAGTCACGCCGATGATCGTGACGGCGACTCGTTCGATGAGCAGGCGCTGGCCGATCGCGTCGGCGGCGCCGCCGAACCGGCGCTGCCAGAACGCGTGGCTGATGACGGCGACGGGGCCATCGGGTCCGCCGCCTCGCACATCGTCGGCCGCGGTGAACGGCCGGCCGAGCATGAGCGGGACGCCCAGCGTGTCGAAGATCCCGCCGCTCGCCCAGATCCCGTCGACGAACTGCGTCTCTCCGCCGGCCGACAGGTTGAAACGCGTGGTGCTCCACGCAAAGGCGCCGTCGTAGAGCTCGGGACGCGATCGAATCTGCTCCCAAATCGGATTGGTCCAGGAGTTGATGCCCCGTCCGCTGTCGTCGGTGATCAATGCCAGGCGCGACGGTTCCCTGACAGGCAGCGCACGGAGCAGGAGGCTGTTGACCAGCGAGAAAATCGCCGTGTTGGCGCCGATGCCGAGCGCGAGCGAGAGCGCGGCGACGAGCGAGACAACCGGTGTCGCGCGGAGCGCGCGGACGGCGAGACGAAGGTCGTGCACGGTGCCTCCGATGGCCGGCATTATCTACGACGCATTTCGTAGAAGTCAACGCGCAGACATCACGCGACAAGCCGATGTCCGGGCAGCGACTATGATTCAGCCGGATGTCGAAGCCGACTGCCATCACCCGGGCGGTTAGTGCCGGGCTTACGAACTGTGAGCTGACCTGCCTGCCGCGCGTGCCCATCGACGTCGGCGTTGCACGCGAACAGCATCGCGCGTACGAACAGGCGCTGGGCGACGCCGGTTACTGTGTCGAACATCTCGAAGCGGACGAGACGATGCCGGACTCCGTCTTCGTGGAAGACATGGCCGTCGTGTTCGATGAGGTTGCGATACTCACGAATCCGGGAGCGCCGTCCCGGCGCCGCGAAGTGCCGGGGATTGCGGCCGCGCTCGCCGCTCATCGTCCGCTGCAACAGATTCAACCGCCGGCAACCATGGACGGCGGCGACGTGCTCGTGGCGGGCCGGTTCGTGTACGTTGGACGCTCGACGCGCACCAACGACGCCGCGCTAATACAAATCCGCCGTATCCTTGGTCCGTTCGGATATACGGTGCTCGGCGCTGAGGTTCGCGGCTGCCTTCACCTGAAGTCGGCGGTCACCGCGCTGGCGGACGATGTGCTGCTGGTCAACAGGGAGTGGATCGACACGAAGAACTTCGCGGCATTCAAGCTCGTCGACGTTGCGCCTGAGGAACCATCTGCCGCCAATGTGCTTCGTCTCCACGATCGGATCGTCGCCGCGCGTGCGTTTCCGAGAACGGCGGACCGCATCGCGGGCGAGGGCTTTCAGGTGAACCTCGTCGACGCCAGCGAGCTCGCGAAAGCCGAGGGCGCGGTCACTTGTTGTAGCCTGATTGTTCCCCTTCGACCCTTCGCTCCGAGCCCGGTCGAGGGGTGACAGGCTCGGGCGGGCCGGCGGTGTGACTCGTTGTCGAACGTTGTAGGGGTTTCGATCATGAAATCGATCTGGCAGGACGAGTCGCGGAAGGAGCTGAGCGATCGCGTGGGCGGCCTTGCGTGGGATCGTCGCGCGCAGTGGGGAAAGTTCACGGCGCCGAAGATGGTCTGCCATCTCGCCGACAGCCTGCGTATGGCGATGGGCGATCTTCCGGTCAAGCCGAAACACCTGCCCATTCGCTATCCACCGCTGAAGCAGCTGATTATCTACGTCGCGCCGTTTCCGAAGAGCGCGCCGACTGCGCCGGAGTTGCTGACGCGCGAGCCGCGTGAGTGGGCGAAGGACATCGCCGATCTTCGAGGACTGCTCGACCGCGCCGCGGCGATGCCAACGACCGAGGAGTGGCCGGAACATCCGGCGTTCGGCGCACTGTCCCGTCGGGCCTGGGGCGTACTAATTTACCGGCACATGGATCATCATCTGCGGCAATTCGACGCGTGATCGCGCGATAGCCGGACGACAAACCTGCTGAGGGCATTCCAATGGACGAGAAGCGCGCGTTGTTGCGGCATACGGTGGCGACCGTGGCGTACCGGGGCGGTAAGGCCGTGCGCGGCGTTCCGGCGAGCTTCGCGTCGTACAGCGGCGACAACTCGACCCGGACCGCGGCGAAGATCCTGGCGCACGTCGGCGACCTCTACGACTGGGCATTGTCTCAGGCCAGGGGCGCCGAGGCCTGGCACGATTCCACGCCGCTCGACTGGGATCGCGAAGTCGATCGTTTCTTTACGACGCTGCAACAATTCGATGCCTATCTGGCATCCGATGCGCCGCTCGCCGTTTCGCACGAAAAGCTCTTTCAAGGGGCGATTGCGGACTCGCTGGCACACATCGGACAGCTCGCGATGCTCCGCCGGTTGGGCGGCGCGAAAATGAAAAGCGAAAATTACTCGAAGGCCGACATCGTCACCGGCCGCGTGGGGTCGGAGCAGACGCCGCCGAAGCGCGAATTCGACTGAGCCTCGAGCGCGGGCGCCCGGCCGCTCCCAAATCGTAATCGCCTGTTGAAAAACGGCACGCGGCGCGCCTTCAATGTTGCGCTCGTGCGCCATTGAGTGCACTGGATTGGCTGGTAGCGATCTTGCGAGCGAGGATCGCGCCATGAGCGAGCGTCACGCATTCGGAACCAACTTGCGGCGCATCCGTGTGCAGAGCGGTGTCACGATCGCCCAGATCGTGGCGGCCACCAACGTCGGCTCCCGCTTCTGGGAAGGCCTCGAGAACAACGATTTGTCACAATGGCCGACCGGGATTTACGCGCGCGCGTACGTCCGTGGCTACGCGAAGGCAATCGGCGTCGATCCCGAATCGACGGTCGACGAATTCTGTCGCTGCTTTCCGCAAGGGGACCGGCGCGCCGAGTTCGTGATTCGCGGGCAAGCCGAGATCGTCGGCCACAACGACCTGCAGTGGCGCGATCACCTTCCGCCAAAGGCCGGTGAAGTGGATCGGCGCGGCGCCGCGTCAGCGTCGACGGGCCAGGCGCCAACGCAACCTTCCGCGTTCGGCCAGATGTTCGGCCGCCTGCGCGCGCTGTTGCGGGCCTAACTTCCGGCGCGATCGCGAACCACGAAGATCACGAAACACACGAAACAAAACCAAGCCCTAAGCCCTAAAGCCCTAAGCCCTGATCCCTAATCCCTAATCCCCGGTCTCCAATCCGCAATACGATCGTTTCGTGCTCCTCAGTGCGGTCGTCGACGCGTCGCTGTCCGTTGCCGGGACCACCGGACGGTTGGAGAAAGTTGCGCACCTGGCCGATCTGCTTCGCCGTGTCCCTCCGGACGAAGTGGCGATCGTCATTGCGTTCTTGAGCGGCGAACCGCGTCAGGGACGGATGAAGATTGGCGCCGCGGTTCTTTCCGGCGTCCGGGGTGTGCCGGCATCGGCCGAACCGCATCTCGAACTGCGTGAAGTCGACGCGTTGTTCGCGCGACTGTCGGTGTTGTCCGGCTCAGGATCGGCTTCGGCACGCGCGGAACTGCTGCGAGAGCTCATGGGCGCCGCGACCCACGCCGAGCAGGATTTTCTGTTCCGGCTGCTCTTCGGCGAGTTGCGTCAGGGTGCGCTCGAGGGCGTGTTGATGGATGCGGTCGCTCGCGCCGCGGGCGTGGGGCCTGCGGCGATCCGCCGCGCTGCCATGCTCGCCGGTGATCTGGCGCCGGTGGCGCGGGCGGCGCTGGCCGAAGGCGATGCCGGTTTAGCGGCGTTCTCGTTGCGGCCATTCCAGCCGGTGCAGCCGATGCTCGCGGATACGGCTGCCGATACCGGCGGCGCTCTCGACGCGCTCGGTGAAGCGTCGTTCGAGTACAAACTGGACGGCGCGCGCATCCAGGTCCACAAGGTCGAAGACGATGTGCGTGTGTACTCGCGAAATTTGCGGGACGTCACGATCGCCGTGCCCGAGATCGTCGCCGTCACTCGCGCGATGCCCGCGCGGCAGGTCGTCCTTGATGGGGAAGCGATCGTGTTACGTCCCGATGGCTCGCCGCTGCCATTTCAGGAAACCATGCGGCGTTTCGGACGCAAGCTCGAGGTCGATCGGTTGAAGGAGACGCTGCCGATCACGCCGATGTTCTTCGACGCGCTCTATCTCGACGGCGACGCGCTCGTCGACGAGCCGCTCACGCGCCGTGTGTCGCTTCTGAACGGACTGGCCGCTGCAGGGAACCTCGTCCCGCGGCTGGTGACATCGGATCGCGATGCTGCCGCGGCATTCGCGCGGCGAGCCCTGGCTACGGGACACGAAGGCGTGATGGCGAAGGCCGTCGATGGGCTGTACACGGCAGGACGCCGCGGTCAGGCGTGGCTGAAGGTCAAGCAGGCGCGCACGCTCGATCTCGTCGTGCTCGCGGCGGAGTGGGGGAGCGGGCGCCGGCGCGGAACGCTCAGCAACCTTCATCTGGGCGCGCGCGACGCCGAGCGCGGCGGGTTCGTCATGCTGGGAAAGACGTTCAAGGGGCTGACCGACGAGCTGCTCGCGTGGCAGACGCAGAAATTCCTGGAGCTGGAAATCGGCCGCGACGATCACGTCGTCTACGTGCGGCCAGAGCTGGTCGTCGAGATCGCCTTCAACGAGGTGCAAGCGAGCCCGCAGTATCCGGGAGGCGTGACGCTCCGCTTCGCGCGGGTCAAACGCTATCGGAGCGACAAGACCGCGGCGGAGGCCGACACGATCGCGACGATTCAGCAGATCCACCGCGAATCGATCGGCTAATTTTGGGCATTCGCCCGTGACATGGCGAGACGAAACCTCTGAGACGAAACCTCTGAGACGA
>DASSGK010000459.1:0-10533 GCA_035693505.1 Vicinamibacterales bacterium
AAGGAAGTCACCGAAGAGCAGGTCGTGACCGCGCTCGACACCGCACACGTCGCGATCAAGCAGATCGTCGCGGTCATCGACGACCTGGCGAAGGACGCCGGCAAGAAGAAGCTGACCATCGCCAGGAAGGAAATCGCTGCCGACTTCTACAGGAGCATCGAAGGCAAGGTGTTCGAGCCGCTCGCCAAGGCGATGCGCATCCGCGAGAAGCTCGAGAACTACGAGACCGTCGAGCTCACTCTCAAGAATCTCGTGGCGGAACTGCCTGAGGATCAGGCGGAGCAGAAAGCCGACGCGAAGGCCATCTTCAAGGAGCTGAAAGAAAAGGTCCTCCGCGAGGAAGTGCTCACGCACGGCGTCAGGCTGGACGGCCGGAAGTTCGACGAGATTCGACCCATCTGGATCGAGACCAGCGTGCTGCCGCGAACCCACGGCTCGGCGGTGTTCACGCGGGGTGAAACGCAGGCGCTCGTCACCTGCACGCTCGGCACTGCCGACGACGCGCAGAAGATCGAGAGCTTCGAGGGCGAGACGTGGAAGAACTTCATGCTCCATTACAACTTCCCGCCCTTCTCGGTCGGCGAAGTCGGGCGCATGTCGGGTCCCGGACGGCGCGAGATCGGCCACGGCGCGCTCGCTGAGCGTTCGCTGGCGTCGCTGATGCCGGCTGAAGCCGACTTTCCCTACACCGTGCGCATCGTGTCGGACATCCTCGAATCGAACGGTTCGTCATCGATGGCGTCGGTGTGTGGCGGATCGCTGGCGATGATGGATGCCGGCGTGCCGCTCAGCAAGGCGGTCGCCGGGATCGCGATGGGTCTGGTGATGGACGAGAAGACCGGCAAGTACGCGGTGCTCTCCGACATCGCAGGCGCCGAGGATCATTACGGCGACATGGACTTCAAGGTCGCCGGCACGGCCGACGGCATCACCGCGCTGCAGATGGACATCAAGGTCGGCGGCATCACGACCGAGGTGATGCGCAAGGCGCTCGATCAGGCGCGCAACGGCCGGCTGCACATCCTCGGCAAGATGAAGGAAGCGCTCGCGGCGTCGCGCCAGAACATCTCCCTGTTCGCGCCGCGCATCGTCACCATCCGGATCCCGGTGGACAAGATTCGCGACGTCATCGGACCCGGCGGAAAGATGATCCGCAGCATCATCGAGCGGACCGGCGTGAAGATCGACGTCGAGGACGATGGCCGCGTGAACGTCGCGTCGGCCGACGGCGCTTCGGCGCAGAAGGCGATCTCGATCATCCAGGAGCTCACCGCGACACCTGAGCTCAACAAAACCTACATGGGCAAGGTGCAGCGGATCACCGACTTCGGAGCGTTCGTCGAGATCATGCCGGGCACCGATGGATTACTGCACGTGTCGGAGATCGCGAACCACCGCGTGAAGGACGTGCGCGACGAGCTGAAGGAAGGCGAGCAATTGCTGGTAAAGGTCATCAATATCGACCCGACCGGCAAGATTCGTTTGAGCCGGAAGGTACTGCTTCAGGAAGAAGCGGCCAACAAGTCGTAAGAAAACTCCGTTCGTGGCGGCTCGGGCCCGCGCCTGAGCCAGCCACGTCATCCAAACCGAACGGCTGGCTGGTTCGTCGTACAATCAGCCCGCCGTGAGGTTCCGCATCCCGCACGTCCTCCTCGCGTTTGCCGCCGGCACGGCCGTCCTCACCGCGCAAGATCAGGGTCCCACGTCGAAGCAGTTCAGTATCAGCGCCCACCGCTACGCCTTCGAACCGGCGCGAATCGAGGTCAACGAGGACGATCTGGTGAAGGTCGAGCTCGGGACGTCCGACATCGCGCACAGCCTGACGATCGACGAGTACCGCATCGCGAAACGCGTCGGGCCGGGCCACCCGGTGACGTTCGAGTTCCGCGCCGACCGCGCCGGCACGTTCCCGTTCTACTGCAACCTGCGGGACGAGGACGGCTGCCGCCAGATGCGCGGCCTGCTCGTGGTCAAGCCGAGAAAGTAACGAGACCTGCGACACACGCTGAAGATCCACGCCGGTCCGGTCGCCTTGTTCGCCGCGCTGGCCGTGGGCTGGACCTGGCCGCTGGCCGTCCATCTGCACGACGCGATTCCCGGGGCGCCGGGCGACAACTTCAGCTTCGTCTGGAACCTCTGGTGGATGCGGCACGTGCTCGCGACGCCCGGGCTCGCCTACTTCCACACGACGTATCTGTTCTATCCGTTCGGCACGACGATCGCCGACCACCCGCACACGGCGCTCCCGGCGATAATCGCCGCGACGGTGCTGAAGTCGGCGTCGCCCGCCACAGCACAAGACATGCTGCTGCTGACGTACGTCTTTGCCAACATGGCCAGCGCGTACGCCTTGTGCTGGGACATCACGAAGCACCGGCGCGGCGCGATCCTCGGCGGGTTGATCTTCGGCCTGTCGCCGTACCTCGCGTCGCATCTGCTCGGGCACTTCGATCTGGTCGCGGCGTGGCCGCTGCCGCTCTTCGCTTTCGCGCTGCGGAGAGCGACGCTGTCGACCACTCGTTGGTGGTCGATCGCCGCGGGACTGGTCCTGGTCGCCACCGCGTACACCGCCTATTACTACGTCGTCTACCTTCTGTTCTTTCTTGTCTGTTATCTGCTGGCGTGGCTCGGATGGCCCGTCATGCGATGGACGCGTAGAAGCCAAACATCTGCGCTGCAATGGATCCGGCGCGGCGTCACGGCGGCGATGATCCTGCTCGCGGCGCTCGCCGTCTGGCTCGTCGTCACGGGCGGCAGCAGCTTTACGCTCGGCGGGGTGTTCGTGTCGATGCGAACACCTCAAAACACGTTGACCGCCATCTGGATTGCCGCAGCCGCGTACGGGCTCTCCCTGTGGAAGCGTGTACCCGCACGCGCATCAGTCTCGTCCGAAGACGTCCGGCGTGCGACGGCGATCGTGACGTTCGTCGGCGCTGTTTTCGTCGTCGGAGCGGCGCCGCTTCTCTGGCAGGCGGCGCAGCTGATCGCACGCGGCGAATATGTCACGCCGGCATATCAGTGGCGCAGCGCGCCCCGTGGTGTCGATCTGCTGTCGCCGCTATTGGGTCCACCGCTTCATCCATGGTTCCAAATCGCCGCACGAGCGTACGCATCGGTGGGACTGGATCGGATTGAAGCCGTCGGCTGGATGGGGATTGTGCCTCTGGTCCTGATTGGATCCAGCCTCGCCATGCGTGAGCCCGTCTCCAGAGAACTCCGCGTGTGGCGCATCATCGCGATCGCCTTCGGCCTGTGGGCTCTGGGTCCCATCCTGACGGTTGGCGGATTCGACACAGGACTGAAGCTGCCGGCCATCCTGCTGCGCTACGTGCCGTTCGTGGCCAATGCGCGGATCCCGGGCCGGGCTATGGTCGGAGTCTTCATGGCTCTGGCGGTGCTGGCAAGCGCGGCGTTGGCCGCGGTGCCTGCGTGGCGGCGTCGCGCGCCAATGCAGTGGCTGCTGATCGCCTTCGTCGCCTTCGAGTATTGGGACGCTCCCATCCCAATCACCAGCCTCGATCGCCCCGCTCTGTATGCGGCGCTCGCCGACGCCTTGCCCGGCGCGGTGTGCGAAGTCCCGTTCGGCATCGGCGACGGCTTGAGCGCCGGGATCGGATCCCAGGATCGCCGAGCCCTGTACTACGCGACGGTGCACGCGCATCCCCTGGTCGGCGGCTACATCGGGCGAATGCCGGCGAACGCGGCAAGCCGATACGAGGAGATGCCAATGGTGGGAAGCCTGCTTCGCCTTTCAGATGGACGCCCGGATACCGGGTCGTCTTCCGTCGCGGAGGTCCCCTGCCAGTACATCGTCGTGAATCGCGAGGAGGCGTCTCAGGCGTTGCAGACGTACATCGGGCGGCTCCCGCTGGATCGCATCGCGAGCGATCCCGCGCGCGACTTGTATCGCGTGAAGCCCGGACTCCTTCCCTGATGTGTTGGCCTCACCAAACCTCTGAGACGAAACCTCTGAGACGAAACCTCTGAGACCAAACCTCTGAGACCAAACCTCTGAGACCAAACCTCAAAGACGGTACGCCTGTTGCACCCCTCGACCGTATGACGATGGACCTGAAAGTCCTCAAATGCGGCAACTGCGAAGAGCTGAAGCTCGGCGTTCATGCGCTGGCCCTGGGTGTCGCCGCGCTCTGCGGCGTCTACAACGCGGCCGCCTGGTTGAGCCGGCGCGAGCGGCATCTCGCGGTGAATACCATCATGTACGCGGCGCTGATCGCGTTCGAACGGCAGCACGTCTCGCATCACATCGCGGAGCTGCGCCGACCCATCGAGCCCGGAGCGCCGGCACAGGCATCCGGCGCAGAACCCGCGCGGTGGGATGCGCCGCGAGTCACGACGGCGACCGATATCGCCGCGTAGCAACGACGGGCTGCAGGCCGCCGCCGAACTCCGGCCATTCGGCGGCGCCAGATCCCGTGTACCCGGATCGAATTCACCCCCCTCCACGTTAAAATCCCCAGAAGATAGGTACAGAGAGACGCGCCCGCCGAAAGTCGATTGACAAACTGAGGAGCGCAGCATGAACCGACGCGAGTTCGTGAAACTGGCCGGCTCGGGCATGTCGATGGGCGCGCTTGCGGAGGCCGTCGTCTCCGCGCAGCAGGCGCAAGCGCCCGCGAAGTCGGGCATTGTCGCGCCCACCACGTCCGCCCGCGTGAAGATGAAAGTCGGCACCCAGCATGGGCACAGCGAAGACATCCTGCGTGCCTGTGCCGCCTTCGGCGTCAACAACATCTGCAGCGGATTGCCGTCGGCAAAGATGGACGACGCCTGGTCGGTCGACGGGCTGTCGAGGCTGCGAGACCGCGTAGCCGCTCATGGGATTTCGCTCGACATGGTGCCGCTGCCGATGAGCTCGGCCGAGATCACCAAGGCCGAAATGCCCGCCATCTATCTGGGAAAGAGCCCCGAGCGCGACCGCAACATCGACGACATCTGCCAGATGATCCGCAACTGCGCCCGCGCCGGGATCATGCAGGTGAAATACAACTTCACGATCATCGGCATTCCGCGCAGCGGGACGGCCCCGGGACGCGGCGGGGCCCGGTATTCCGAGTTCGTGTTCGCCGGCGCGAAGCAGGATCCGCCGTTGACGATCGCCGGCGCCGTGGACGCCGACACCTACTGGGAGCGCATTGCCTACTTCCTCGAGCGCGTCGTCCCCGTCGCCGAAGAGTACAAAGTGAAGATGGGCTGCCATCCGCAGGATCCGGGCGTTCCGAAAGGCAGCGGCTGGCGCGGCATCGACGCAGTCCTCGGCTCTCCGGATGGATTGAAGAAGTTCGTCACCATCAAGGAGAGCCCGTATCACGGACTCAACTTCTGCCAGGGGACCGTCTCTGAGCAGCTCGAGCGGCCGGGCGAGCAGATCTTCGACGTCATTCGCTACTTCGGGTCGCGGAAGAAGATTTTCAGCGTCCACTTCCGCAACGTCGAAGGGGGCTTCCTCAATTTCCGCGAAACGTTCATCGACAACGGCAGCGTGGACATGCTCAAGGCGATGCGCGTCTACAAGGAAGTCGGCTACGACGGCATGATGATGCCCGATCACGTGCCGGGCGTAGAGGGCGTGGGCAGCGATCAGGGATTTGCGTTTGCGTTCGGCTATATCAAGGCGCTGATAGCGGCGGTATCGGCCGAGTCGGCGTAAGCGCCAGGAGCCGGGCGAATCAGCGGCGGCGGTAGACGATCTCCTCGGTCGATCGCGTGGACAGCCGCCACGCGCCATAGCCGCTGGCGATCGGAACTCCGATCATCGTGCTCAAAATTCCCAGCGTCGCCCCCGCACAGGACTGATAGCAGCGCACATTCTCCGCCAGGCCGTAAGCCAAACCTGATCCCAGCCAGATACCTCCGACCGTTCCGAGCGCCGCGGCGAGGGCCGAACCGCGCCGCCTGCTCACGGCGATCACGAGCACATCCTCAGACTTCAGCCGGTCCTCCATCTCACCGCGCTTGACAGTCAGTGTCGATGAGTCGGCCCCGACGAACGATCCGTTGAACGACGTAGTTGATGTGGTGACGACGATCCGATCGCCGGGATTCAGCTGGTGCAGAACCTCCCAATCCGGCGACGCGACATCTACGCTCGCGCCGGCAGCGAGCCTCGCCGCTTCGCGGGAGAGCGAATCGGCCAGCGGACCAGTCGACGAATCGGCGGCAATCACGACGTGCAGTGGCTCGCAGAACAGCACGAGGCTCAGAACGATAGCTAGGATTTTTGGCATCTCGACCCCCGGCAGGCCTGAAAGCCTGCAGTACCTCCGTATACATAAGTCCGACCTGATTGGGGATGCGAGAAGCTGGGGGAGATCGGCTCAGTCGACGATGAACGATCGGGCGTCGGCGATGCGGTCACGGACCGGCGGGTGGCTGTAGAACAGCCACTGCACCAGCCTGGAGGGGTCGTCCTCGGCGAGGTTTTGGGCGCCGAGGCGGCGCATGGCCGAGATGAACGCGCCCGGATTCCGGGTCAGCCGCAGCGCAAAGCGATCGGCCTTGCGCTCGAATGCTCGTGACATCGCGTGCGCCGCGGGGATCATCGTCATCGAGACGGCGCCGGCGGCGAGCAGCAGCAGCGGCATCCCCGCGATATCGTCGACGCCGCGAAGTCCAACTGGCGCGGCCATCACGCGCAGCACCAGCGACGCGAGGTAGAACCCGGCGACGATCATCGCGCTCTCGAATGCGATGCCCTTCCAGATGTCGCCGTGGACGTGGTGCGCGATTTCATGTGCCAGCACGACCTCGATCTCGTCGTCGGAGAACTCGGCCAGCATGGTATCGGAGACGAGGATCCGGCGCGTGCCGCCGAGGCCCGTGAGCGCCGCGTTGGCCTTCCTCGTTTTTTCGCCAAGCCCCCATTCGTAGGCGCCCAGCACGCGCGCGCCCGCACGTTCGGCCAGCGCGAGCAGCCGCACTTTCAGCGCATCACGATCCAGCGGCTTCACCGAGTAGAAGATTGGCAGCAGGAGAACCGGTGCGAGATTGGTGAGGCCGACGATGAGCAGCGTGAACGTCAGGCCGGCGGGGAGCCACCAGTACTCGGGCGACCAGCGGATGAAACCGTAGACGAGCTCCGCGGCACCTGTGGCGAGGATCACGCCGATCGCGAACGACTTCGCCTGATCCAGGAGCCAGCCTTTGAACGTCTCGTTCGACAACTCGTACTGGCGTTCGAGAAACAGGCCGCTGTAGTAGCCAAGCGGCAGCCCGGCGATTTCGTTGAGGCAGGAAACCAGGACAACGAAGAACAGGACGCTCGCCGCGGGAATCCACAAAGCCGGGGCAAACCGGCTCGCTAGCGTCTCGGCCGTGTCGCGAAGAGCGCTGCTCCACCCCGTCGCGATCAAGCCGCCGAGGAGCAGAACGCTCCAGAGCAGCGACACGACGCTGGCCCGGCGCTTCAGGCGGTGATACCGGCTTGCCTTGTCCTCGTTCACCGCACCTCTGGGCTCAGCGATCCTGGTCTTTCTTGTCGGTGTCTTTCAGCGCCTTGAGATCTTTGTCGGTCTTGTCGGCCTTGTCCATCGTGTCGGTGTCGGTGCGCGTATTGATGGTGTCTCTCGAGCGCAGCCGGATGCTCCCGTTGGTCGTGTGGAGCTCCACCTCGGTGCCGCCGCCGTTCAGTTTTCCCTCGAGGCGGCGCCGCGCCTTTTCGGTGACCTCGAAGTTGTCGAGCGATCCGACGTTGATGCCGCCGTTGGTCACGGTCGCGGAAACCGTCGCCCTGGCTTTTTCAGGCAGCATGAGCGTGACGCTGCCGTTGGTCGTTTCGAGCGAGATGCGGTCCGAGCCAACCGATGCCATGTCGATCGAGATGCTGCCGTTGGTCGTTTCGCCGTTGACGCCGCCCGTCAGGTTCGTCCCCTTCACCGCGCCGTTCGTGGTGTGGGCGAGAACCTTGCCTGACATCGCGTTCACCGCCACCTGGCCATTGGTGTTTGTCGCGTTGACGACGGCGCCCTTCGGCGCGCGCACGTGGTAGCGGACCTCGAAGCCGGCGCCGATCATGATCCCGCTCATGCGCTCCGTCTCGAGCGTGATGCGATCCGGCTTGACGTCTTCCTTGATGACGATCCGGGGCAGCAGTTCGCGCGCGGCGGCGTCGGTCGACCCACGCGCGATCTTCTCGGCCTTGATCTCTACGGTCGATCCATCGATGCCCTCGACGTCGATCCGGCCGTTGGTGTTGACGATGCGGATCTCGCCGCCGGCCGTGAGCGGATAGGTGTGGGTCCACTCCTCGGTGGCGTGAGCGGCCAGGTTGCCGAGGGAGAGGTCGCAGCCGGCCAGTGTGACGACCAGCGGGAGCAGCACGAGGGAGCGAAGAAGGGGAACGGCCCCTTTCCGATACACAGCGACATCCATTGGGGACCTCCTCCCTAACATACGCCACGGAGGCACCGTCAGTTCAACTGGACGGAAATCAGCTTGGAGACGCCCGGCTCCTCCATCGTCACGCCGTAGAGGCGATCCGCGATTTCCATGGTCTTCCGGCTGTGCGTAATGACGATGAACTGGGTGTGCTGCTGCATGCCGCGGAGCATTTCGACGAAGCGGCCGATGTTGGCATCGTCGAGCGGCGCGTCGATTTCGTCGAGGACGCAGAACGGGCTCGGCTTGAACTTGAACATGCCGAACATGAGCGCGATGGCGGTCAGCGCCTTCTCGCCGCCCGACAGCAGCTGGACGCTCTGGAGGCGCTTGCCGGGCGGCTGGGCGATGATCTCGATGCCGCTCTCGAGCGGATCGGCTTCGTCGAGCAGCGTGAGGCCCGCGCGGCCGCCGCCAAACAGGGTGCTGAACGTCTGCTGGAAATTGGCGTTGATCGCGGCGAACGCCTCGACAAAACGCGTGCGCGTGGTCTCGTCGATGCGTTTGATCGCCTCGCTGGTCTGGGCAATCGACTCCGTCAGATCCTTGCGCTGGGTCGTGAGAAACCCGTGACGGCTCTCCAGCTCGTCGAACTGCTCGATCGCCATCATGTTGACCGGCCCGAGCCGTTCGATCTTGCCGCGAAGGGCGGCGATCGCTTCTTCGGCGCTGAGCGTGCGCTGCGTGGCCACCTCGACGCCGTCCGGCTGAAGCGGGATCTCGTCGTCGTCAGCTTCGTCGGCCAGGACGACGGCCGCATCGGGCGTCGTCTTCCCGTCCCGCTCCAGCTGTTCGACTTCGATGACGACCTCGTCGAGCGTGGCGTTGACGGCATCCTCGCAGGTATGCGCGAGATGCGAGAGATCGGCCTGCGCGGTCGCCCGCGCCACGTCCAGTTCGGACACGACTGCGCGGACCGCGTCGAGTTCCGTGCGCGCGCCTTTGATCGTCGACTCCAATTCGTCGGCGCGCGAGCGAAGCCCGAGGACCGCTTCTCCAGTGGACATCACCATCTCGCGGAGGGCGTCCAGCTCGCGGACGTCGGCGTCGAGCTGCACCGCCCCTGCCGCGATAGCTGCGCCGAGCTCTTCGACGCGCTGCCTCGTGTCGTCCAGTTCCCCGACGAGCGCCGCCGCGCGCTCTTCGAGCTCGGCGCCGGCTTCTTCGAGCCGCACCACCTCGATCGCCAGCGCGCTCGCGCGCTCGACGAGCGCGGCGTGCGCGGCGCCGGCCTCCGCCGCACGCCTGCTCAAATCTTCGGCGGTCTCGCGAGCCTCGAAGAGACGGCGCTGCGCGACGGTGAGTCGTTCGTCCGCCTCGCGCTGCGCATCTTCCAGGCGACCGATCGACGCGCGCGCTTCGGCCTGTCGGCGGTCGAGCGTATCCCGCTCCTCCTCGGCCTGGTGCTTCTCGCGCGTGAGCTGCTCGACTTTCTGGGCGAGCCGCGTTTCCTCGTCGGTCGCATGCTGAAGCTGCGCCTCGTGCCCGACGACGGCCTTGTCCTGCTTGTGGTGTTCGGCGTTCAGCGCTGCGATCGCGTTGGTGGCGTGCGCGATGGTCGCCTCGAGCTCCGCGGTCTCCTGCGCGAGCCGCATGAGCGCCTGGCGATCGGCCGCGATGCGTTCGCGCAGCTCCTTGATCTCGCGTTTGGTCTCCAGGATTCCGCGCGCTTCCGCGCGCCCTCCGCCCGAGACGATATACGGGCCGCGGAACACGTCTCCTTCGAGCGTGGCGATCGGCAGCGTGGTCAGCCGGCTGGCCGACGCCGCTCCGTCGTACGACGTCGCGATCCCTGCCTCTCCAACGGCCTGGCGGATGGCTTCCGCGAACGGGCCGTTGACCCGCACGACGGAAGACAACGCCACCACGTTGTCGGGCAGCGATCGCCTGTGCGTGTCCGGCGCCGGAACGTACGAGACGTCGCCGGTCACACTCATCGACGCATGAAACGCTCTGGCCACGAGCGGGGGCGCCGCCGCCTCCGTCACGAGAAAGCCGCAACGGCCTGCCCCTGCTTCCCTCACCAGCTGGAAGCCCGCCGAGGCATGTTCCGGACGCTCGACGACGACGTGCTCGAGCAGATCGCCGAGACAGGCTTCAACCGCTCGTTCGTAGCCGGCCTGAACTTCGAGGTAGTCG
>DASSGK010000460.1:0-19431 GCA_035693505.1 Vicinamibacterales bacterium
CTAGCGCGAAAGGGCAATGACGCGACCTGGCCTTCGAACCGGCTGCTCCATCGCCCCGGAATCGCGGCATCGCAGGAGGGACAGCGGCCCTGCGCGGTCACACGATAGCTTCGGATGTGATAGCCGTCGCGCGCGATGACCAATTCGCCGCAGGAGTGGCAGCGCGTGTCCTCCAGGTCGCCGACCTGGCCGGGCAGATTTCCTGCGTAGACGTGACGGAGCCCGCTGGCGCGTCCGATCGCCGCGGCTCCGAGCAGCATGTCGGCCGTCGTATTCTGGGGCGACGTCATCTTGTAGTCGCCATGGAAAGCGGTGACGTGCCACGGGATGTCGACCGAGACGCCGGCGATGAATTCCGTCAAGCGCGTCAGCTCGTCTCGCGAGTCGTTGAAGCCTGGAATGAGCAGCGTGACGATTTCGACCCAGTATTCCATCGCGTGCAGGCGCCGAATCGTGTCGAGAATCGGGGCAATTCGTCCGCCGAGCTCTCGATAGTGCCGGTCGTCGAAGCTCTTGAGATCGACTTTGTACAAGTCCACCCACGGCCGGAGGTACTCGAGTACTTGCGGGGTCCCGTTGCCGTTCGAGACATAACCGGTCACGAGCCCGGCGGCCTTTGCCTGTTTGAAGACGGCCACCGCCCACTCGCTGGTGATCAACGGCTCGTTGTAGGTGCTGACGATGACACGGGCGCGCTGGCGCAAGGCATCGCTCACGAGATCGGCGGGAGACACCAGCATCGGTGACGAGACCGCCGCCGGATCTCGGAGCGCTTGCGAGGTCACCCAGTTCTGGCAGTAGGAGCAATGAAGATCGCAACCCAGCATGCCGAAGCTGTAGGCCAGGGCCCCGGGGTACGCGTGGAAGAACGGTTTCTTCTCGATCGGGTCGCACTGGACGCCGCCGACATAGCCCCAGGGAACGAGCAGTCTGCCTCCGCGATTGAAGCGCACCTTGCAGACGCCGATCGCGCCTTCGGGTAGCGGACAGCAATGGCCGCACGCATAGCACTGAAGGCGGCCGTCCGGCAGGCGTCCATACAGCTCGCCCTCGCGTGTCTGTTCGCCGAGCACCTCAGCCAGAGTCGCCATGACTCCTTCGATTGTACGCCCGCTTTCATGGCATGCTGATTGAGGTAGTGGTGCGCTGGAGGGTTCCGATGCGCGGGTTTTGGACCGGCCTCGTTCTCACAGTGGCTGTCGTGCTTCCGATTTCTGGAAGCGCTCAGGTGTTTCGGTTTCAGACGCCGCCGCCCGACGTGTCTGCAGCCGGCGCCGAGTGGCAGATCAGCAGCGAGCCCATCATTGTCGGAGGGCTCACGTACTATCCCACGCGCGGCTTCCGCCTCTTCGACGGACAAGTGATGGCGCAGACCGGTAGCTACGACCGGGTGCCTGTCTATGCTGACACGACGTTAGCGCCGTACACGGAGATCTACGTTCCTCTCGGCAACGGACGGATGCGCATCTACGAGCGGCGCCGCGAGCTCGAGTACGCAGGAACGACGGGAACGAATGAAACGATTGCGCCGACGGACAGGCTGACGCAGGGCATCGAGGACATCGACGACAGCGCACGCGCGGTGGGGACCAGCGGCAGCTTGCTTCCACGTGCGTCCGGCTCATCGACGGCGCCCGATCGCGATCGCCCGCATCGTACGACCATCATCACCGCCGTGCCTCACGCCGGTGATACCAACGGCGTGTGGCTCGACTACAACGGAGCACGGTGGTTCAGCAGTGGCCCCGCCGTCCTGTTTTCGCCAGAGCGTTTCGAACCGGCTGGCGAGTACCACGGGTTCATTGTTTATCGGGAGAGAGCCGGCACCAGTGACCAACTCTGGGTGGCGTCCGTGAAGGATGGCCCGCTGGCGCCGTACCGGCGGCGGTAAGACCCCGAGCCGCTATAATCATCCGCAGATGCTGCGGATTCTTGTGACCAATGACGATGGATACCGGTCGGCGGGTATCCGCGCGCTCGCCGACGCGCTTCGCGATATCGGCGACGTGACAATCGTCGCGCCGACGACTGAAGCCAGCGCCATCGGTCACGCGCTCACGCTGCGGCGCCCTCTCCGGCTCGAAGCCATCGAGGAACGCGTCTTTGCGGTCGACGGCACGCCCACCGACTGCGTGAACGTTGCCGTCGAACACGTCTTCCACGGACTCCCGGCGTTGGTGGTGTCGGGTATCAACAAAGGCTGGAATCTGGGCGACGATGTGACGTATTCGGGCACGGTGGCGGGCGCGCTCGAGGGCGCGCTGCTGGGCATCCCGAGCATCAGCGTGTCGCTGCGCCAGACGCGCGGCGATTACGATTTCCAACACGCGGCCCGCGCCGCCGTCGTCATGGCTGACGCGATCCTGCGCCAACCGCTGCCCGCGCGCACGTTCCTGAATATCAATGTGCCGAAAGGCGAGCCGAAGGGGTATCGTGTCACCGTGCAGGCGAAGCGGAATCACGTGACGTCGGTCGGAGAGCGTCACGATCCGAAAGGCAACCCGTACTACTGGATCGAAGAAGGCCAGAACGAGTGGGAGCCGCACGATCGATCGGACTATCAGGCGGTCCGCGACGGATACGTCTCCGTCACGCCTCTCCATCCCGACCTGACCGCTCATCATGCACTGTCGGCTGTTGAAGCGCTGACGTTCGAGAAGGCCGCCGTCAAATAGATAGTGGAGGCTCGCCATGCGCAGGCGTGTTCTCGTCGGTCTGGTCCTGCTGGCGACGGCGCTGTGGCCGTCGGCCGATCCCCTCAACGCCGCGCCGCCGAAACGGAAGCTGCTCGGACCCAGCGAACGCGAAGCCGTCCTCGCCTTGCTCAAGGCTGTCGACCTCGCCCAGGCCAGCGATGCCAACTCCGACTCGTCACTGGGCTGGGCGCATCACGTCCTGAAATCGGCTAACTACACGGGCTACGTGCCGTTCACGGTGACGGCCGCGCCCGGCGCTTTCAAGACCACCGCCATGTACGTCCGCGCCGTCTCCCGGCACGACGGCATGCGTTCCTCCAGCGAGCACTCGTACCTGCGCGACTGGCTGCTGAACAATCGCGACGTCATGGCGCGGCAGTCCGAGACCGTTTATGTCGGCATCAACGAGATGCCGGTGGCTGGCATCGCGGGAGCGTCCGTCAGGCAGGCGACCGCGGCGGCGGCCGCCGCGTCCGCCATGCTCGCGATGCAGCAGAAGGATCTCGAGAAGCAGCAGCGCGCGGCTGCCGAGGCGAAGCACAAAGCCGAGACCCGCGAGCTCGACCCGCTGCTGTTTCCATTCGAGGAATATTTCTTCTTCGACATGGGCGGCGGGCGCAGCGGCGATTCCCGGATGGTGGAGCGGGCGCTCGCGTTGCCGCCTGGCGAGTACGACGTCTACGTCGGGCTGATCGATCGCGGCCGGCTCAAGACGTCGAGCCCGGCGGTGATCCATCGCACCGTCACCGTCCCGGACTTCTGGAGCGATCAACTCGCGCTGAGCAGCCTGATCCTCGCCAGGGAGGTTCACCCGCTGAAAGCGCCGCTCGCGGCGCCCGTGCAGTTCGAGCATCCCTACACGTTCGGCGCGGCCGAAGTGATCCCGGCGACCGGCTCGTCGTTCACCACGGACGAAGCGCTGACGGTGGTCTTTCAGGTGTGCAACTACGGTGCGCCGGATTCCGACCTGACGGCCAACTACACGTTCTTCCGCCTCGACGGCGGGAGGCGGCTGTTCAACCGCACCGACGCCCAGCAGTTCACCGATGTGGATCTCCCGCCGGCGGGCGCGTGGGAGTCGCAGGCCTTCGTCTCGCAGACGGTGCCGCTGCGGCCGTTTCCGGTGGGTGAGTATGAGCTCGAAGTCCAGGTGCGAGATCGGTTGACGCGAGGGACGGTCAAGGCGACCGTGGCGTTCGCGGTCGGGTCTGGGTTAAGATAACGCTTCGCCCGGTCGGGGCGTGGCTCAGCCTGGTAGAGCACTCGGTTCGGGACCGAGGGGTCGGAGGTTCGAATCCTCTCGCCCCGACCAATTCCTCACTTCGTTCGAAATTCGGTCTCAGCGAGGTCTTCAGGCCACCGCGCGCCTCGCGGCGCGACTCGGCTCGAATCCTCTCGCCCCGACCAACTTCCTCAAAGAAAACACTCGCAAGCATGAGGCCCACCATCGCGGTGGGCTTTTTTGTTGGCCGCGACATTGTTCGTGATCAGCGACTGCCGTCCCGTCGCGACGGGAGTAATATTCTTTCGCGCTGGTCGCTGAGGAGACTTCTTGCCGGACATCCTCGCCGTAGATCTCCGATATGCGCTTCGGACCTTCCGCCGGAGCCCCGGTTTTGCCGCGACGGCTGTCGTCTCTCTGGCGCTCGGGATTGCCGCCGCGACAGCGCTGTTCAGCATCGTGAACGCGGCATTACTGAATCCCTACCCATTCGCCGACAGCAATCGGATCGTCAGGCTTGACCAGATCGACAAAGGCAAGCCGCGTGGTCTGTCCGTCACGGCGCGACAGCTTGTCGCCCTTCAACACAGCGAAGTCTTCGACGGCGCCTTCGCCTTGAACACCTGGGAGATGACGCTGACCGGCCAGGGTCTCCCGGAAGCGGTGCGCACCCAGTATTTTTCAGCAACCGGTTTGAACGTCCTCGGGGTTCCGCCCCTGCTCGGACGAGTCTTCAACGAGGCGGACGGGCCGGCGGGCGAGCAGACCCAACGGGTCGTCGTGCTCACCTATCGGTTCTGGCAGCGACACTTCGGCGGGCGGCCTGAGGCAGTAGGGCAGATCCTGCATTTAAACCGCGAACCCTACACCGTGATCGGCGTGCTGCAACCTCAATACTTTTACAGTGGGCCGGAGATTCTCGTTCCCCTTGATCTGACGTTCGATACGAACTTCGCATGGGGCGTCCAGGCCCGTCTCAAGCGGGGCGTCACGCCACGCATGGCCGAACAGCGACTCCAGCCGCTCTTCGACCAGTTCGCCAGGGAGGCCCCGCAACGCTTTCCGAAGGAGGTGCGTCCGCTCGTACGAAGTCTGGTGGAGACACAAAGGGCGGCCGACTTTGTGCCGACCCTCCTGTTGATATTCGCGGCGTCCATGTTGCTGCTCCTGCTCGCATGCGCGAACGTGTCGATCCTGCTGCTGGCGCGCGGGACCTCGCGGGCGCATGAGTTCGCCGTGCGAGCCGCGATCGGGGCAAGTCGTGGACGGTTGATGAGGCAACTCCTCGTGGAATCGCTCCTCCTGGCACTCTGCGGTGCCGCACTGGGCGTTGCGGCGGGCTACTGGGGCCTGCCGGCCATGCTCAGGCTCTTGCCCCCCAATTCGGTTCCGGTGGGGAACCTCATGGCCGTGCCGGTCAATGCACCGGTCTTGCTCTTCAGTGCGGGCCTTGCGATGGCGTCGGCCCTGATTTTTGGACTGTCACCGGCCTTGTCGTTTTCGCGCCCACGCCTGACGATCACTGCCCGGACGACCGCCGGCGTCGAAAGCCGGCGAGCGCATCACCTGCTGCTCGCGGCGCAAATTTCGCTGACGGTGCTGCTGCTCGCGGGCACCGGCGCAGCAGTCCGGGTGCTCATGGGTTTGTACCGGACATCGCTTGGCTACGATCCGCACAATGTGATCATCGCGTCGATCAACCTTCCAGACGCGTCGATCAGCCTTCCCGGGAGCAGCTACACGAAATGGGCCGACCGCTTCACGTTCTACGAGCGCCTGCGGAATCGCTTGGCAGACGTGCCCCAAGTCGAATCGGTCGCGCTCGCCACCTACAGCGGGATACCACCCCGGTCGGGCCAACGGTCGGTGATCGAGGTTCCCGGACGGGACATGACAGGAGGCGAGGCACCGATTCTCCAACGGATCAGCGGCCACTACTTTGCGACGATGAACATCCCGCTCATTCGAGGCCGCGTGTGGTCAGACTCAGAAAGCGCCGGAACGCCCCACGTCGCCGTCGTCAACCAGACGATGGCTCGCGAGCTCTGGCCTGACGAATCCGCGATTGGACGGCGAGTTCGGATGCCCGAGTACATGAAATCAACAACCTATTTCAGGCTACCGGCGCCCGGCAGTGACGGCTGGTTCGAGATCATCGGTGTTGTCGCCGACACACCCAATGTCGGTCTCCATGAGCCGCCGGCGCCGTCGATCTACGTGCCGTACACGCTCATGTTGAGCGATTCCCTGAATGTGATCCTGCGGACGAGTCACGATCCACGTTCGATGACCGCATCGATTCGGGAAGCGGTGCGTACCGTCGATCCCAATCAAGCAGTGAACGCGGTACGCACAGCGGAAGACGCGCTGGCGGACGCGGGTTGGGCCCGTGAGCGGTTCGTGACGTTGCTTTTGCTCGGCTTTGCGGGTGTTGCGCTGATGCTCGCCGTCGTCGGGCTCTACAGCGTCGTGTCGTACTCGGTGTCGTGCCGGTTCAAAGAATTTGGCATCCGCATGGCACTCGGTGCCGGTCGCGGGCGCATCGTCAACGCTGCGGTGCAGCCGGCCGTCCTGGCCATCGTCGCGGGCCTCTTCGCCGGAGTCGCATTGAGCGTGGGGCTCAACAAGGTTGTCGCCCAGTGGTCGATCGGCACTCTGAACGATCCGGTCGTGCTCGTCGGGGTCAGCCTGGTGCTGTGTGTCGTGACGATGATGTCCGCCGCGATTCCAGCGAACAGGGCTGCCTCGATTCATCCGGCAGACGCGCTTCGGATCGACTGAACGAAGACCCGTCGCGCTTATTCGTGATCAGCGACGGCCGCTGCCCACGGCCACGACTCGTGCGGCGTCATCATGGGGCTCCAGAACTGCCGCCGCTGAACTTCTCCCGCCAGGTCCGCGTCTGATTGGCTGCCGCACGCCGGCCAACGGATCGCTCGCACCGCCAGACCGGGGCGCGAAGATTCGCCGCAAGAACATTTTGATCCGCGTCCAGAATGACGTTCGCTGTCCTGGCATGGAGGTCGTCTCTCCCTCGATGTGCTCGTGCAACGGATAGGCTACGCCTGCTGCTTCCAAAAGGTCAAAAGAGTGGCTGCGTCTCGCCGAGTTCCTCGAAATCGTGATTGAATCGGAAGCAGATGCCGGAATCTGCGGCGAACGAACCCGTCAAGAACTACATCACGCCCGGCGGCCTGCAGCGGCTGAGAGACGAGCTTCGCTTCTTGCTCACCAGGGAGCGCCCGGCTGTGACTGCTGTCGTCGCCTGGGCGGCGGGCAACGGCGATCGCAGCGAAAACGCCGACTATCAGTACGGCAAGCGGCGCCTGCGTCAGATCGATGGCCGGATTCGCTTTCTCAGGAAACGAATCGATGCTGCGCGTGTCGTGGACCCGGAATCACCCAGATCGGGGAGAGCGGCGGCGCAGGTCTTCTTCGGCGCGACGGTCCGGTACATGAACGGCGCAGGTGACGAGCGCGTCGTCAGCATCGTCGGGGCCGACGAAGTCGATCTGAATCGTCAGCACTTCAGCTGGTTGTCGCCGCTGGCCCGGGCATTGATGAAGGCGGCGCCGGGCGACCGTGTCGTGCTTCACGCGCCTGCCGGGCGCGAGCAGCTCGAGATCCTCGACGTCAGCTACGAGCGCATCGACGTGAAGCCGTTCACGGAGCCGCCAGGAGCCGAAGCTCGCCCCAGGGACCGCTCGTAGTCGAGCGCGACAGGGCTCAGCCGCGCGTCAGGATGGACTGCTCGCGGCAATCAATGCAACGGGCGTCTACTGAACGGCCGCTGCCGGCTGTCGGGATTTCGCGGATCACCTGGATGTGCACCGAACCGCAGCGAAGACACTGGAGTCCGGGCATCTGTTGCGGGCTCGGCATATCTGTTGTGGCCATCGGTCACCCTTTCGTCGCGCGGAGGGCTGCAAGCCTTGCGCCCGGATTAACAGCTATGAAACCGGCCAGTTTTCGATGAAGAATGACGCGTCAGGGTCGCCAGGTAGACAAAGGTAGCCGCCGGAGAGACTTCCGATTGCCACGGAGACGGACATGATGCGGAACGGCGTGAGCAAGGCGCTGGCGGTCAGCCTTACGGTGCTTCTGTCCGGCTGTATGCGCGACTCGGGGTCGCCATCGGCGGCATCCGCCTCGTCCGATGCCCGGCTGTCCCAGACATCGGGCACGCTTCAGGTTCCCGGCCTCGCTGACGAAGTTCGGATCGTGCGCGACCGCTGGGGCATTCCACACATCTACGCAAAGAACACCGACGATCTGTTTTTCGCTCAGGGTTTCGTCCAGGCACAGGACCGGTTGTTCCAGATCGATCTGTGGCGCCGTTCGACTCAGGGACGGCTCGCCGAGATTCTCGGCCCGAGCTACGTCGACCGCGATCGCCTCGCGCGCCTCATGCGCTATCGAGGCGACATGAACGCGGAGTGGGAGAGTTACTCACCCGACACGCATCGCATCGCGACGCGTTTCGTCGCGGGCATCAACGCGCAAATCGCAACGATTGGCGAGCAGCTGCCGGAAGAATTCGTGGTGGCCGGCTACCGGCCCGAGCCGTGGCAACCGGAGGATTTGCTCAGCCGCGCCGAGGGATTCGTCATGACCTACAACGCGTCTGATGAAGTGTTTCGGGCGCGCATCACGACGGCCGTCGGGCTCGAACGCACGCAGATGCTGCTGCCGCTCGATCCGCCCGTCTCCGCGCCGCCGCCGAGCGGCGTCGATCTGGCGGCCGTCGACGCAACAGTCCGGCCGGTGCTGGCCGCGATGGGCACGCCCGCGCGGTTCGGGCCGGCGCCGGCGCCGGCCGCCACCGCGTTTCTTGACGGTCAGAGCCGTGCCACACGCGACGGCAGCAACAACTTCGTCGTCGCCGGTGCGAAGTCCGCGACAGGCAAGCCGATTCTCGCCAACGATCCGCATCGCAATCTCGATCATCCATCCCTGCGTTACCTCGTGCACCTGAATGCCCCGGGATGGAATGTCATCGGTTCGGTGGTGCCATGGTTTCCCGGCGTCGCGATCGGCCACAACGATCGCATCGCGTGGGGCCTCACGATTTTCGCCGCCGACGTCCAGGATCTCTACGTCGAACAGCTGAACCCGGAAAACCCGCGGCAGGTGAAATCGGGGGGCCGGTTCGCCGACATGGAGGTGGTGAAGGACGAGATTCGCGTGAAGGGCCAGGGGGAGGCGGTCGCGGTCGAGCACCTGTACACCGCGCACGGTCCGGTTGTCGCTGTCGACGCCCAACGCCATCTCGCATACACGCTGCGATGGGTTGGCAGCGAGCCCGGCACGGCCGGCTACCTCGGAGCGCTCGCGCTCGATCGCGCCTCCAACTGGAACGAGTTCAGGACCGCGCTTCAGCGCTGGAAGGTGCCCGGTGAGAACTTCGTGTACGCCGACGTCGACGGCAACATCGGGTATCAGGCGGCCGCGCTGGTGCCGGTACGGCGCGACTGGCCGGGCGTCTATCCCGTCGACGGTGCGAGCGGCGACCACGAATGGCGGGGATGGCGAACGCTCGACGAGCTGCCGCATCAATTCAACCCGGACGCCGGTTTCCTGGCCACCGCCAACCACAACACACTGGGCCCGGCCTCCCCGCCCAACATCGGTTATTCCTCCTGGAGCGTGCCGGCGCGCGTCAACCGTATTCGCGAAGTGCTTGGTGCAAAAAACACGGTGACGATCGACGATCTCGCGCGGCTGCAGCATGACGCGACGCCCTGGAACGCCGAGGAACTCCTGCCGCTCCTTCAACCGCTCTCGTTCAAGGACCCGACGATCGAGAGAGCGCGGACGATTCTGCTCGGATGGGACCGCCGCCTTACGCAAGATTCAGCCGCCGCGGCGCTGTACGCCGCCTGGGAGCAGAAACTCTATCAGCAGCTGATCGAGTCGCGTCTCGATTCGACGCTGGCCGCTGAGTACATGCGGCGGGTCGAAGCGCACGTCCTCGTTCCAGCGCTCGCGAAACCGTCCACCGCGTGGTTCGGCGCGGATCCTGAAAAGGGACGCGACCATCTGCTCGAATCCGCGCTGACCGCGGCCGTGGCAGCATTGACCCCGGTCCTCGGTAACGACATCAGCCGATGGAACTGGGGCCAGGTTCATACGGCGACGTTCCAGCACCCGCTCGCGGCAACGAGCGACGCGGCCAGGCTCCGGTTCAACGTCGGACCGTTCCCCCGAGCCGGCTACGGCGATACCGTCTTTGCAACCGGCGGATCCGATTGGCGTCAGACCGGCGGCGCAACGTTCCGCGAGGTGATGGACCTTGCCGATTGGGATCGTTCGATCGGCACGAGTGCCCCCGGGCAGTCGGGCCAGCCGGGAAGCCCGCACTTCGACGATCTCGCGAAGCTGTGGGCGGCACAGCAGTATTTCCCGTACTCGTTCAGCCAGGCGCTCGTCGAGAAGAACGCCGAAGCGACGCTCGTGCTGCGGCCCCGCCCGTAGGCCGCGGCGCTCCGACGGAATTGACTCTATCGTGGCGCGGACAGGTGGTTGCGGCCGATCCCGAACTCTCGGTGCAAGGATCCGTGCGGCTTACGGCGTCGGGCTTTTTGACGTGATGCCCTTCTTCTCCTGCATCTCCTGCACGGCAAGGGTATAGGCGATGTAGTACTTGTAGATGTTGCTGACGTATTGGACCGTCTCGCGCCCGATTCGTTCGCCGGCGACGCGCTCGACGTTGTTGAACCAGACATTGGCGTCCAGACCGCGTTGCGTCGCCTCACGACGAAGCTGCCGCAGGCGCCCGGGCCCGCAGTTGTACGCGGCGAAGGCGAACAGCCCCCTGTTCAGCCGATCCATCGGCTCGTCGGCGAAGTACTGATCGATCATGAAGCGGATGTACTTCACGCCCGCGTGGATGTTCGGCTCCACCTTCGTGATATCGCCAACCTTCAACTCGCCGCCAGTCTGCGGCATGACCTGCATCACGCCCACGGCGCCGACGTGGCTCTTGGCGGCCTGGTCGAGACGCGACTCCTGATACCCCTGCGCCATCATCAGCAAGTAGTCCAGGTCGTACCGGCCGCTGTATTTCCGGAAGATCTCGGTGAGCGATTCGAACTTCTTCCGTTCGGCAGCGGACGTCGCATTCTTCACGAACCTCGCGCTCTTCAGATACTTTCGAAGGATCGCGTTGCCGAACAACGTGCCCATTCCGTTGGCTTTGATGAATGGGTTCAGCTCGGCGACCAGCTTCGGGCTGTTCTTCCGCACTGCCCACGCGAGATCACCTTCTTCTCGAACGCTCACCTGTGGATGCAGGGTGATGCCCGGCAGAATCAGTTTCCAGAACTCGGCCATGAAATCGTCGACGATGACGATCTTCAGCAGGCCGGCGTTGACCATTTCGAGAATGTCTTCATCTTCGAGCGCCGTCGGGACCGTTTTGATCGAAACGGCCGCTTTACCCTGCGTCTGGAAGGTGGCGTTCAGCGCCGTCAGGCTCTCGAACTGGATGCTCTTCTCACGAACCGCCACCTGCTTGCCTGAGAGGTCGTCGACGCTGTTGATGGCGGGCGCGCCGGGACCGGTCACGACGATTTCTCGAACGCCGGTCTTGGTGGGATTCGTGAAGTCGACCAGCTTGGCGCGTTCAGGGGTGACCGTGATCCCGGCGGCGATGATGTCGCCGCGCCCCTCGACCAGCGCCTGGTACAGGTCGTCGCGCGAGGTCGGGATGAAGACGACAGAGACCCGGGTCGCGGGCGTGGTCTTGAGCTGTTTGTTGATGTCGTCTTCGAGCTTCAGGCCACCCTCGTAGACGATCCCGCGCTGGACGCCTTTGTCGATGAAGAAGTGCGTCTTGCTGTAAGGCGTCAGGATCCGGATTCGACGCCGCTTCACCATCTCGTCGAAATCGCCGGTCCACGGCTTGTCGATGATTCCTTTGAGCGTCGCACCTCCTTGAGGAGCGGATGGGGCTTGGCCGGGTGCAACGTGGACGGCAACAGAAGCGGCCGTGACGAGAAGCACTCCTGCGAAGACAAGTGTCCACGGCTGGGCCGGGTGGAAGGCGGGCTCCCTTAGAGCCCCTTTCCGGAGCGGGCGGACCCACAGGTACATTGCCGAACGATACCTGTCACAGTGAGCAGGGACTATGCATTTTCGGAACGGAAAACGGCAAAGCCGGCGGAGGCCGCAATGCGGCTTCCACCGGCTTCAAAGCAATCGCGACCGTGACCGAGCGTTACTTCTCGCCCCCGAATGCGTCGCAGGACACGTTCGGGTTCCAGTTCGTGAACGTGCCGGTGGGGTTGGCCTTCCACGCCCAGACGTGCAGCGTGTAGAAGTCCGGCAGGCCGAACCGGTTGGGGCTCGTGAAGAGATGGAAGAGCTGTCCTTCCAGTTCCGGCGGGCCCTTGTGGTCGGGGTTCGACTCCCAGGCTTCCTTGGTGACGATGTAGTCGACGCCCGTCAACTGCAACCGGCCGTTCGGCAACGGTTCGTACAAGAGAATCTCGGGAGTGTCGCGGGTGATCTCGCTGTCGAGCAGCGCGCCGTTCAGGAAATGCATCCCCATCGCCCCGAAGTCTCCGCCGCTGACGCAGCCGAGAAGCAGCGAGTAGCCCGCGGGTGGCTGCGTCTGGAAATTCCTGGTGGCCTCGCGGATCTCGTTGACGAGCGTGCCCGCCTTGACCCGCGATTCCGGCGACTGGACCTGCGGCGCCTGCAGATGCGAGTGGTCGTCCTGCGCCATGACGGGTGACGCAAACGAGCTCATGAGCGCGAACACGCCGATGACGGAGTACCGGAGCTGCATGGCAATACGTCGGACTTTCATAATCCTCCTGCTTTGGTGAATGACACACATGACGCGGGCTTCGATAGCAGCGAAGCACCGCACGACTTCCTTGTCCTGTAGCGTCTTTCCGCCAAAAAGCTTTCGCGACGACAGCGCGAAGGAGGAACTGGTGCCGGTGGTCTAGTCGGACGAGTCCCGGGACACCGCCGCGTAGATGCGTTCCGTCAGCTCGCGCAAGTGAGCGAGCTTGTGATTGCTGATGTCCTTGTTCAACGATCCCAGCGCCTCGGCATCGATGCTGCGGCTCTGGATCAGGGCGGCGGCAATCGTGGCCTTCGCCTGGATCTGTGCGTCCGTCATCTGGCTCTCCTGTGGCAGGTCATGGGGTGGCGCGGCGCCGGCCGGCGAGCCGCGCATGGCCGCGAGAACGCATCGCGCGTCACTCGGGATCGGAGCGTGGACCGCGATCGATCGAGGCGAAAATCTGCCCGTCGCGTTCGCATCGCAGCACGAGGCGAATCGGAGAGCGGCTGGTCGACGGAGCAACATCCATCACGATCGTGATGGAATCGTGCTCCTTGCGAACGTGCGGCGGCTTCCCGGGCTTCACATCGACCATTCTAAATGCAAGACGCTGTCGCGTCGTAACAGAGTTGCGGCCGGCTGAGCATTGACATCCCCGCAAAAGCGTGGGCGCATGCGCCGCGCGCGACGCAGGTGAAGCTCACACGCCGGCTTCGAGTGACGCGCGTCGTATCATGCCGCATGCGCATCGCCGCCTTGTACGACATACACGGGAATCTACCGGCCCTCGAGGCGGTTCTGGCCGACGTTCGTGCGGCGCGCGTCGATCACATTGTGATCGGCGGCGATGTGCTGCCGGGCCCGATGCCCCGCGAATGCCTGGATCGATTGTTCGATCTCGATATTCCTCTTCAATGCATTCACGGCAACGGCGATCGCGAAGTGATCGCACCGACCGGCGCGGTTCCAGAGGTGTACCAGGAATCCATGCGCTGGAACGCCGACGAGCTTCGTCCGGAGGACACGCAGCGATTGGCGTCCTGGCCGCTCACCGTTCGCATCAATACCGCCGTGCTCGGCGACGTCCTGTTCTGCCACGCGACGCCGAGGAACGATACGGAGATCTTCACGCGGCTGACGTCGGACGAAATGCTGCTGCCGATCTTCGGCGGTCTCAACACCTCAGTCGTCGTCTGCGGGCATACCCACATGCAGTTCGATCGTCGCGTTGGCGGCGTCCGCGTCATCAACGCCGGCAGCATCGGTATGCCGTTCGCCGATCCCGGCGCCTACTGGCTGCTGCTCGCCGACGACGTGGAGCTCCGGCGCACACCTTACGATCTTGAAGACGCCGCGCGTCGCATCCGCGCGACACGGTATCCGAAAGCGGAGGAGTTCGCCTCGCGCTATGTTCTCAAGCCGCCGACCGAACAGGAGATGCTCGAGGCGTTCAGCCGGGCGGAATTGAAGTGAGCGCGAGATGCAGGGAATGCCTGACGCGAATCAGGCGGGGTAGGGATCGACCGGACGCCGCTTCGCGAGAAGACTGCGGGTGAGGGTGACGACCTCGTCAATCCACATCGGCTTGAAGCACACCTCGGCCTCGAGCCCGTGAAGCTCGCTCATGGCCGGATCGTCGATGCAGGAATCGCCGGTGATGATGGCTACCGGCGTGTGGCGATGCGCGCTCTGCGCCCGAAGCCGGTAGAGAAAGCCCACGCCGTTGACGAACGGCATTCGTAGATCGAGCAGAATCGCATCGGGCGGCGTCTCGACGACTTCCTGGAGTCCCACGAGCGGCGAAGACGCGGTGCGAACGTCGTAACCCTCGAGCGAAAGCGCCTTGGCGAATGTCTGCAGCACGTTCTCATCGTCGTCGACGATGAGGATGCGCGCCGGACTGGTCATCGGCAAGCTCCCCTGGCAGCCATCAAGAGATCTTCGAGCTCCTGTTCGCGGCGAAGCGCAGCGGCAGGTGTCCCGAAATATTCTACGATCACGCCGTTCGCGTGATGAACAGTGAGTCGAAACGGACCGTCGGACTCGACGGCGGTAAGCTCCCATCGTACCATCTCGGGGCCTGCCATGAAGAAATTGATCACGGATACGCCGTCCGCAAACCCGGTACCTGCGTTACCTGCACGCGGCTGCACGGTTTGGCGATCGTCGGCTGTGCCGTAAAGATACTCGTGTGCCAATATGGTAATTGGAGCGACATATTAGCACGATTTGGCGCTGCGATCGCCCGGCAAAGGCATCTCGCGAGGTGACTAGTGTTGCGCGTCGGCAGCCCTTTCGTCTCCTCACGGCAATCGCAATTGCGATTCGAATCACTGCTCCGCCTTGAAGCCTGTATTACACTCCGCGCATGATTTCCGCGGAAAACCACGCCGCCATTTAACGCGGGGAAATAACACCATGCGCCTAGTCCGACTGTTCGGTGTTGTATGTGGAGTGTGCTGGGCAGCCGTCACCCTCGTCGGGCAAACCGGCGCGTCCAACGGCGAGTGGCGGACATACGGCGGGGATCTGGGGCACACGCGCTATGCGCCGCTGGATCAGATCAACGCCGCCAACTTCAACAAACTCGAAGTTGCCTGGCGCTTCAAGACCGACAGTCTCGGCCCGCGGCCGGAATACCAGCTCGAAGGCACGCCGCTGATGGTCGGAGGCCTGGTGTATTCGACGGCCGGCACGCGGCGCGCCGTCGTCGCGCTCGACGCCGCCACGGGCGAGCTTCGATGGATGCACAGCGAAGTCGAAGGTCCCCGGGGAGCCAACGCCCCGCGTCAGTTCTCGGGCCGCGGTCTCGCGTACTGGAGCGACACCCGCGAGTCGCGCATTCTCTACGTGACTCCCGGTTACCGCCTCGTGGCGCTCGATGCGAAGACCGGCGCGATCGTTTCGAGCTTTGGCGTCAACGGGATCGTGGATCTCAAGAAAGACGACGATCAAGAGATCGATCTGATCACCGGGGAAGTGGGACTGCACGCGACGCCGATCGTCGCCAAGGACGTGGTCATCGTCGGTGCCGCACACCGATCGGGCGGCGTGCCGCGGGGCCGTTCGAACGTCAAGGGGTACGTTCGCGGTTTCGACGTGCGCACCGGAAAGCGACTCTGGATCTTTCACACGATCCCGTCGCCCGGAGAATTCGGCAACGACACCTGGGAAAAGGACTCCTGGACCTACACCGGCAATGCCGGTGTGTGGGCGCAGATCTCCGTTGACGAGGAACTGGGCATCGCCTATCTGCCGGTCGAACTCCCGACAGGCGACTACTACGGCGGTCATCGTCCGGGAAACGGTCTATTCGGAGAGAGCCTGGTTGCCGTCGATCTGCGGACAGGCCAGCGCAAATGGCACTTTCAGTTCGTCCATCACGGTCTCTGGGACATGGACCTACCGTGCGCCCCTATCCTCGCCGACCTGACGACGAACGGGCGGACGGTGAAGGTCGTCGCGCAGCCAACGAAGCAGGCGTGGCTGTACGTGTTCGATCGCGTCACAGGGAAACCGATCTGGCCGATTGAAGAGCGTCCTGTCGCGAAGGGTGACGTCCCCAACGAGTGGTACGCGCCGACGCAGCCGTTCGTCACGAAGCCGCCGGCCTACGATCGCCAGGGCGTCTCGATTGACGATCTGATCGACTTCACGCCGGAGCTTCGCGCCGAAGCGATCAAGCAGGCGGAGAAGTACAAGATTGGTCCGATTTTCACGCCGCCGACGGTCAGCAAGTTGGAAGGCCCCCTCGGCACACTGGTCCTGCCGTCGGCCACCGGCGGGACGAACTGGCCGGGCGGCTCGTACGATCCGGAGACACACACGATTTATATCTATTCGCAGACCAACGTCAGCGCGCTGGGGCTGCTGCCGCCGCCGGACGTGAAAGTGTCGGATATGAATTTCGTCCAGGGCTCCGCGACCGCCGGCGTGCGCAACAGCGGCGGTTCGGGCGCGGGTGCGGGTGCCGATTCCGCGCCGGCCCCGGCTGCGCCCCCGGCGCCAGCGGGCGGTGAAGGCGGCGGCGCCGGCGTTACGGTGCGCGGACTGCCTCTGATCAAACCGCCGTACGGGCGCATCACCGCGATCGATCTCGACAACGGCACCATCAAGTGGCAGATCGCGCATGGTGAGACGCTCGACAACGTGAAGAACAACCCGGCGTTGAAGGGACTGACGATTCCCCGCACCGGCCAGGCCGGCATCATCGGCACGCTGACGACCAAGGGGCTCGTGATCGCCGGAGAAAGCCGCGTCACGACCACGTCCACCGGCGTGCGCGGTGCCATGCTGCGCGCGTACGACAAGAACGACGGGAAGGAAGTCGGCGCCGTGTACATCCCGGCGCCGCAGAGCGGTTCGCCGATGACCTACATGCTCAACGGCAAGCAATACATCATCGTTGCGGTCAGCGGCGGTAACTACAGCGGGGAATTGATCGCGTTCAAGTTGCCCGGCTAGGTCCGGCTAAAGCCGGACACTACCGGAATACGGGTCAGCGTCCGGTTCAGGGTGACGTCGGTAGTGTCCGGCTTCAGCCGGACCGAGTAGTGTTCGGCATGGTTGCACGTCGGTAGTGTCCGGCTTCAGCCGGACCGTGGAGGATCCATGACACGCGCGGTGCTTGCGTTCGTCATCGTCGGCGCGTTCGCTCCAGCGGCCTTCGCACAACAACCCGCGACGGTCACGTTCAGCAAGGACGTCGCGCCGATCCTGCAGAAAGCGTGTCAGAACTGCCACAGACCGGGTGCGATCGCACCGATGTCGCTGATGACGTATCAGGACGCGAGACCCTGGGCTCGATCGATCAAACAGAAGGTGTCGTCGCGCGAGATGCCGCCGTGGTACATCGACCGGCACGTCGGCATCAGCAAGTTCAAGGACGATCCGTCCCTCACAGACGCCGAGATCGGCATCATCACACGCTGGGTCGATCAGGGCGCGGCGGCCGGAAACCCGGCGGACATGCCGGCCGCGCGCGTCTTCAGCGACGTGGACAAGTGGCATATCGGCAAGCCCGACATGATCGTCACGCTTCCGAAGCCGTACGAGTTGCGCGCCAACGGGCCCGACGAGTTCTACGACACTGACGTCGATCCCGGCTTCACCGAGGACATGTACATCGCCGCAGTGGAGACCAAGCCTGAGCCCTACAGCTTCAAGGTCGTGCATCACGCGACGGCAAACATGATCGAAGACGAAGCGGAGGATCCCGTCGGCTTCTTCTTCAACGAGTACGCGCTCGGCAAGAACGGCGATATTTTCCCGGAAGGGTCCGGCCGTCTGATCAAGGCCGGATCGAAGATCCACTTCAACCTGCATCTCCATCCGAGCGGCGAGCGAGCGCTCGTGAACCTGTCGATCGGCTTCAAGCTGTATCCGAAAGGCCAGGTCCCGAAGCACGTCGCATTCACGCAGCACATGGGGGACAACTCGGATCTGGACATCCCGCCGGGACAAGTCGTCCGGACTGACGGCTACTTCCGGCTGCCGCGCGCCGCGGTGCTGTCGGCATTTCAGCCCCACATGCACAACCGCGGCAAAGCGATGTGCATGGAAGCGATCTATCCCGACATTCGCGCGGACTCCGCGCGGCCGGGACCGGCGCGAACCGAAACGATCAATTGCGTGAGCAACTACCAGTTCGGGTGGCACATCACCTATCCATACGCAGACGATGTCGCGCCGATTCTGCCGGCGGGCACGATCATCCATGTCACGTCGTGGCACGACAACACGTCGGCCAACAAGTACAACCCGAACCCCCGCAACTGGGTTGGATACGGACAGCGGACGATCGACGAGATGAGCTTTGCCTGGGTCAGCCTGTACTACATCGACGAGGCCGAGTATCTGCAGCGGACCGAAGCGCGGAAGAAGACGAATGAATAACGTCGCGCGCCGCCTCTCGCCGGGCGGAGTCGTCCTGGCGGCGCTCCTGCTCGTCGGCCAGCTGCCGACGGAGCTGCCGTCCACGAAATTCTCCAGCGGTCAGGACATCCAGCCTTATTTCGAAGGCTGGATTCACAATCCCGACGGCACGTTCGATCTCGTGTTCGGATACTTCAATCGCAACTGGCAGGAGGAGCTCGTCATCCCACCTGGTCCCGGCAATTCGGTCGAGCCGGGCGGACCCGATCGCGGTCAGCCGACGTACTTTCTCCCGCGGCGTCAGGGATGGGTGTATCGCGTCCGCGTACCGCGCGACTTCGGCAAGCAGGTCGTCACGTGGACGATTACCGCGAACGGGAAGACCCAGAAGGCGTACGGCGAGCTGCTTCCCGTCGAGGAAATCACCGAGCGCATCGTCATGACCCGCGGCAATCTGAACCCGGGAGACGACGATCCCAACAAGCCTCCCGTCGTTGCCATCGTTCCGCCGACCACGCCGACGACGACCGCGCCGGTTCTCATCACCGCCAGCGTCACCGATGACGGACTGCCGAAACCGCGGCCTGTCAGCACGCCGAAGACAACGGCCGTCGGAGACGCGACGGCGATCCAGGCGCAGGCCAACTCGTCAGGCACGCCGCGTCCGCGAGGGCTGACGCTGACGTGGATGCAGCTTCGCGGGCCTGCGCGAATCGTGTTCGAGCCCTCGAGCGCCGTTTCGGTGACCGACGGCAAGGCGGCGGTCACGGCACGGTTCACCGATCGCGGAACGTACGTCATCCGCGCGACGGCGAACGACGGCGCGCTCGCGACCAAAGCCG
>DASSGK010000461.1:0-7960 GCA_035693505.1 Vicinamibacterales bacterium
GCGCAGCCTGGTGGCCTCGTCGCTGCGCCGCGACGGCTATCGTCTGCTGATTGCGGGTTCCGCGGAGGAAGCGCTGGCCACGGCGCAATCGCACGATGGGCCGATCGATCTGCTCCTGACCGACGCGATGATGCCGGGGAAGAACGGCGTCGAGCTGGCGAACCTGATGAGGACGCAGCGGCCCGGCATTCCGGTGATCCTCATGTCGGGCTACACGGAGGAAACGCTCAATGTGCCCGGACTGAAAGAGCCGATCGAGCTGCTGCAGAAGCCGTTCTCGCCGCGGGAGCTGCGGCGCCGTATCCGTGAAGTGCTGGACCGATAGGAAACCCTCCGTTTTCTCTCATCGAGGAAACGGCGCGAGCGCCGGCCTGGCACCCTCCGGCAGCGGCGTGCGCGCGGTGTTCAGCACCATGGCGAGCATCGTGTACTGGCCGGCGATCGCGATAGCGTCGATCAAGCCCTGCTCGCCGACCGCCGCAACCGCCTGCGCGTACGTGGCATCGCTGACGCTCTGGTTGCGAAAGAGCTCGTCAATCACCGAGTACACGGCCTCTTCGTCGCTCGCCATCCGATCGGGACGGCGACCCGCCGCGATCGCGTCGACGACCTCACTCTTCAAGCCGCCTTTGAGCGCGAGCGGCTGGTGGGCATTCCACTCATACTGCTGCGTCCACCGGCGCGCTGTGATCAGAATGGCGAACTCGCTCAATCGGGGCGGCAGCGAGCTCTTGAACCGCAAATAGTCGCCCATCGCGCGCGCGCGGTTCATCACCTCGGGACTGCGCAGCAGCGGCACGAAGGGACCCGAGATATCGGCCGAGCGCGCGGCCTTGAACTCCTCGATCGCCTTCTTCTGCGCGTCGGTCAGGCGATCGGCCGGAATCGGCGGCATGCGGTCCTGCGCGTAACCCGATACGGCCATGCCAATTGCCATCACGACGAGAGGAAAAATGAGCTTCATCTTCGCGCCTCCACGGCTCTCACTGTACAGCGTCGGTTGACTGGCGATCACCGCCAGACTACTGTTTGAACCACGCTCGTGCCACCTGCCCGCCCCGCATCAGCCGCGCCTGTTCGCATCGCACTCATAGGACTCGGCTACTGGGGACCGAACTACGCGCGCGTGCTGAGCGAGCTGCCGAATGCCGAACTCACGGCCGTCTGCGATCAGCGCGCCGACCGCCTGTCGCTCGCTCGGCAACGCCATGGCTCGGTCGCGACCTGCTCCACGGTCGACGAGCTCATTGGGCGCGACGATGTGGACGCGATCGTCATTGCGACGCCGGCATCGACGCACGAAGCATTGGTCCGCGCAGCGCTGGCCAGCGGCCGCCACGTTCTGGTGGAGAAGCCGATGGCGCTCAACGCCGGAGCCTGCCAGTCGCTGTGCGACCTGGCCGAATCTTCCGGCCGTGTGCTGATGGTCGGCTATACGTTTCTGTACAACGCGGGCGTCCGCAAGATGAAAGAGGTGATGGCGCCGGAGCAATTCGGGCAGCCCTACTACCTGCACGCCACGCGGACCAACCTCGGTCCGATCCGCCAGGATGTCAACGCGGCCTGGGATCTTGCGCCCCACGACATCGCGATTTTCAACTACCTGCTCGACGACCAGCCGCTGTGGGCGTCGGCCATCGGCACGAAAGTCCTGAAGACCAATCGTGAAGACATTGCTTTCGCGACGCTCGGCTTCAAGAATGATGTGATTGGCAACATTCACGTGAGCTGGGCCGACCCCAACAAGGTACGCGAAGTCGTCGCCGTTGGCAGCCGCCGTCGCGTCGTCTTCGACGACCTCAACAACGTCGAGCGGGTCCGGGTGTTCGAGCGGGGCGTGTCGGTGGGCGAGGCGGCTTCCGATTCGTTCGGAGAGTTCAAACTTCTCGTTCGAGATGGCGATATCATCAGCCCGAAAGTCGATACAAGCGAGCCGCTCAAAAACCAGTGCGCAGATTTCGTCAACGCGATACTCACGGGCACGCCTGCCGTGGCGGGAGCGCGGTTCGGAGCCGGCGTGGTTCGAACGCTGGTTGCCATCGATGCCTCGATGAGATCGCGCGGAGCCGCCGTTGAAGTGTGACGTACCCGGGGCCGTGCAGGTCCACCTGGGCATGAACGCGGTCATCGATCCCGGGGTGCTGCTCGGTTACCCATCCGGCCGGCCGGACGTCAAGGGCGACACGCGGATTGGCGCCGCCGCGCGCATCCGGGCCGGTTCGATCGTCTATGCGGCCGTCGAGATCGGCGAGGATTTCGAGACCGGACATCATGCGATCGTGCGCGAGGAAAACCGGATCGGCGACCACTGCACGCTCTGGAACAATTCAACGATCGATTACGGCTGCGCCATTGGCCACCGAGTGAAGATCCACTGCAACGTCTACGTCGCCCAGTTCACGACGATCGAAGACGATGTGTTCCTCGCCCCGGGGGTGACGATCGCGAACGATCCCCACCCCATTTGTTCGAAATGCATGCAGGGTCCGACGATCCGGCGGGGGGCCCGCATCGGTGTCAACGTGACACTCCTGCCGCTCATCACAATCGGGGAAAACGCGCTGGTAGGCGCCGGCAGCGTGGTGACCGCCGACGTGCCGGCAGGAATGCTGGTCGCCGGCAACCCGGCGCGTGTGATCGGCCCGGTCGACTCCCTCGAATGCCCGTTCGGAATCGTCATCCCCTACGAGAATGGCATCGACGTACGGCGGCGGCCAGAGTTTGAGACCGTCGCCGCGCTGCCCAGACCGATTGCCAGGCCGGCGAAAAAGCCTCGATAGATGCGTGTGCTCGCTGCCACGTTCGCCTTCAACGAGGGGGACAAGATCCGCCGGACGCTCGCCCGGCACCCCGCCGAACGCACGTACGATCTCCTGGTGCATGACGACGGGTCGACCGACGGGTCGCTGGACGACGTCGGAGCAAACATCATCCTGCTGCGCAATCCGACCAATCAGGGCATCGGCGCGGCGATGAAGCGCGTGTTCACGTACTCGCTCGACAACGGTTACGACGTGCTCGTCATTCAGGCGGGCAACGACAAGGACGATCCGCTCGAGATCGCCTCGTTGCTGGCACCGCTGCGCGACAACGTCGCCGACTTCGTCCAGGGATCTCGCTATTTGAAGGGCGGCCGGTTCGGCAACATGCCGGCCTATCGTGTGTTCGGCACGCGCGTGATCCACCCTCTGATCTTTTCGATGGCGGCGCGCAAGCGCGTGACCGAGAGCACGAACGGATTTCGGGCCTTTCGCACATCGATCCTGCGCGATGCGCGCATCGACTGGCGCCAGCCGTGGCTCGACCGCTACGAGCTGGAGCCCTACCTGATGTTGAAGGCCATTCGGCTGGGTTATCGTCATGTCGAGGTCGCCGTCACCAAAATTTATCCGCCGCACCAGCTTGGATACACGAAGATGCGGCCGGTCACTGGTTGGTGGAGCATCGTGCGACCCGTCGTGTACCTGGGTCTGGGGTTGAAGAAATAGTGACGTCGACAATGCATGTGCCGTTCGTCGATCTCCGCGCGCAGCACGTGCCGCTGACGGCGGCGATCGAGGGAACGCTTCGCGAAACGATCGGGCGCGGCGATTTCATCATGGGCGCAGCCGTCGAGCGCTTCGAGAGCGAATTCGCCGCGTACATCGGAACGCGTCACGCACTTGGCGTGGGCACGGGGCTTTCGGCGATCGAACTCGCCCTTCGGGCCTTCGACATCGGTCCAGGAGACGAAGTGATCGCGCCCGCCAACACGTTCATCGCGACGGTCCTCGCAATCATGGCGGTCGGCGCACGGCCGGTGTTCGTCGACATGGACGCGTCGAGCTATGGCATCGATGCGAGTGCCATCGATGCGGCGGTCACGAGTCGCACGAGGGCCGTTGTTCCCGTGCACCTGTACGGCCAGCCTGTCGATCTGGACGCCGTCGCCGCCGTGGCGCGGCGTCATAGCCTGGTCGTCGTGGAGGACGCCGCGCAGGCACACGGCGCGCGCTACAAGGGAAAGCGGGCCGGGAGCTTCGGCCACGCTGCCGCCTTCAGCTTCTATCCTTCGAAGAACCTCGGCGCCCTCGGCGACGGCGGCATGATTACGACAAACGACGATCGCGCGGCCGAGAAACTCCGGCTGCTGCGCAATTACGGTCAGCGCGTGAAGTACTACCATGCGATGCCCGGCACCAATTCGCGGCTCGATACACTGCAGGCTGCGGTCCTGAGCGTCAAGCTGCCGCACCTGGACGGCTGGAACGCGGCGAGACGCGCTCACGCTGACGTGTACTCCTCTCGCCTGGCCGCGCACGTGCTGACGCCGGTTGTCGCTGCGAACGTCGAGCATATTTTTCATCTCTACGTCGTCCAGACGGACGAGCGTGCTGCCCTGGAGCGTCGGCTAAGCGAGCGGCAGATTCATACCGGCATTCACTATCCTGTCCCGGCGCATTTGCAGGAGGCCTGTGCCCCACTTGGCTATAAGGCGGGCGACTTCCCGGTGACCGAGGCTGCAGCTTCGCGCATTCTGTCGCTCCCGATGTACGCAGAGCTCACTGACGAGCAGATCCACTATGTCGCCGACGCGGTCTGCGCCCGCATGTAGAGCAGTCCCGTGCCCGCCTCTTCGATCATCGTCGGCATCGCCCTCCTGCTGCTGACGCTCGCGCTGCGGAGCGTGAGCGTGAATCGCCTGGTCCGCAGCCGGCTGCTGACGTCGTGCGTCTTGTTCGGCGTCTATGCGTTCGCCGCGGCGCTCGCCGCTTACGGGCGGCTCCCGGCAGACGTCGCGCAGGAGATTCGCGGCTTCAATCCGCTGCTGCTCGTCTTCGGCCTGGCAACGCTCGTGGTAGTCCTGGCGATCAATCCGTGGCGGGAAGATCGCCTTCCCGATCGCTTCCCGACGATCGTCCAGGACGCGATCGTGATCGCGCTGTTCGCGATCGTCGCGACGCTGTTCATGCAGGAGAAGGTGCTGGCCACCACCGCGGTGGGAGCGGTGGTCATCGGCTTCGCGCTGCAGGACACGCTGGGCAACCTGTTCTCGGGCCTGGCGATTCAAATCGAAAAGCCGTTTCGCGTGGGGCACTGGGTGACGATTGCCGGAACCGACGGCCTTGTCTCCGAGGTCACGTGGCGGGCGACGAAGATTCGGACCAAGGCCGGAAACTTCGTCGTGGTGCCCAACAGCGTCGTGGCGAAGGAGACGATCACGAACTACTCGGAGCCGACGCAGGATACGCGGCTCGAACTGGAAGTCGGGGCCAGCTACGACACGCCGCCAAACGAGGTGAAAGCCGTGATCGCTCGCGCCCTGCACGGCGAGCCGCTGCTCGTCGCCACCCGCGATCCGGAGATCCTGATCGCCGACTTCGCGGCCTCATCCATCACCTATCGCGTCCGCGTCTGGACGGCCGACTTCGCCGCCGACATGCGCGTCCGCGATCGCGTGCGATCGCACATCTATTACGCCTTCCGCCGGCACGGCATCGAGATTCCGTACCCGACCCAGGTGCAAATCGATCACATCCCGTCGGTCGACGATGACGGCGCGCGGGCGATGCTGCTGGACGGCGTGGAGATCTTCACATCCCTGACCGCCGACCAGCGCGTGCAGCTGGCCATGGCGTCGCGGCCGCTGCTGTTCGCGGCGGGACAGGCGATCGTGCGGGAAGGCGAGAACGGCGCCACCATGTTCGTGCTCAAGAGCGGCGAGGCATCGGTGACGCTCGCGAAGACCGTGGGAGAGCTCGCGCGCCTGCGTACGGGCGCCTTCTTCGGCGAGATGTCGCTGCTCACCGGCGACCCGAGAAGCGCCACGGTGACCGCGATCACCGACTGCGAGCTGATCGAGATCGGCGCGGAGGCGTTCCGCAACCTGGTGCTGGCCGATGCCGCGATCGTCGATCACGTCACGGCGGCGGTAGCGAAACGGCGCGAGGAGCTCGAACAGCACCGGACCAGCCGGAGCATCGACCAAGTGCCGAGCGAGGCGCCGCAAACCCTCGTCGCGCGCGTGCGTCGTTTCCTGCGGCTGTAGGAGGTCGAATCCTCTTTACCTGACCGTGCGGAAGAACGCGCGCACGTCGTCGACGAACAGGTCGGGCTGTTCGAAGGCCGCGAAGTGCCCGCCTTTCGGCATCACGGTCCAGCGCGTGATGTTGAATCGCCGTTCCATCCAGCGCCTCGGCACCCAGATGATCTCTTTTGGAAAATCAGCGCACGCCGTGGGGACCTCGATACGCCGCGCGCCGCCAGGCTCCGGCGGTGCGTGACGGTTCTCGTAGTAGATCCGCGCCGACGAAGCCGCGGTCTCGGTCACCCAGTACAGCGTGATGTTGGTAAGCAGTTCATCCTTCGTGAAGATGGTGTCCGGGTTGCCGTTGCAGTCGCACCACGTTCGGAACTTCTCGACGATCCACGCCGCGAGCCCCACAGGCGAATCGTTCAGGGCGATGCCGATCGTCTGCGGCTTGGTCCCCTGAATCTGCTGATAGCCGGTCTCCTCGGCCTGGAACGTCTGGCGTACCTTGAGCCGCGCCTTCTCGGACTCGGACAAGCCCTCTTCGGGATCGCCAGGCGGCGGCGCGGCCAGGCACATGTTGAGGTGAAGGCCGGCGACGTGAGGTGCATCGTTGAGCGCCACCTGCGTCCCGATGATCGATCCCCAATCGCCTCCCTGCACCGCGTAGCGTTGGTATCCGAGCCTCGCCATCAGCTTCGATTCGATCGCGGCAATGCGGGCCGGTGAGTAACCCGGGTCGCGCGGTTTCTCCGAGAACGCGAATCCCGGAATCGACGGGATGACGACGTCGAAGGCGTCTTCGGCGCGCCCGCCGTGTGCGGCCGGATCGACAAGTGGATCGATTACTTTCGTGAACTCCACGAAGGATCCCGGCCAGCCGTGCGTGATGAGCAGCGGCAGCGCATTCGGCTGCTTCGACCGGCGGTGAATGAAGTGAATCGTCAGCCCGTCGATGTTCGTCGTGAACTGCTCGAACCGGTTCAACGATCGCTCCTGCGCCCGCCAGTCGAACCGGTCGCGCCAGTAGGCGACGAGCTGCTTCAGATACGTGGTGTCCGTCCCGTACGTCCACCCGTCGCCGTTGAGACTCTCCGGCACACGCGGGCTCTTGAGACGCGCTTTCAGATCGGCGAGCACGGCATCAGGAACACGAATGGTGAACGGCTTGATGGCCGCGTCCGCTCCGGCCGGCGACTGCGCACGGCATACCGCGGCAAGTCCGGCAAAGATCAGCGTGATGAGAATCCGTCCGGTGTATCTGGACATGCGCGCATCTTAGTCCGGCCCGCGTGCCGTTGACCGGCGGCCTGCGCGATGAGAGCATGTCGGTCTTTCCGGCGGAACGCCGTTCCGGCCATCAGCGTTGAGGATCATGCACACACGAATCACCGAGCTGCTGGGGATCCAGCATCCGATCATCCAGGGCGGCATGCACTACGTGGGTTTCGCCGAACTGGCCGCCGCCGTGTCGAACGCCGGCGGCTTGGGCATCATCACCGGCCTGACCCAGCGAACGCCTGACGCGCTGGCTCGCGAGATCCGCCGCTGCCGGGAGATGACCGACAAACCGTTCGGCGTCAACCTCACCTTCCTCCCGGCGGTGACCCAGCCTGACTATCCGGGCTACATCCGCGCCATCATCGACGGCGGCGTCACCATCGTCGAGACCGCCGGGAACAATCCGCAGAAATGGCTGCCGGCGCTGAAGGACGCGGGGATTCGCGTCATCCACAAGTGCACGTCGGTCCGCCATTCGCTGAAAGCGCAATCGATCGGGTGCGATGCCGTCAGCGTCGACGGCTTCGAGTGTGGCGGCCACCCGGGTGAAGACGATGTGCCGAATTTCATCCTGCTGCCGCGAGCGGCCGAGGAGCTGACGATCCCCATCGTCGCGTCGGGCGGCATGGCCGACGGCCGGTCGCTCGTCGCCGCCCTCGCGCTCGGCGC
>DASSGK010000462.1:0-12498 GCA_035693505.1 Vicinamibacterales bacterium
CGCCCGGTTCCAGCAGGTGATCCCGCGACGTCGGCGGCCGTCCCAACGCCCGCTGGTTCGTGGTGAACGTCTCGTAGATGACGATCCCTCCCGGCGCAACCGCCGCGCGCAGGTCCGGAAACAGATCCCGCTGCAGATACCGGCACACCACCACGATGTCGAACCGCGAACGGGGCAGCGGATGCTGCGTGAGGTCCGCGCACCATCCCTCGATGCGTACGCCTTCGCGGCTCGCCGCCGCGATCGCCGCACGGACCGATTCCAGCTTCACGTCGACGCCAAACGTCAGCAGTCCTGCCCGCGCGAGAGGCACGGCATGACGTCCGGTTCCCATCGCCACGTCGAGCGCGCGCAGACGCCCGCCTGCCCCGAGCTGCGTCGAGGGGTCGCGCTCGCGCGCGATCCGTTCGATCCATTCCACGATGAAGGGCGAAGGTGACATAATTCAGCCACGTTCTCGTGGCCCAAGCACTGCTGACCGGCGTCTTCCTCGGCGTAATCGGACTGGTGACAACCGCGGTCTTCGGCCTGCGCGGCACCGACATCTCACGCCACATCTCCTACGGCATCTTCTCCACGCTCATCACGCTGTTCGCCCACTCGATGATGATGTTTTATCTCATCGGAAAGGGAAAGTCGGTCAAGGATGCGATGGCCGAGCACAACGTGACAGGCGATTTCTATCGCCGCATCGCCGCTGCGCGCAAGCCGGTCTTCTCGATCGGCACCTTCGCGATGGCCGTCACGATGGTGACCGCGATCATCGGCGCCAGCGTCGACACCGGCGTGCTGCCGCCGATGGTCCACGCGACGATCGCCTACGGCGCGATTGTCCTCAACGTTGCCGCCGCGAAGATCGAAATCGCCGCCCTTGCCGCATCCAGCCGCATCGTGGACGAGGTCAACCGCCAGATCCAGTCGTGACGAGGGAAGGCGTGCTGGAATTTGCCGGCGTCGCCAAGACGTACGGCGGCCTTCGGCCGTTGCGGATCGCCGAGCTGCACGTCGCGGCCGCCGATCGCGTCGCGTTGCTCGGATTCGATCAACCCTCCGCGGAAGTGTTCGTCAACCTTGCCACCGGCGCGACGCTGCCCGACGCGGGAGACGTCAGGATCTCGGGCCGCTCCACTCGTTCGATTGACGATCCGGCCGACTGGCTCTCCACCGTCGACCGGTTCGGCATCGTCAGCGATCGCGCGGTGCTTCTCGACGGGCTGACGGTGATTCAGAACCTCGCGATGCCGTTCACGCTCGACATCGAACCGCCGCCCGACGATGTGCGCCGGCGCGCCGAATCGCTGGCGCGGGAAGCCGGACTGCCCGAAGCCTCGTGGACGCAGCCGGTCGCGTCGCTGGATCCGTCCGGTTGGCTTCGCGTGCGTCTCGGCCGGGCGATTGCGCTTGCGCCGGCCATCGTGCTGCTCGAGCACGCCAGCGCGCAGCTGTCTCGCAAGGACGTGGCCTCGGTCGGCGCTGCGATACGGGCCGTCGCCGCGGCACGCGGGATCGCGCTGATCGCGGTGACGGCGGATGAAGAATTCGCGTTATCGGTCGCCGACCGCGTGCTCACGCTGGAACCCGCCACGGGACGTCTCAGGCCGCTGCGTCGATGGTTCGGGCGGCTGGGTTCCCGGTGATCACCACGCATATTGCCGGCAGCGACAACGGTTCGGCTAGAATGGCCGCGAAAAGGAGATCGCGTTTATGAAAATCAGCAAGCTCGTGCTCCCGGTGCTCGTGATGATTGCGGGGCTCGGTGCCCTTGCCAGCGCGCAGGCGATGAAGGCCGCGGCGAAAAAGGCGACGGCCGCGAAAGTGTTTTTCATCGAGCCGAAAAACGGCGCGACTGTCACCAGCCCCGTGCACATGAAGTTCGGATCCTCGGGCATCGAGATCTCCGCCGTGCCGCCCGGCGACTTGAAGGAGACGCGTCCCGGCGTGGCGCACTATCACGTGGGCGTCGGCGTCGACTGCCTGCCCGCGGGTAAGAACATCGTCAAGGGCACGCCATCGTGGGTGCATTTCGGCGATGGCAAATCCGAGATCGACATGCAGCTGACGCCTGGAAAGCACAAGCTCGCGCTGCAGCTTGGCGACGATCTGCACAATACGCTGCCGGGCGCCTGTCAGATGATTACAGTCACCGTGAAATAGCCTCGTCTTTGTACACAGAGGCGTATTCGTTTTGGTAGGTGGAGTCGGCTGAGCTTAACGCTCAGCCGCAAACTCCTGAGATTCATCGGCGGCTGAACTGGAACGAAACTTGATACCTGAGGCTCCGGGTACGTGTACGTGCCCAAGGAGACTCGGATGTCGAGTGGTACCATCAAGCGACTCGTTCGCGATCGGGGCTTTGGGTTCATCCGTGACGAAGGCGGGCAAGAGTGGTTCTTCCACCGGAGCTCCGTCCAGGGCAGCTTCGACTCATTGAATGAAGGCCAGCGCGTCAGCTTCGACGAGGAACCGTCGGCCAAAGGGCCGCGAGCTGGAAACGTCCGCGGCGAAAGTTAGGACGAGCGCCTCCACACTCATCCTTTTCGACATCGACGGTACGCTTGTACTCACCGGCGGAGCGGGTGGCCGGGCGATGTCGCTTGCCTTTGAAGAGATCTTCTCCATCGAGAACGCCTTTCAGGGCATTTCGATGGCGGGCCGCACCGATGCCTGGATCCTGAGCGATACCGCGGCCGCGCACGGGATCCCGCCAGACTCTCCGCAGCTGGCGACGTTTCGAGAAACCTACCTGCGTCATCTCGCGATCGAGATCGAGAAGCCCGGTCCGACGCGCAAGGGCTTGATGCCCGGTGTCCGCGAGCTCCTCGATGCCCTCGCCTCGAACGACGATGTGTATCTGGCGCTCGTGACGGGGAACTACGAGTCAGGGGCGCGGATGAAGCTCGAATACTTCGATCTCTGGAAGTATTTTCCGTGCGGAGCCTTCGGGGATGCCGCACCGCATCGCAACGTGCTGGTGCCCAGAGCGCTGGAGGCCGTGGAAGCCTGCGGCGGGCCGGCGTTCGCTCCGGCCGATGCGATCGTGATCGGCGATACACCGCTCGACGTCGGCTGTGCCGCGCACGTCGGCGCGCGCTCGCTCGCCATCGCGACCGGAAGCCACTCAGTCGAGCAGCTTCAGGCGGCCGGCGCGGACGTCGTCCTGAAGGACCTTGGCGATACGGCGCAGGTCCTTCGCGTCATTGCGGATTTTCGGCTAGATTGACGAGGTTACAGTTGTGCCTGGAAGCGAACGGGGTCCGGTGGCCCTCCCGGTCTTCAAAATCGGTCGCTCCCCGTTCACCGGGGAGGCTGGGTTCGACTCCCAGGCGCTTCCGCCACTCTCTCAGCAGGTTCGATGAGGCTGCGGTCGAAAACCGCGGGATAGCCCTTCGAGAGCCTCAGGAAGCCCTGAGCCTGTCGAAGGGCGAATCCCCAATCCGCGATGGCTTATCCCTCGATGAGCCTGACGTCGCCGGCGCGCGGTCCCTTCTGCGAATCTTCCGGGGTGAATTCGACCCGCTGACCCTCGCGCAGCAGCTCGAACACGGCGCCGCGGACTGAGCTGCGGTGGAAAAAGTGTTCAATCCCGCCTTCGTCTCGGATGAACCCGAACCCCTTGTCGATCAGGAGCCTTGCGATAGTCCCGGTTGGCATGCCCGAACCCCTCCGTTCCGCAGAGTCTGTCCAGCCGTTGGTTGAGCTGGAAAAGCGGGGCCAGTCTAGGCAAGTTCAGTCGCGGAAGTCAAGCAGAGAGCAGCCTTTAGCGGAAACGTCTCCAAAGATACCTGCCACGTTTCAGTCTCTTCTTCTTCGTCCTCGTCTTCGTCGTCTCCGTCTTCATCGTCCTCGTCGAAGTCGTCGTCATCGTCTTCGTCGGGATCGTCGACGGGATATTCGAGAACGTAGCGTCGAGACATTTTGTGACTTACTTGACGGGTTCAGCAGCGGGCTTCGCAGCTGCTGCCGTTGTCGCAGCAGGTGCGGGAGCCGGAGGAGCAGCGGGCTTCGGCGGCGGATACGTTGTCCAGAAATGACGCCCGCAATTGTTACAGACCCAGAACTGGTCAGGAGTCCAGGGCATTCCCGGACCGGGATCGCGCATTTCCATCGCGGCGCCGCAGCGCTGACAACGGATGTGAAGCTCGGCGTCGCTCATGGTCGCGATTTTATAACATGGCGTTCGTGATCCCCGCCATCGTGCTCGCCGCCGGCCGTTCGTCACGAATGGGCCGGCCGAAAGCGACGCTTCCCGCCGGCGACGGCCAGACATTCCTCACGCGCATCGTGCGGACGTTTCTCGCGTCGGGCGTCGACGATGTGATCGTCGTCGTGGGGCACGACGCGGACACGATCGCCGCTAGTTTTTCAGAGAGCGGTTTGCCGGCGCGCTTCGTCGTGAACCGCGACTACGACAAGGGGCAGCTTTCATCGCTGCTTGCAGGACTGAATGCGATCGATCGCCCCGGCGTCTCAGCGATGCTGGTCACGCTCGTCGACGTCCCGTTCGTCTCGGCGGCCACTGTGCGCGCTGTCGTCGACGCGTACGGCCGTACGAAAGCCCCGATCGTGCGTCCGACTTCTCGCGGCCGTCATGGGCACCCGCTGCTCATCGAGCGCTCGTTGTTTGCGGCGCTTCGCGCTGCAGAATTGTCGTCGGGCGCAAAACCGATCGTGCGCGCGCACGCTTCGCCGATCGGCGACATCGCCATCGACGATGAAGGGGCGTTCACCGACATCGATACTGAAGAGGAGTACAGAAATACTATCGCCGCTCGTTTCGGCGTCGGCGGGGAGCCTTAGGGGCCCGATCGGCGGCGGTCGCGCGTCCGAACAGAAAATCTTCCTCGTGCGTTCGAAAGTCGCGGCGCATCTCCGGCTCGGCGAGCCGTTCCGTAATCAACCATGAGCCAATGCTCGACGATACTTCGTAGACCATTCCGGGCCTCATGTTGTCGACACGGATACCATCCACTTCTCGAACGTCCGGCGTTTTTCTTATTCGGACCTTCACGATTACCCACTGTGTCTCCGGAGGGTGACACCAATACCGGCGAGTGGGCCTCTGACTGCCAAGGCAGCAAGCGTGGTACCCGGTAGAGACACTGGCAGTCGGGCTTGGAGGAACAACCGCTGTGGCGCACGGCTTCAGCCGTGCGGCCGATTTCGCAGCGCTGAAGCGCTGCGCTACATCGGAACTCAGCTGCCTGGTCTGCGCGCGACCTCGCGCGGACGGGAATCGGTGACGGCCGCTTCGAGCCGCGCCGCGAGCGGCTGAAATGCGGGCGTTGGTCCTTCCCACTTCAGCTCGTCGACCGAATCGAACAGCGCGATGTCTTCTCTCAGCGTCGCCAGGTCGCGGAACAGCAGCACCTGATCACGTTCGCGTTCCAGTGTCTGTGCCAGCATGCCCGGGCGGCTCGCGTTCACGCCCCAGGTCTTCCAGTCAGCGGGGATCTGTTCGAGGTGTCCGAACTTCGCCAGAACGGCCGCCGCTGATTTCGCGCCCCAGCCTGTCAGTCCCGGATAGCCGTCGGAGCTGTCGCCGACCAGCGCGAGGTAATCGGGAATCGACGCCGGAGGCACACCGAACTTCGCGATGACGCCGGCTTCGTCGCGATCGATGCGCGCGCGCCGATCGCGTTGCACCACGCGCGTGCCGCGGACGCATTGCGCGAGATCCTTGTCGGGCGTGCAGATGACCACGCGATCCACCCGCGGATCGCGCGCCGCCGCCGCGGCCGCCGCGGCCAGGGCATCGTCGGCCTCGTACTCGACCATCGGCCACGTGGCGATGCCGAGCGCGACGAGCGCCTCTTCCAGCAGCGGGAACTGCGCGTACAGCTCGGGATCGATCCCCGCCCCTGTCTTGTAGCCGGCCCACATCCGGTTTCGGAACGACTCGATGACGTGATCGGTGGCCACGCCGATGTAGCGCGTGCCGCTGTTGATCATGCCGAGCATCGAAGTCAGCACGCCCTTCACGGCGCCGACTTCGCGCCCGTCAGCCTCTCGCGCGGAGGGTGCGCCGTAGAAGTGCCGGAAGAGTTCGTACGTGCCGTCGATCAGATAAACGTCCACGTGCAGGCTCCAGAATCCCAGTATAGGTTTTGATTTCGTGCGTTTCGTGCGTTTCGTGCGTTTCGTGGGTTTCGCGTCTTTCGTGCGTTTCGTGATAAGCCTTTGGGTCTGAGATGTCGACCGAGCCGGCGTCAGAATATGCGATCGCCCCTCCCGTCGAGCCGATGCTCGCGAAGCTCGCCGAGGAGCTTCCCGCCGGCGGGCCGTTTCTGTACGAGCCGAAATGGGACGGGTTCCGCGCGATCGTGTTTCGCGGGCACGCGGATGTGTTCATCCAGAGCCGCGATCTCCGTCCGCTCGATCGCTATTTTCCCGAGCTCCATCGCGCGTTTCTCGATGCGCTGCCCGCTGGATGCGTGATCGACGGCGAGATCGTGATCGCGACCCCGCGCGGCCTCGATTTCGACGCGCTCCAGCTCCGGCTGCATCCGGCCGCGTCGCGTGTCGCGAAGCTGTCGAAGGAGTGCCCAGCCGAATTCGTCGCCTTCGACCTGCTCGCTGTTGATGGATGCGACGTGCGCGCGGAGGCGCAACGCGATCGACGCGCGCGGCTCGAACGGCTGCTGACGAATATCGGCTCGCCGATCCACCTGACGCCGATGACCCGTGATGCGGGCGTTGCGGCGGAATGGCTCGCGAGATTCGAAGGCGCCGGACTGGACGGCGTCATCGTGAAACCGGAGGAGGGCATCTACGAGCCGGGCAAGCGCGCCATGATCAAGGTGAAGCACGCGCGCACCGCCGATTGCGCCGTTGCCGGTTTCCGCTGGCACAAGGCCGGGAAGAACGAGCTCGTGGGGTCACTTCTTCTTGGCCTGTTCGATCGCGAGGGACGACTGCATCATGTCGGCGTGACCTCGTCGTTCACCATGGCGCGCCGGAGAGAGCTGGCCGCGGAGCTGGAACCGCTTCGCGACCACGCGATGGACGAGCACCCGTGGCGCGAGTGGGCCGAGGCGTTCGGCGGCGAGATGACGCGCATGCCCGGCGGCCAGAGCCGATGGAGCGCCGGCAAGGATCTGTCGTGGGAGCCGGTGCGGGTCGAGAGAGTCTGCGAAGTGAAGTACGACCACATGCAGGGCTCGCGATTCCGGCACGCCGCGGTGTTCCAGCGGTGGCGCTTCGACAAGCAGCCGTCCGATTGCCGCTACGACCAGCTGGAAGTCACGGCGCCTTACGAGCTTTCGAAGGTCTTCGGTGCCAGGTAGAAGGGTCGACGTTGGCCCATTCGTTGGGTGTGTCGTCCGGATCGAGAGGCTCCTGCGCCGGCCTTAGCGTTTCAGGAACGTGCTGCAGGTTCACGCGGATCCGTGTCCAGGTGCGAAACCGTCCACGCATCGCGTCGACGAGCACGTCGGCCGGTTCCAGATGCGACGCCGCTTCACGGTGCCGTTCCTTCCAGCGCTCGAGACCGGCGAGCGCTGCGTTCTTGTCAGGTGACCGGCCGATTTCAATCAGCGGATGTTTCCGTCTTCGCTCCTCGAGCTTCGGCGGGCTCGTCGATGTTCGCCGCTTCGACGGCTGCACGCGGGCCGGCTCGCCGATCTGTTTCCTGTAGTGCGGCGGCCAGGGTGCGTCGCCCTGTCCTTCGCGCTCCTGCTTCGCCGAGAGCTCGAGCAGCCATTCGATGGAGCACGGTCGCTCGTCGATGCCGGCGTGACGATCCCCGACTTCCGCAAACCTGCCCGGCATTGTCTTCAGCGTGAAGTCGGCCGGATTGCAGTCGTCGATCTCCTCCCATGTCAGCGGCGCCGACACACGTGCGTCCGGCGTGGGGCGCACGGAATACGCGCTCGCGATCGTGCGGTCTTTCGCGTTCTGGTTGTAGTCGAGGAACACGCCGTGGCGCTCCTCCTTCCACCATTTGCTCGTGGCGATCGCCGGCGCGCGACGCTCCACTTCCCTCGCAAATGCCAGCGCGGCGCGGCGGACCTGGTCGAAGACCCACCGCCGTTCGATCCGCACGTAGACATGAACCCCGCGCGACCCCGATGTTTTCGGCCACCCGATCAGCCCGAGGTCGTCGAGCGTGGCGCGCACGATCTTCGCGACGTCGCGAATCTGCGGCCACTCAACGCCGGGGACCGGATCGAGATCGACGCGGAGCTCGTCGGGATGATCGAGATCGTCGGCGCGAACGGGATGCGGGTGGAGCTCGAGGCAGGCCAGGTTGGCCATCCACACAAGAGCGGCGGCATCGCGTGGCACTACTTCTTCAGCTGTCCGTCCCGATGGAAAGCTGAGCGTGACCACTTCGATCCAGGGCAGCCTGGATTCGGGCGCGCGCTTCTGGAAAAAGAATTCGCCGCCGACGCCGTTCGGATAACGGACGAGCACGTTGGGCCGCCCTCCGGCACCGCGCAGCGCGCCGTCAGCGACCGCCAGGTAGTACTTCGCGAGATCGAGTTTCGTGTACCCCGCGTGCGGGAACAGAATCTTGCGAGGGTTCGAGATGGAAATCTCGCGTCCGTCGACGCTCAGGACCTCCTTCTCGGCGGCAGCCATCCCTGGAAAGACTACACCGGCGATTCGCAGGGCTAAAGCCCTGCGCCACAGGCACCGGCATCGAGTCCGCTTTGGTGTGTCGGCTTCGCGGTGTAGCGCTCGCGAGTCCGGCTAAAGCAGGACACTACCTGAAACCGCGCCCGGTGTGGCGCACGACTTGAGCCGTGCGGCGGGAATCTCAACCCGGCGAGACCGACAGCCCCAGCGTCCACAGTGACATCCCGCTCCTCGCGTCCACGATCGCTACCGTGACGGCCGTAGCAGCCGAGACCGGACTGGTCGCCAGAGAAAACTGAAACGTCGTGGCGCCTGCGGGCACGGCGACGGTCGGCGGCGGAGCGACTGATGGGTCGCTGCTCGCCATGGCCAGCAGCCAGCCTCCGGTGGGACTCGGGCTCGCCAGCGTTCCCGTGCACTGGATCGCCGTTCCTCCCACAGCCGTCGTCGGGCTGCAGCTGACCGCAACCAGGTTCGCGAACGCGACGACAGTCACATTCGCCGTCTGACTGACGCCGCCGTAGGTAGCGGAGATCGTCGCTGTCGTCGTCGGTGGTGAAAGGACAGTCGCGATCGTGAACGATTGCGACATCGAACCCGCCGGAATGATCACGGACGGGGGGACCATGGCGTTCGGCGAGTTGCTCGACAGCGCGACCGCCGCGCCGCCGCCGGGCGCGGGCGCCGGGAGCGACACGATGCCGGTGTCGGGAAGACCGCCGGCCACCGATGGGAGACCAATGGAGAGTGCCAGCTGACCGATCGTCAATGGCGCGCTGAAAGACACACCCGCATACGACGCGGTGATTGTCGCTGACGCCGTTGACGCCGATGGTGCGATGCCGATCTGGAATGCCTGAACGGTGATGCCGAAGGGCACGAGTATCGCTGATGGCAGCGTCACCGACGGCGAAGTGCTCGAGAGGTTGACGATGAGCCCGCCGGTGGGCGCCGGGGACGTGAGCGTGACCGTTCCCTGGAGCGGCACGCCCGATGTCGCGACGGGGCTCGAGAGGTAGAGGCTCTGGAGCGCGGGGACAATCACGACCGTCGTGGTCAGCGTCGCCGTCTGGCTTGCGCCCGCATAGCTCGCGGTAATCACCGTCGACGCGGCCACGGCCGTCGTTGTGATCGAGAAGCTGATGTTGTTCGAGCCTTCCGGAATCGTGATGCTGGCCGGTACGGTCACGCTGGTCGTGCTGCTGGAGAGCGTGATAGGCGCCCCGCCGGTTGGCGCGTTTCCGTTCAGCGTCAGGATGCCCGTGACCGAGGTTCCGCCGAGCACGGACACCTGAGACAGGACGATGCTCGCCAGCGCAAGGGTCGTCGTGGGAGTCGTGGTCGTCGTCGTATCGGAGCAACCTGAGGCGACGAAAGCTGCGACGGCCGCCACCGCGACGGCCCGCCGCATGGAAGAGCACAACCGGCTGAGATTCACGCTCCGATCGTGGCGTCAAAGCCTCGACCAGGGTGCGACAGGAAGATGGCGCAGGCGTGACACATTCGTGAAGTTTGTTCGACACGCCGTCGCCACCGCGCGAAATTGGGACAGTTACATCCGGGTGGCCCTCACGTCGCACAGCGGCTCCCAGGCGACCCCGTTGTGCGACCGATCCCAGTGCGTGATCATCGTGCGGCCGTCATCGGCGAACATGATCGAGCACCTCTCGCGGGACCCCGTGAAGGTCCACACGCGGTCGCGTGCCTTCGCCTGGTAGATGCGCGCCCACCCGTCACTGTCGAAGAAATGCACTTCGTAAGCGTCCGCTCCGGGGTCATACCCGATGATTTCGACGCCCTTGCTTTCGTGTGAGCCAATGAAGCCGGCCCAGCGGTGGAGAACGTGGAAGCCGCCCGGCAACCATTCATACGTGTGCTGATGAGTCATGTTTTCAGACGTGCCCGACGGTCCCGATTCAGTCCGGCCTTCCGCCGCCCAGCGGCCCACGAACACATCCAGACGCCGGTGCTCCGGCCCCAGCGTCGGTTGGGGCTCGATCGCCTGCAGTTGCGGCCCCATCGCTGACCAAGTCGGCATTTTTGGCCCTCCTTTTGGCAGGCGGCGGGTGCAGCAATCATTCCACGCGGTTTCGTCTCAGAGGTCTCGTCTCAGAGGTCTCGTCTCAGAGGTCCCGTCTCAGAGGTTTCGTCTCAGAGGTTTCGTCTCAGAGGTTTATGTCGATTTGGGGCCTCCCGGATCGACAATAGCCGGGCCCGTTTCTGGAGAGGGGTGACTGATGAGTGGTGTACGGCTTCTGGTGGGGACGCGCAAAGGCGCGTTCATCATGACGGCGGACGGCAAGCGCGACAAATGGACGATCAGCGAGCCGCACTTCGGCGGCTGGGAGCTGTACCACCTCAAGGCATCGCCGGCGAATCCCAACCGGCTGTACGCGTCGCAGACCAGCGGCTGGTTCGGGCAGATCATGCAGCGCTCCGATGACGGCGGGAAGACCTGGGAGCCGATCGGCAACAAATTCGAGTACGCCACCGTGCCGGGCACGCACCAGTGGTACGACGGCACACCGCACCCGTGGGAATTCAAGCGCGTCTGGCACATCGAACCGTCGCTGACGGATCCGGACACCGTCTTTGCCGGTGTTGAAGACGCCGCGCTCTTCCGCACCACTGACGCCGGTCAGACGTGGCAGGAGATGCCGGGCCTGCGCGAGCACGGGTCGGGGTCGCGCTGGCAGCCGGGCGCCGGCGGCTTGTGCCTCCACACGATCGTCCTCGATCCATCCAACCCGCAGCGGATGTTCATCGCCATTTCAGCCGCCGGTGCGTTTCGCACCGACGACGGCGGCAAGAGCTGGACGCCGATCAATCAGGGGCTGCGCTCGCCGCACATTCCCGATCCGACCGCGGACGTCGGCCACTGCGTCCATCGCATCGCGATGCATCGCTCGCGCCCGCAGACACTGTTCATGCAGAAGCACTGGGACGTCATGCGGACCGACGATGCGGGGAATTCGTGGCGCGAGGTGAGCGGAAACCTGCCGACCGATTTCGGTTTCCCGATTGACGTGCACGCGCACGAGCCGGAAACGATCTTCGTGGTCCCCATCAAGAGCGACTCGGAGCACTATCCGCCCGAAGGCAAGCTCCGCGTGTATCGCAGCCGTACCGGCGGCAACGAGTGGGAGCCGCTGACCAACGGCCTGCCGCAGCGTGATTGCTATGTGAACGTCCTTCGCGACGCGATGGCCGTCGATTCGCTCGACTCGTGCGGTGTGTACTTCGGCACGACGGGCGGCCAGGTCTATGCGTCGCCGGACGGCGGCGAGCATTGGTCGGCGATTGCCCGCGACCTGCCCGCCGTGCTATCGGTGGAGGTGCAGACGCTTGCCACAGCCTGAGCCGCCGGGCAGGCCTGCTGCGAAGTCCGGATCGCCTGGCGAAGGAGGGCTCCCATGATCCGCGTCGAACTGCCGGCACACCTGAGAACGCTCGCGCGCGTCGGCGGCGAGGTGTCCATCGAGGTCGATGGACCGGTCACCCTGCGCTCCGTGCTCGACGCGCTGGAGGCGACCTACCCGGTGCTCCGAGGCACGATTCGCGATCATGGGACCTTGAAGCGGCGCGCCTTCCTCAGGTTCTTCGCGTGCGAGCAGGATCTGTCGCATCAGCCGCCCGACGAGGCGCTGCCGCCGCCGGTCGCCAGCGGCGCCGAGCCGTTCCTGATCATCGGCGCGCTCGCGGGAGGATGAACCTCTCGCGTGTGCGACCAATTGCATTAGAGCGGATAATCAACACAAAGGACACTAAGGACACGAAGGTAAGACCGGTACGTTCCTTTGTGTCCTTGGTGGCCTCCGTGTTTGATCGGCGCTCGACTCTGGCGCTATGCCGAAACGAGAAATGCGCTAGCCGAGCGTTCGATCGGCGTTCCCCTTCTGTTTTTGACTTGTGCCCGGAGCG
>DASSGK010000463.1:0-7913 GCA_035693505.1 Vicinamibacterales bacterium
GACCCACCCGACCTACCAGACCCACCCGGCCCATCCGACCCACCGGACCCAGCGAGCTCCGTCACAATCAGCGGAACTCGGAGCGTGGATTCGTACGCAAACAGGCCGTGCGTGAGCTCGCCGTGCTCGCCGAGCGACTCACCATGATCGCCGGTTAGTACGACGAGCGTGGGCCGCGCGGCGCCGCGCGCGGCCGTCAGCAGCGGACCGAGTGCCTGGTCCACGGCGGCGACCTCGCCGTAGTAAGGCTGCGAGCTGTATTCCTTGTCGAATGGTGGAGGTGGCCGGTACGGCGCGTGCGGATCGTAGACGTGGACCCAGGCGAACCATCGTCCCTGTCGCTGTTGAATCCATTTCACCGCCCGATCCACCACGACCGTGGCCGGCCGTTCGGGCAGCAGGAACTCGGCTCCACTTCCCACATCGTCGAAGCGGCCGTCGTACGTGTCGAAGCCGGGTGTCAGGCCGAAGCGCGCGTCGAGGGGGAAAGCGCCGACGAATGCGCCGGTGCTGAAGCCGCTCGTTTTGAGCCGCGAAGCGAGCGTCTGGACGCCAGGGGCCAGTCGATATCCGCTGTTCTCGCGATAGCCGTGCTGAAACGGATAGAGACCCGTGAGAATGCTGGCGTGCGAGGGAAGCGTGACCACCGCCTGCGCATGCGCGAAGGAGAAACGGATTCCTTCGGCAGCGATCGCGTCGATGTTCGGTGTCCTCGCGGGACCGCCATCACAACCGAGCGCGTCACCGCGCAGCGTGTCGATCGTGATCAGGAGGACGTTGCGGTCAGATGCCTGAGGGAGGTCTGCGGACTTCGCGGCGCAGGCCGCTGTCATCAGTCCTGCGAGAACGATTGAAAGAGCGCGGGTATCCAAGAAGTTGAACCTGACCAGTTGGCTCACCGCGAAAATACTAGTCCAAAGTAGTTGCATCCATTTGTACCCGCTCATATTCTCTTGTCACCGAACGGTGTCCGTTTTCGGAATTTTTCGTTTGAATCCGAACAACGGTCGGTTTGCAAGACATAAGGCGTGGGGCCGCGGTGCCCCGGGAGGATGTATGAACGGATCGCGACGTCGCGGGAGTGTGCTCGCGTGTTTGTTGTTGCTGGCCGGAGCACTTCCGGCACTGGCGCAGGTCAGCACCGGCGAGATTTTTGGCAAGGCTACAGACGGCACTGGTGCGGTGCTGCCGGGCGTCACGGTGACGCTGAGCGGAGCAGCGCTGATTCAGCCGCAGGTCGCCGCCACCACCGAAAGCGGCGCCTATCGATTCCCGCGCATCCCGATCGGCACCTACACGGTCACATTCGAGCTTACGGGATTCAAGAAAACGATTCGTGACGGCGTCGTCATCCAGGCGGGCTTCAACGCCGAGATCGACACCAAGATGGACATCTCCACCGTCCAGGAAACCGTGACGGTGAGCGGCGAGAGCCCGGTGATCGACACGCGGTCGACCGCGATTGCCGCGAGCTTCAACAAGGAAGCGCTCGACAAGATTCCGTCCGCCCGCGATCCGTGGGTGATTCTCGAGCAGACGCCGGGCGTTCTCATGAGCGGATCGAATGTGGGCGGCAACCTCTCGGGCCAGCAGACGTCGTTCAGCGCGATGGGCAGCAGCAGCAACCAGCAGTGGAACATCGACGGCGCGGTGATCAGCGACATCGCCTCGGGCAACTCGTCGCCCACGTACTTCGACTTCGACTCGTTCGACGAAATTCAGATCACGACGGGGGGCAGCGACGCGTCGCAGCAGGGCGCCGGCGTCCAGATCAACTTCGTGACCAAGAGCGGCGGCAACAAGCTGCGCGGCTCCGGCCGGTTCTTCGACACGAACGAGAAGTTCGAGGCCAACAACATCACCGACGCGCAGCGCGACCTCGGAGCGACCGGCGGCAACCCGATCCAGGACATCAAGGACTACGGCGTCGAGGTCGGCGGGCCGATCAAGAAGAACAAGGCCTGGTTCTGGGGTGCGATGTCGAACAACACGATCCATGTGGGCGTGGTGAATTTCTTCGACACCTCGACGCCGAATTGCCAGACCGTAGCCAACAACGCCTCGACGAAGGTCAACGGCGCGTATCAGTATGCCGTCAAGGACCTCTGGGACTGCTACAAGACCGACGAGACGGTGCTGATCAACTACAACGGCAAGCTGCAGTTCCAGGAGAATGCCTCGAACAAGTCGACGTTCACCGTCACCGACGGCATCAAGACGCGCAACGCGCGCGGCGCCGACGCCTTCCATCCGCTCATCACGACGCGGCGGCAGGACGGTCCGACGATCTTCTACCGCGGCGAGCATCAGTGGATCGTCACCAACCGGCTGACGATGACGGCGCAGTACCTGCACATCTCGGAGAACTGGGGTCAGTTCTTCCAGAACGACAGCCTGAGAGACGTCCAGGCGATTCAGTACATCGACACCGGCTACTTCGACCGCAACACGGCGAGCGGGAACTACGACACGCACCGCCCGCAGGACGACATCCGTGCGGACGCGAACTACTTCAAGTCGAACTTCCTCGGCGGCGATCACTCGATGAAGTTCGGGTTCGCCTATCGCCGGTCGCCGGTCGAGTCGCTGACTACGTTCGGCGGCGGCGCGAACACGCGCGTGCGCTCGGTTGCCAACCAGGCCAACTGCACCGTCGGCGGCGTCACCGCTCTGTGCAATGAAGCGGACATCAAGCGCGACAGCGACTTCTCGTACATCCTCTACAACCGCTCGCTCTACTGGAACGACTCGTACAAGAAGAGCAAGGCGACGATCAACGTCGGCCTCCGCTTCGACCGTCAGTTCGACATCGTCCGCGCGGCGACGACGCCGGCGAACGTCATCCTGCCGGACCTCCTGCCGGGACTGCAGTACCCTGGTGCTGACTCGGGCGCGCGCTACAACAACCTGTCGCCGCGCGGCGGATTGACGTACGACCTGCGCGGCAACGGCAAGAGCGTGCTCAAGGTGAACGCGGGGCGATATTACGGCTTGGGGATGTACACGGCGAGCACGCTGCAGCCGACCAACGCCACCACGCTGCGCTATGCGTGGCGCGATCTCAACGGCGACAACAGCGTGCAGCGCAACGAGCTGGATCTCGCCAAAGGGTTCCTGACGACGCCGACGTCCAATTACGATCCGGCGCACCCATCGGCGGCGGTGACGCCGGCAACGGTCGATCCCGGCCTGCGCAACGACAAGACCGACGAGCTGATCCTCGGATTCGATCACGAGTTGATGGCCAACTTCGGCGTCGGCATCAGCTACATCTATCGCAAGTACTCCGACCTGCAAGGGACCTATCGCACGCAGGACTTCACCGACGCGTACGTGCCGGTGACGTTCACGGCATCCTGCGGCAATCCCGCGACGTGCGGCACGCAGACGTACACCGGCGTCTACTACCAGCGTCCGACCGCGCTTCACGCGCCGACGATTCTGCGCAACGACACCAAATACAACACGTACAACGGCGTCGAATTCACCGCACGGAAGCGCCTGTCGCACAAGTGGATGATGAACGGCAGCCTGGTGTGGAACCATCAGCTCCACTTCGAACCGGACGCCAACATCGACTATCTCGATCCGACGAACCACGCGCCGGTCGATCTCATCAGCGGATACGAGAGCGGTGGCATCACACTTGGCACCGCGACAGTCAATTCGAACGGTCCGACGACGACCACCGCATCGAGTGGCCGCAACGCGCCGGTGATCGGCAAGCTGTCTGGCCTCTACCAGTTCCCGTGGGGGATCAATTTCGCGGCGAACTTCAACGGGCATTCGAGCTTCCCGTACAACCCGTACATCCTGACCGGCAACCGCACCGGGGGGCAGGGCGGCGTCGCGATCTTCCTGAACCCGAGCAACACGCTCCGCTACCCGGCGCTGTTCCAGACCGACATCCATGTGGACAAGACGCTGGCGTTTGGCGGCAATCGACGCGTGTCGCTCAACTTCGACTGGTTCAACCTCATGAACAACAACGTCGTGCAGACTCAGGTCGAGCGGTTGAACCAATCCACGGCTGGCAATATCACGACGATGCTGGCGCCTCGCGTGGCGCGCTTCGGTCTGAAGGTGAACTTCTAGCGGTGTCAGGATCGTGACGCAGCCCCGAAGGGCTGCGTCACATCTGGCCGAAGTGGCGCAGGGCTTCAACCCTGCGTCGTCGCCGATTCGAAGGCTCCATCTTGGGATACAATCACCTTCCAGAAAGGAGGGCCTGTCACATGAGAGTTGCCGACGAACGTTCCAGGGACAGGTCCGCCTTCTCGTCCATCTGTTAGATCCCCGCGGGCCTTTCCCTCCCTGATTTTTTTCATTCTTTTTCTCGGGAGGTCCGAAGTGTCTCTACGCGAACGCTTTGGCTGGAGTCCGTTTTTCGAGCATCAGGCCGCGAGCCTTGCCCGCGGCGATCTTCGTTTCGCACGCATCGTCGAAGAACAGCGGGGTCTGTATCGCATCGCCGGTGATGCGGAGGGCTGGGCGGAGGTCAGCGGCCGCTTTCGTCACGAGGCCGTGAACACGGCCGACTTCCCGGCGGTAGGTGATTGGGTCGGTGTCGACGCCGGCATCATTCACGTGCGGCTGGAACGGCGCGGCAAAGTCTCGCGCGCCGCGGCCGGGCGCGCGGTCGACGAGCAGGTCGTCGCGGCGAACGTGGACGTGATCTTCCTCGTGACCACGCTCACGCAGGATCTCAATCCCCGGCGCCTGGAGCGGTACCTCACGATGGTGTGGGATGCGGGAGCTGTTCCCGTGGTCGTCCTGAACAAGGCGGACCTCTGCGACGATCCCGAAGGGGTGTGCGAATCGTTGCGCTCCCGCCTGCCCATGGTCGACGTCGTCGCCGTGAGTGCGATCGCGGACGCGGAGCTCGGTCCGCTCGCGCCGTATCTTCGACCGGCTCAGACGGTCGCGCTGCTCGGGTCATCCGGAGTAGGAAAGTCGACGCTCGTCAATCGCCTGCTCGGGACGGAGAGGCTGCGAGTCGGCGCGATCAGCGACGCCGACGGCAAAGGACGTCACACGACGACGGCACGGCAGCTGGTGGAGCTTCCGGGAGGGGCGCTTCTCATCGACACGCCCGGGATGCGCGAGCTTCAGCCGTGGGGCGACGAGTCCGCGGTTGCGGCGGCATTCGACGACATCACATCGCTCGCGGCCGAGTGCCGTTTTGCCGACTGCGCACACGAGGGCGAGCCCGGCTGCGCCGTCCGGGCGGCCGTCGACAGCGGGCGAATCGATGCCGATCGCCTCGAGAACTTTCGGCGGCTCGGCCGAGAGGCGGCGTTCGAAGCGCGAAAACACGACAAGGCCGCGGCGGCCGAACAGAAGCGCCGATGGAAACAGGTACACCAGGCGCAGAAGGCCATGTACCGGGATCGCGATCGCGGATAATATTTCCCGATGCGGACGCTGCTGGTGTTCCTGTGTAGCGCGCTCCTCGGGAGCGCAAGCCTTTCAGGCGAGCGATCGCCGCGCCGCTCGGCTGAAAGCCTCGCGCTCCAGGAGAAAACGGCGCCGGCGACGTTTCGCGTCCGCCTGGAGACGACGAAGGGCCCGATCGTGATCGAGGTGCATCGCGACTGGGCGCCCCTCGGGGCGGATCGATTCTTCGAGCTCGTGAACGCCCGCTACTTCGACGACAACCGCTTCTTTCGCGTCGTAAAGGGGCAGTGGGCGCAGTTCGGCATCAACGGGGATCCGGCCGTCGCCAAACGGTGGCGGACGCAGACGATCGCCGATGATCCGCGCGTGCAGTCGAATGTCCGAGGGATGGTCGCGTTCGCGTTCGCCGAGGCGAACGGGCGGACGACCCAGGTCTACATCGCGCTGAAGGACCTGTCGGATCCACAGGACAAACAGGGCTTCGCGCCGTTCGGCCGCGTCATCGAGGGGATGGCCGTGGCGGACGCGCTCAACAGCGAGTACGGCGAGGCTTCGGGCAGCGGCATTCGTGCCGGCAAGCAGCAGCCGCTATTCGATGGCGGCAACGCCTATCTGGACCGCGAGTTTCCCCGGCTCGATCGTCTCGTTCGTGCGGTGGTGATGCCATGAACCTTCAGGACCTGCGGACGCTGCTCGATTATCACTACTGGGCGCGCGATCGGATGTTCGACGCGCTCGATCCCCTGACCGCTGAACAAGTGAACCGCGACATGGGCAACAGCTTCAAGACCATTCGCGACACGGTGACGCACCTGTACGCCGCTGAGTGGGCCTGGTATTCACGGTGGCAAGGAACCTCGCCGACAAAGCTGCTGACGACCGACACGTATCCGGATCTGGCGGCCCTGCGCCGTGCCTGGGTGGAAAATGAGGCGAACGTGCGCGCCTTCGTCGGGAATCTTGGTGACGCGGGCGTGGACCGCGTGTTTCAGTTCACGCTCTTGAGCGGTCAGTCCGGCGCGATGCCGTTCTGGCAGATGCTGCAGCATGTCGTGAATCATGCCAGCTACCATCGCGGTCAGGTGACGACCCTGCTGCGGCAGCTCGGCGCGGCGCCGCCGAAGTCGCTCGACATGGTCGCGTTCTATCGAGAAATGGCGGCGAAGAGCTAGCAGGGTGCTGAAAAAGGCGTGTTCAGCATCCGATTTCCTTGGGCCGTGCGGGGAGGCGTTATCGCGATGATCGGAATCGATCGGTCACCGTCGCGGTTATGCGCGTTGCGCGGCCAGATTGCGCCAGCGCACCAGGTTGTAAGCGGCGGCGCCGAAGCTGAATTGCCAGTCAACGAGGCGCCCACCTCGGTGTCGCAGTTTCCGGAAGAGGGCGACGGTCTTCAGCCAGCCGAAGGCTTGTTCGATGAGCTTCCGCTTCCGATGACTACGCCGATAGCCGGGATGACGAGTCGTTCGGGCATCGATCGCGCTGCCGCCGTAGCCGAACGTATTCTGGGCGACATGGGGCGTGATGCCCAGGCGGCGGACCGCCGCGACCCACGCCCGGATGTCGTAGGCCTTATCCGCAGCGACGGTGAGCCGTCGCGTCGTCAGGGGAAGCTCGCCGAGCATGACGATCGCCGCATCCCGTTCCGCGGTGCCGCTGGCCACGGTGACCGCCGTGTCGATGATGAAGCCGTGGCGATTTTCCGTCAGCAAGTGCCCGAGATAGGCCAGCTTGGCTTCCCGGTTATATCCCTTGCGATACAGCCGCGCGTCCGGATCTGTCGTCGAGGCATGCGTGTCATTGCGGCGCGTCTGCCCATGAAAATTCACCGTCGGATTGCCCGGGTCGTCGGGTGGGGTGCGCCGGGTGTCCTTCGGTTTGAAACTTTTCTGACTGGCCCACGCTTCGAGCAGGGTGCCGTCGACCGTGAAGTGCTCGTCCGAGAGCAAGCCCTCCTGCTTGATCGCCGCGAGCACTTCGGCGAAGAAGGCATCCGCGACGTCGCCGTCGAGCAGCCGATCACGATTCTTTGTGAACGTGGTCGCGTCCCAGACCGACTCGTCGAGACTCAGGCCGACGAACCACCGATAGAGCACGCTGTAGTCCAGTTCCTCCATCAACAGCCGCTCACTCCGAATGCTGTACAGCATCTGCAGCAACAAGGCTCGCAGCAACTTCTCCGGCGGAATCGACGGCCGACCGATCGTCGAATACAGTCGGTCGAATCGCAGCGACAGCCGCTGCAACGCCGCATCGGTCATCTGGCGAATCGGCCGAAGCGGGTGGTCGGCTCGGACCCGAGTCTCAGGCGTGACGTAGCTGAACATCGCGTCGTGGTGTGGATCGTCCCCTCGCATCGGTACGCTCCCTTCCGGATGGTCGGGAGCATGGTAGTACGACGGGATCACCGTGTCGATCCCTTTGCAGGCCCTTTTTCAGCACCCTGCTAGCCCGTTTCGGTCGTGTCGGGCTTTCTTGTCCCGCCGAAGCCGTCGCGGCGAAGGCGGAAGCCGGAC
>DASSGK010000464.1:0-6627 GCA_035693505.1 Vicinamibacterales bacterium
GACATCGTCGCGTACATCCGTTCGCAGCCGCCGGTGAATCGCAACATGGGCGCGGTGAGGCTCGGACCCGTGTTCGCGTTCCTGATCGCGACCGACCCGAAGCAGCTCGGCGCGTTCACGATCGACCACGACAAGCCGCACGCCGTCGACCCCCCCGCGCAGGTGGCGAATGCCGAGCTCGGAGCTCACATCGTGCAGGTCTGTCGCGGCTGCCACGGCGAGAACCTCTCCGGCGGCAAGCTCGCGGGCGACCCGGACATGCCGATCGTCGCGAACCTGACGCCGCACGAGACCGGTCTCAAAGGTTGGACCGAGGCCGACTTCCTCCGCGCGATCCGCGAAGGCAAGCGCAAGGACGGCACCGACATCAGCCGGATGATGCCGTGGCAGGCCTACGCGCGGATGAACGATACCGAGCTAAAGGCGATCTGGGCCTACCTGCAGACGGTGCCGCCGCGCGAGAAAGGCAATCACTGAGATCCCGGCGTTTGCGCCCATAGCGTCAACAGGCCCTGGGAACGCGCCGGCGCTCCTCAGCACGCAACGTCGGCGGCACGGCGCGCATACCACCGCCACGTTCCCACCACGCAGCTCAGGTAGAACACGCTGAAGAAGACGAGTGCCCCCAACGGGCTTCCCGTCGTCTTGATCGAGAATCCGTAGGCGATCGGAATGAAGAAGCCGCCGAAGGCCGCGACCGCCGAGCTCCATCCGAGCGTGGCCGCGCCTTCGGTGCTGCCTGTGCGCCGCGCCTGCTCGAGCGCCGCCTGATCGGTTGGATCGGCCACTTCGCGCTCGCGCAAAGTGCGGAAGATGATCGGGATCATCCGGAAGGTCGAGCCATTGCCGATGCCGGCCGCGATGAACAATGCCATGAACGCGAGCACGAAGCCGATGAGGCTGCCGCCGCTGCCGCCCGACGGCAGGAACAGTCCCGCGGCCAGAGGTGCCACGGTCATGATCACGAAAATCCAGAAGGTGATGATTGCGCCACCCAGCCGGTCGGCGAGCCAGCCGCCGACGGGACGTGCGAGCGCTGCGAGCAGCGGTCCGATGAAGGCGAAACGGAACGCGTCGACGGTGGGGAACTCGGTGTTGACCAGCATCGGAAAACCGGCGGCGAGGCCGATGAACGAGCCGAAGGTTCCCGTGTAGAGCCAGCTCATCCGCCACTGCTGCTTGTGCCGGACGATCGCGACCTGCTCGGCGAAGCCCGCACGGACGCTCGAAATGTTATCCATGCCGAACCAGGCGGCGACGACCGCCAGCACGATCAGCGGCACCCAGATGAAGCCCGCGTTCTGCACCCAGATGGACATCGTCGCGCCCTGATCGACGCGCGTCTGCGCGCTGCCGCCCAGGATCAAGAGCGCGCCGCCGTACATGGCGAGCGGGGCGACGAGCTGCGCAAGTCCTACGCCCAGGTTGCCGACGCCGGCGTTGAGCCCGAGCGCCGTTCCCTGCAGCCGCTTCGGGTAAAAGAAGCTGATGTGCGCCATGCTGGACGAGAAGTTGCCCGCACCGAGCCCGCAGAGCAGCGCGATCGACGCGAACACCGCGTAGTTCGTCGTCGGGTCCTGCACCGCGAAACCGATCCACAGCGTGGGCAGCAGCAGCATCGTCGTGCTCCACACGGTGAAGTTGCGGCCGCCGAAGATCGGTACGGCGAACGCGTACAGCGCGCGGAACACGGCGCCGGAAAGGCCGGGAAGCGCCGCCAGCCAGAACAGCTGGTTGGTCGAAAACCTGAAGCCGATGCGCGGCAACTCGACAACGATAACGCTCCACACCACCCAGACGGCGAAGGCGAGCAGCAGCGGCGGCATCGACAGCCAGAGGTTGCGGTTGGCGATACGCCGGCCCGTCGTCGCCCAGAACGCGTCGTCGTCGGGACGCCAGTCGACGAGGACGTGGCGGCGCCGGCGCCTGGGCTCGATCAGCTCGGCGCCGGCAAGCGCAGCGCGCGCGTCGGCGTGCCTTTCCAGGATCCCTTCGCGCTCGTTGCGCTCGGCGACCCACATCCAGATCATCGTGACGATGACGACGCCGGTCATCAGCATGAAGCAGCTGCTGCGCACGCCGATCACGTCGGCGGCGACACCGAACATGATCGGCAGCGTGAATCCGCCCAGGCCGCCGATGACGCCGACGATTCCGCCGACGACGCCCATGCTGGCCGGATAGTGGTCGGCGAGACTGCGGTATACGCTAGCTTTCCCGAAGCCCTGCGCCAGCCCGACGATAAAAATCAACACGGTGAACAGCACGAGGCCTATGCCGATGTCGACGGAGACGTTCCCCTTGATCGCATGGACGATCATCGTCGTCGGCGGATAGCTGAGCAGGAACATGCAGATCAGGCTGATCCACAGCACCCACCAGGTGACCGTATTGCCGCCCCACTTGTCGGATGCCCAGCCGCCAAGTGCGCGAATCGCACCGGAAGGCAGGTCGAACAGAATCGTCAGGAACGCCGCGGTGGCGAGCGGCAGACCGTATTCTCCGACGTAGTACTTCGGCAGCCACAGCGCCATCGCAACGAACGCGCCGAACACGAAGTAATAGGCGAGCCCGAAGCGCCAGACGCGCAGATCGAGCAACGGCAGCAGCTGTTCGCTCAACTTCGGTTGGCGACGCGTCCGTTGTGCCTCTTTCCGATGCAGCGGATCCTCAGAGGTGAAGAACCAGAACAGCAGCGCCATCACCAGCATCGCGACGGCGTAGACCTGCGGTACGGTGCGCCACGACGCTGCAGCAGAGGCGGCGATGATCATCGGAGCGATGAACTTGGTGAGCGACGAACCGGCGTTGCCGGCGCCGAAGATGCCCATCGCCGTGCCCTGGCGCTCCTTGCTGAACCAGGCCGATGTGTACGCGATCCCGACAGCGAACGAGCCGCCGGCGACGCCGATGAACAATCCGAGCACGAGGTATTGCCAATACTCGGTTGCGTACGACAGCAGCCAGCACGGAATTACGACGGCGAGCATCTGCAGGAAGTACACGATCCTGCCGCCATAGCGGTCGGTCAGGATGCCCAACGGCAGGCGCACGAGCGATCCGGTCAGGATCGGTGTCGCCACCAGCAGGCCGAATTCGGTCTCGTTGAGATTGAGCTCCGACTTGATCTTGATTCCGATGACCGAGAACATCACCCAGACGGCGAAATTCACCGCAAAGGCGAGCGTGCTCGCAGCGAGCGCGGAGATCTGCTCGCGGCTGTACGTCGGGCTGCTCGCCGCAGGTGCCGTGGCCGTCGATGTCGTCACTTCGATTCTCCCCTCGTCGTGCGCAATGCGCAGTACCTCCCTCGGTGCAACGCCCGGCTCGCGCGAAATCGCATTGGTGTTCGGAAAACGAAAGCTCCGCAGGCGCGGGCCGTGCGACTACTGTACGAGTGGTGTGTCCGCCCCCTCCAGATCGACGCCCTCCATCGCCGCCGCACCGGCGAGCAGCTGCAGATACTGGCGCAATGCGATGACGAAGCCCTGCTGCCGCAGCGCGTTCGCGACGGCGCCGCGGACGCAATCGAACGCGGGCGTGACACCGGGTTCGCGCGAGATCACCTCGACCACGTGAAGCCCGAAGCGGCTGTGCACGAGGCGCGGCAGCACCCCGATCTCGATCCTGCCGAAGATCTCGCGCGAGAACTCCGGCGCGCAGTCGTCCGCAGTCAGCGTACCCAGCTCACCACCTTCTGCTCCGCTCGGGCAGTTGGATAGCGTGCGCGCCGCCTCGGCGAAGCGATCGCCCGCGCCATCGTGGCAGCGCACGTCGAGCAGCGTCGCTTCGGCCCGCTTGCGCAGCGCGACGACGTCCACGCCGGGGGTCACCGCGAACAGGATGTGGCGGACGTGCGCACGCTCGCCCGTGGCGAACCTGTTCGCGTGCGCGGCATAGTACCTGCGGCACGCTTCGTCCGAGGGCTCGGGCACGTTGAGAACTCGCTCGAGCAGCCCATCGATCGCGACGGTCGCTGCTTCGCTGATTGCGCCATCGGTCCCCGGCGTGTCGTCGGCGGCGAGCAGTCCCTCGCGCTGCGCGCTCTGCCGCAAGAGTTCGGTGCAGGCGCGCTGGCGCAATGTCTGCGGTGCGATGCGCTCGCTCGGCGCGTGCAACGCGACCCCGTTGACGCGCGCGACCACAACGAGCGTATTGGCGGATGCGAACATGGACAAGCTCCTAATCACCTGCGCCGTGCTGCGGCGGCAGGTTGCGACCGGCGGGCACATTCAGGCGCCGGCTGCGCACCACCTGATACGGACGCAGCAGGTAGCCTACGGCCGCGAATCCGCTCCACACGTGCACCAACCGGCTGAACGGCAGCAGCAGGAAGATCGTCATCCCGAGGATCAGGTGAAACTGGAACGGCCACGGCGTGCCGGCCAACGCTTCGGCGTCGACGTGGCGCAGCGTGAGAATGCGCTGGGCCCAGTCGGCGAGAATCAGCATCACGCCGCCGTCCGAATGCGCCCACGAGAAGGGCAGCGTGACCAGCCCGACGACGAGCTGCACCCACAGGATCAACAGGATCGCGAGGTCGGTGCGGTGGCTCGTATAGCGGATGCGTGCATCGAACACGCGGCGATAGATCAGCATCGTCAGGCCAATGAAGCACAGCAGGCCGAAGAACCCGCCCGAGTAGATGGCGAGCTTCTGCTTGACCGGCACCTCGAGGAAGTGGCCGTAGAACGCGTGTGGCGTCAACAGGCCGAGCAGGTGACCGAAGAACAGAAACAGGATGCCGATGTGGAACAGATTGCTGCCCCAGCGCAGCAAGCCCGTGCGCAACAATTGCGAGGAGTCGCTCTTCCACGTGTACTGATCGCGATCGAAGCGGATGAGGCTGCCGAGCAGGAACACCGCCAGACAGATGTACGGATAGACGCCAAACACAAAGCCGTGCACGGTGCTCATGCTCGAGCTCCTTCGTCAGGACGGTTGGTGCGAACGATTCGAATGGGTTGCGGCTGGTCGGGTCGCGATTGGCCTTTCGACGAACAACCGTCGAAGACCGGCGGCTCTTCCCAGACGACGTCGATCGGCTCGTCCGCCGCCACGGGTATCGGCCGCGCCTTTTCGCCGGCGAGCTCGAGCAGCGCCCCGATGACGCTTGCGTAGGCGCTGCGTCGCTGCTCGAGCGCCGCGAAGATCGCGTTGAGGATGTGCGCCATTTCGGCGAGGAATGCGCGCGCTTCGCGCTGCGGCTGTGTCGAGGCGAATTCGAGCGTCACCGGCAGAAAGTCGGGCAGCTCGCCTTCGGCAAGACAGAGGCCGGCCTGCGCGTACATCTGCGCCAGATCGATCAGCGCCGGTCCACGCGCGCGCGAGTCGCCGTGCACGTGCTCGAACAGATGCAGCGAGGTCGCTCGCCCGCGATCGAAGAGCTGCACATAGTCCGCTTCGACATCCAGCGGATCGTTGCGACCGAGTGTCCCGATCAGCGCATCGAGCTCGGCGAGACGCCCCGCCGAGAGCGCACGCTCGCGCTGCAGGATCTCTTTCATCTCGGCGAGCCAGCCGCGCCGCTCGGCATCGGGATAGGAGAGCAGCGCGGCGAGCACACGCAGCGTGCCCGCTGCGGCGACGGGTCTGGACATTCCAAGCGCGGTCATTCTGCCCCCCTCATACCTTCGCCTTGATCGGAATGGTCCGCTTCTTCTCGCTGCCGAAGAGGCTCGTTTCGCTCATGCCCTCGGAGCAGCCGTTGCCGAACGAGAATCCGCAGCCGCCGCGCACGTTGAAGGCATTCTCCGCGTACTCGCGATGCGTGCTCGGAATGACGAAACGGTCCTCGTAGTTGGCGATCGCCATCACCTGATACATCTCCTCGACTTGCGCCGGCGTGAGGTCGACCTGCTGCAACGCGGCGAGATTGGGCTGCCCATCGACGTGCTTGCCCCGCTGGTAGGCGCGCATCGCGAGCATCCGTTCGAGCGCGCGCACGACGGGAACGGTGTCGCCCGCGGTCAGCAGGTTCGCCAAGTACTTGACCGGGATGCGCAGCGCCTTGACGTCCGGTATCTCGCCGTACGTGCCGAGCTGTCCCGCGTTCGCGGCGGCGCTGATCGGCGAGAGCGGCGGAACGTACCAGACCATCGGCAGCGTCCGGTATTCCGGATGGAGCGGCAACGCGACCTTCCAGTCCACCGCCATCTTGTAGACGGGACTCCGGCGCGCCGCTTCGAGCCAGTTGTCGGGAACGCCGTCTGCGCGCGCCTGGTCGATGACCTTCGGGTCGTTGGGGTCCAGAAAGATCGCAAGCTGCGCACCATAGAGCTCGCGATCCTGCGTGACGCTCGCCGCCTCCGCGATGCGGTCCGCGTCATACAGCAGCACGCCAAGATAGCGGATGCGACCGACGCAGGTCTCCGAGCACACCGTCGGCTGCCCGGCCTCGATGCGCGGATAGCAAAAGATGCACTTCTCGGCCTTGCCGCTCTTCCAGTTGTAGTAGATCTTCTTGTACGGGCATCCGGAGACGCACATGCGCCAGCCGCGGCACTTGTCCTGGTCGATGAGAACGATTCCGTCTTCCTCGCGCTTGTAGATCGAGCCGGACGGGCAGCTCGCGACGCACGTCGGATTGAGGCAGTGCTCGCACAGCCGCGGCAGGTACATCATGAA
>DASSGK010000465.1:0-7610 GCA_035693505.1 Vicinamibacterales bacterium
GGAATCGCCGAGGTCATGTAGTTGACCTCTTCGAACATGCCCTGGTCGTAATACATCATCGTCGCGCCGCCGCCGCCGCCCGGCCAGTTCACCGTCGCGCCGTCGATGTTGTAGCTGACGTCGTTGGTGCTCGAGCCGTGCGCGGAGAGCGAGCTCTGCTGAAACGACTGCGTGCCGCCGACGTCGTAGGTGGACACCTGCACGCCGGGGATGACCTTGGCGACCGACCACGGGTCGCGTCCCGAGGGAATGCCCTCGAGCACTTCCTGGTTCATCACCGTCTGCTGCAGGTTCGACCGCGTGTCGACCGTCGGCGATTCACCGGTCACGGTGATCGTCTCGGTGACGTTGCCGACTTCCAGCTTCGCGTTGACGGTCGCGACGAACGCGGCGCTGATGGCAATCGCGTTGCGATCGATGGAACGGAATCCCTGCAGTTCGAACTTGACGTTATATGAACCGGGCGGCAGTCGATCGAAACGATAGGCGCCAGACGAATCGGTTGTTTGAGTTTGTACGCCGCCGATGAGTTTGTCGCCGGACACCGACACTGTGACGCCAGGCATCACGGCGTTGCTGGTGTCGGTCACGACGCCGGCGATGGATCCAGTCTGAACTTGCGCGTGCGCCGCCGCGGCTGTCAGCAGACAGCACACGCCAAATACGACGCGTCGAACGAACTTCATTGAGGCCTCGCTTTCACTGAGTGGGGAATCGTGGTGCCCGAAATTGTAAAGCAATGTCTGAAGCGTTCTACCCCAAAGAATGTGAAAGTTCGTCTCTAAACCAAGATTATGGAGATCCGATTTCTTCATCGCTCGTATACTCGGTGACGCATGAATCGCAGCCTCATTTTCGCGGGGATCGGGCTCCTTGGCGTCTCGGTGTTCGCAGCCGAACAAGCTCCGTCCTCGCCCGCACCCGCACCCGATGCGCAGACTACGCTGACCAAGCAGACCGATCCGCAAACCGCACTTGTCAAGCAGTACTGTGCAGGCTGCCACAGCGAGCGCGGAAAGGCCGGCGGCCTGTCACTGGCGTCGTTCGACGCGACCGCCGCCGTGCAGCACGCGGACGTTGCCGAGAAGATGATTCGCAAGCTGCGCGCGGGCATGATGCCTCCGCCCGGTGCGCGGCGTCCCGACGAGGCCGCGCTGAGCGCGCTGGCGACATCGCTCGAAAGCCGCATCGATCGCGCAGCCGCGACCGCGCCCAATCCGGGGCATCGTCCCTTCCAGCGGCTGAACCGCGTCGAGTACGCGCGCGCGGTCAAGGATCTGCTGTCGCTCGATGTCGACGTCAACGGCCTGCTGCCGCCGGACTCGATCAGCCAGGGCTTCGACAACGTCGCGGATTCTCAGCCGCTGTCGCCGGCGCTGATGGAAGGCTACCTGCGCGCGGCGAGCACGGTGACCACGCTCGCCGTCGGCAATCCCGAAGCGGAGTCGAGCGAAGCGCACTACCGCGTCCCGAAGACCTCGTCGCAGCTGCGGCGGGTTGACGGCGCGCCGTTCGGCACGCGCGGCGGCATCTCCGTCGTGCACACGTTTCCCGCCGACGGCGACTACGAGTTCCGCATCGAGCTGCACGGGAACGCCGACGGATTCCTGTTCGGCGGCCCGTCGAAAGGCGAGCAGATCGACGTCTCGATCAACGGCGAGCGCAAGGCGCTGCTCGACGTCGATCCGAACATGGCGGAGGTGACGACCAGCCTGTTCCTCAAGACGCCGCCCATTCACGTGGCGGCTGGCCCGCAGCATCTCGTCGCCGCGTTCATCCAGCGCTTCGAGGGGCCGGTCAACGATCTCATCGCGCCGATCGATCACACGCTTGCGGATACGCAGATCGGCGTCGCGTACGGCATCACGACGCTGCCCCACCTGAAGGACCTGACGATCGTGGGGCCGCAGCGCGTGACCGGCGTGTCATCGACGCCGAGCCGCGACCGCATCTTCACGTGCCGTCCGACAGCAGCCTCGGAAGAAACCGCGTGCGCGTCGACCATCATCACGCACCTCGCGTCGCAGGCCTTCCGGCAACCGCCGAAGCGGCGCGACCTCGACGCGCTGATGCGCTTCTACGCCGAGGGCCGGAAAGAGCGCGACTTCGAGAGCGGCATCGCGTCGGCGCTCGAAGCGATTCTCGCGAGCCCGCAGTTCGTGTTCCGCGTCGAGCCCGCCTCCGCTCGCGTGGAGGGCACGCGAGCTTCGGCGCGGCAGGCCCCGCGAACTCCGGCGCAACAAGCCACCGCAGCGCCGGCCGCTCCGACGGCGGAACGAGTGAGCGATCTCGCGCTGGCGTCGCGGCTGTCGTTCTTCCTCTGGGCCACCGGTCCCGACGCGGAGCTCACGCGCATCGCCGAGCAGGGACGCCTGACCGCGCCCGGCGTGCTCGAGCGCCAGGTCGCCCGGCTGCTGGCGGACCCGCGGGCCGAATCGCTGTCCACGCGGTTCGCCGCGCAGTGGCTGCGGCTCGCCGACGTCGACGGCATGCTCCCGGATGCGGTCGCGTATCCGTACTACGATCACACGCTCGGCGAAGCATTCGTCCGCGAGACCGAGCTCTTCTTCCAGAGCATCGTGCGGGAAGATCGCAGCGTGCTCGACCTGATCACGGCCGACTACTCGTACGTGAACGAACGAATCGCACGCCATTACGGCATCCCGAACGTCACCGGCCCGGCCTTCCGCCGCGTCACGTTGCCCGAGACGCGCCGCGGACTCCTCGGTCAGGGGAGCGTGCTCGTGCTGACGTCGGTGGCCGATCGGACGTCGCCCGTGATGCGCGGCAAGTGGATCATGGAAGTGCTGCTCGGATCGCCGCCGCCGCCGCCGCCGCCGAACGTTCCGGCGCTCGAGGCGACCAACGCCACGTCAGGCGGGAAGGTGCTCTCGACTCGCGAGCGCATGGAAGAACACCGGAAAAGCCCGGCGTGCGTGTCGTGTCACCGCGTGATCGATCCGCTCGGGCTGGCGCTCGACAACTTCGACGTCACCGGCAAGTGGCGGATCAAGGACAACGGCGTCCCGGTGGATGCCGCGGGCGTGATGTACGACGGGACGAAACTGGACGGCCCGGCCGCACTCCGGGACGCGTTGCTGAAGCACCAGGACGTGTTCCTCCAGACGTTCACGGAAAATCTCATGACCTACGCGCTCGGCCGGCGGGTCGAGTACTACGACATGCCGGCCGTCCGCGCGATCATCCGGCAGGCCGCGAAAACGGATCTCCATTTCTCGTCGTTCGTGCTCGGCATCGTCAACAGCGCGGCATTCCAGCGGCGCGCCGCCGAACCGGCCGAGACGACGGCCCGCGCGCGCTAAGGAGCGCTCACAGATGTTTCTCACACGAACACATATTCCACGACGAGCCATGCTGAAGGGGCTCGGCGTGTCGATTGCTCTGCCGTGGCTCGACGCGATGACGCCGGCGCTGTCCGCGCTCGCGCGCGACGGCGCCGCCGCCAAACCGCAGCGGCTGGTCGCGATGGAGATGGTCCACGGCGTGGCTGGCGCCACGGCGTTCGGCGCGAAGAAAAACCTGTGGTCGCCCGCCGACGCCGGATCGGCGTTCGATCTGTCGCCCACAGCGATGGCCCCGCTCGAACCGTGGCGTGAGTACCTGACCATCGTCAGCAACACGGACTGCCGCAACGCCGAGGCGTTCACGGCGCCGGAGATCGGCGGGGATCACTTCCGGTCGGCGGCGGTGTTCCTCACCCAGTCGCACCCGCACCAGACGCAAGGCTCGGATGTGTTCGCTGGCACCTCGCTGGATCAGATCTACGCGCAGGCCGCCGGGCAGGACACGCCGATCCCGTCGATGCAGCTGTGCATCGAGAGCATCGACCAGTCGGGCGGCTGCTTCTACGGATACTCCTGCGCGTACACCGACTCCATCAGCTGGGGATCGCCGAAAGAGCCGCTGCCGATGATTCGCGACCCGCGCGCGGTGTTCGATCAGCTGTTCGGCGTCGGCGCGACGCCGGAAGCGCGCGCCCGCCGCCGTCGCAAGGACAAGAGCCTGCTCGATTGGGTCATGGCGTCGGCCGCCGAGATGAAAGCCGAGGTCGGAAACGGCGACCGCGCGCGTCTCGACGATTACCTCGATCACGTGCGAGAGATTGAGCGCCGCATCCAGAAGGTCGAGGCGCACAACAGCAGCGGCGAGGCGCGCGAGCTGCCTTCCGCGCCTGTGGGCGTTCCCGACTCGTATGCCGATCACGTGCGCCTGATGTTCGACCTTCAGGCGCTCGCATTCGCGGGCGACATCACCCGCGTCTTCGCGCTCAAACTGAGCCGCGACGTGTCGAATCGCGTCTTCACGGAAGCCGGGGCGACCACCGGCTTCCACATCGCGTCGCATCACAACGAGCGCGAGGATCGCATCCTCGACTTCGCGAAGATCAACCGCTACCACGTGAGCCTGATTCCGTACTTCCTCGAGAAGCTGAAACAGATTCCCGACGGCGACGGCACGGTGCTCGACAACTCGCTCATCGTCTACGGATCGCCGATGGGCAATCCCAACGTGCACAACCACAAGCGGTGCCCGTTGTTCTTCGCCGGACACGCGGGCGGACGGCTGAAAGGCAACATCCACATCAAGGCGCCGGACGGCACGCCGATGGCCAATGCGATGCTCGCGGGATTGCAGAGCGTCGGGGTGAAGGTCGACACGTTCGGCGACAGCACCGGTCCCCTCGATCTGAATACGGTGAAGGCATGACGAACAGGGTTCTCGGGGTTCGCAAGGTGCTCGGGGTGCTCAGGGTTCGAACGGTGCTCGGGGTTCTCGCGATCGGAGTCCTGAGCCTCATGACCGTGCTGGCCGCCGGACCTGACGATGCGGCGCCGGTTGCGGCGGCTGCGATGCGGAGCGACGCCGCCGCGGTGCGCGCGCTCGTGAAGGACGGCAAGGACGTGAACGCGGCGCAGGGCGACGGCATGACCGCGCTGCACTGGGCCGCGATGCATGGCGACGCCGACCTCACTTCCGCGCTGCTCTACGCGGGCGCCAACGTCCGCGCGACCACGCGGCTCGGCGGGTACACGGCGCTCCACCTGGCGGCGCAGGCCGGCGAGGCCGGCGCCATGGGACGTCTGATCGCTGGCGGCGCGAGTGTCAGCGCGGTCACCACCACCGGCGCAACGGCGCTGATGCTCGCCTCAGCGTCGGGGAAGGCTGAAGCCGTTCGTCTTCTCCTGGAGCAATCGTCGGATCCGAACGCCGTGGAAGCGGCCAACGGCGAGACCGCGTTGATGTTCGCCGCGGCGCTCGATCGCGCCGATGCCGTGCACGAACTGCTCGCGCATGGCGCTGATGCGACGCGCACCTCCAAGGCGGTCGATCTCACGGGCGTGACCGCGCCGGAGGAAACGCTCCAGAACAACATCCGCGACGCGCAGAACGCCAAGAGCGCGAGCGTGAGCGGCGCGCCCCGGCCCGCAACACCGCCAGCCGCCGCTCCTGCCGGCCGCGGCGTCGCCGGCGTCACGCGATCGTTCGCGTTCAACGAGCTCATCGGCACGCAAGGCGGATTGACGGCATTGCATTTCGCCGCCCGGCAAGGCAGCGCCCGATCGGTCGAAGCGCTCGTCGAGCACGGCGCGAACGTCAACGAGTTGAGCCCTGGCGACCGCGTCAGCCCGCTGCTCATCGCGTCGGTGAACGGCCAGTACGACATCGCGAAGTACCTGCTGGCGCACGGCGCCGATCCGAACCTTGCGAATGCCGGCGGCGTCACGCCTCTCTACGCGGTCCTCAACATCGAGTGGGCGCCACGAATGTTCTATCCGCAGCCGCGCGCGCAGCTGCAGCAGCAGACCTCGTATCTCGATCTGATGACGGCACTGCTCGAGAAGCACGCCGATCCGAACGCGCGCCTTTCACGCAAGACCTGGTTCACCCAGTACAACTTCGACCTGCTGCGAGTCGACGATGGCGGCGCGACGCCATTCTGGCGCGCCGCGTACGCGAGCGACATCGCCGCCATGAAGCTGCTCCTGCAGTACGGCGCGGATCCGGCAATCGCCACCATCAAGCCGTTCTCCAGGCCGCGGGGCACCGACGCCGATCGCGACGCTCCGGCTGTCGACGTCTCCGGGCGGCCGCTGCCGACGGGAGGCCCGGGCATCCCGCCGCTGCTCGCCGCGGCAGGGGCAGGCTACGGGGAAGGCTTCGCCGCCAACGCGCACCGCTTCGCGCCGACCGGCATGCTGGCCGCGGTCAAATTCCTCGTCGAAGATCTGCACGTCGACGTCAACGCGCGCGATCACGACGGCAACACGGCGCTGCACAACGCGGCCTCCCGTGGCGACAACGAGATGATCGAATATCTCGTCTCGAAGGGGGCCGATCCGAAAGCGGTGAACCGCGCCGGCCAGACCACGGTCGACATGGCGAACGGTCCGGTCCAGCGGACGCAGCCGTATCCCGACACCATCAAGCTGCTGGAATCACTAGGCGCAAAGAACAATCACAAGTGCGTGTCGTGCTGAGGCGCGACCACGAGGAGGATCAAGTCAGACCATGAAGAAGACGCTTGCACTCGCCGCGTTCTCGACGCTCGTGTCCTCGGCGGCCTTCGCCCAGGTCAACGTCGCGAACATCGTCGACATCGAACTCCTCACGCATACCGAGCTGTCGCAGAAGCTGAAGGACGGCTGGACCTCGGTGCTCCTGGCGGCCGGCGGCACCGAAGAGCGCGGCCCGCAGGACGTGCTCGGCGGCCACACCATGATGGCGAAGAGCCACGCGGACATGATCGCGCGCAAGCTGGGCAAGACGCTGGTCGCGCCGGTCCTCCCGATCGCGGTCAACGCCACCGGCCTCAACGCGAATCGCGAGATGGCCGACCAGCCCGGCGCCATGCAGATGCCGGCCGAAGTCTTCAAGCAGGTCCAGCTGGCCGAGATCGACAGTCTCGCGCGCAGCGGCTTCAAGGACATCTACGTGATGGGCGATCACGGCGGCGGACAGAACGAGATGAAGGAAGCCGCCGAGGAGATGGACAAGAAGTGGTCGGCCAAGGGCACGCGCGTCTACTACGTCAGCGACTTCTACAACAAGACGCACGACGACGTGGATATGTACTTCTACGAGCACAAGCTGCCGATCGGCGGCCACGGCGCGATGCTCGAGACCTCGATCATGCTGTATCTCGAGCCGTCGCCCGGCGCATGGGTGCGGCCGATGTACAAGACGATGCCGTTCGATCCGACCGGTCAGACGCCGGAGCAGTGGAAGGCGGCGCGTGACGCGCGCATGGCCAGGCAGGCGGCGATCGCGGCGGGTCAGACTCCGCCTCCGGCAGCGGGCCGTGGCGGCGGACGCGGTGCGGCCGACCCGAACGCACCGCCGCGCGTGAACAACGGCGTCACCGGCGATCCCACAAAGTCCACCAAAGAAATCGGCAAGGATCTGATCGACATCATCGTGAACAACGGTGTCACGGAGATCAAGAAGATGACCGCCGAACGGCGGGGGGCAGCAACCAAGTAAAAGGTTCTCAGGGTTAACGCGGTGCTCGGGGTTCGCAAGGTTCGAAGGGTGCTCGGGGTGCCCGGGGTTCGCAAGGTTCGAAAGGTGCTCGGGGTGCTCAAGGTTCG
>DASSGK010000466.1:0-3476 GCA_035693505.1 Vicinamibacterales bacterium
GGATTTCCGCTGCGTGCGCTTTCCGGGTCTCATCTCGGCGTTGACGCTGCCGTCAGGCGGGACGTCGGACTACGCGCCGGAGATGATCCACGCCGCCGCGAAAGGCGAGCCATACGACTGCTTCGTCCGGCCGGACACGACGATTCCGTTCATGGCGATGCCGGATGGCGTGGACGCGCTGCTGGCCCTGGCGTCCGCGCCTCGCGAGCGCCTGACGCGAAGCGCGTACAACCTCACAGCGTTCAACCCGTCGGCCGCCGCGATTCGCGATGTGGTCGTGGCGTCGTTCCCCGACGCAAGGATCGACTACCGTGTGGATGCGAAGCGGCAGGGGATCGTCGATTCGTGGCCAGCCGCCGTCGACGACTCCGCCGCCCGCCGTGACTGGGACTTCCGTCCGACCTACGACTTCGACCGTGCGTTCAGCGAGTATCTGATTCCGACCATCCGACAGCGGTACCACCGCTGACGATTCGGGCAATTACCGCAGCGCTGAAGCGCTGCGCCACAGGTGTTCGGCACCCGACGCTTTGTGTGGCGCAGGGCTTCAGCCCTACGTTCGCCGAGGCAACCGCGATGCTGGCGGCACTCATGCCGCATTTTCCGGCGCTCGCAGGTAAGATGTCCGCTGACTGATGGAGAGCGTCACCGCATTTGCGCCGGCGACCGTGTCGAATGTCGCCTGTGGCTTCGACGTGCTTGGCTTCGCCCTGCACGCGCCTGGCGACGAGGTGACCGCGCGGCTCGCCGAACCGGGCGTCCGCATCGATGCGATCACCGGCGACCAGGATCGCCTGCCGCGCGACGCAGCGAAGAACACGGCCGGCATCGCGGCACAGGCGCTGCTGAATCTGCTCGGCGAACGCCGCGGCGTTGCGCTGACCATCCGGAAGGGGCTGCCGCTGTCGAGCGGTCTCGGCGGCAGCGCTGCGAGCGCGGTTGCGGCGGTCGTCGCCGTCGATGGCCTGTTCAACGCGCGCACGCCGCTCGAGACATTGATGGCGTGCGCCTTCGAAGGCGAACGTATCGGCGCCGGCTCCGCGCACGGCGACAACATCGGGCCGGCCGTCTACGGCGGCTTCGTTCTCGTCCGGGATCCGAATCCGCCTGACGTCGTGCGCCTGCCGGTGCCGCCGGGGCTCACGGCCGTCGTGGTGCACCCCAATCTCGAAATTGAAACGGCGCGGGCCCGCGCGCTGCTCGGAACCACCGTCGCGCTGGGCGATGCGATTCGCCAATGGGGCAATCTCGGCGCCTTCGTCGACGCGTTGCACCGGTCGGACTTCGATCTGATGTCGCGGGCGCTCGTGGACGCGATCGCCGAGCCGCGCCGGGCGTCGCTCGTGCCTGGGCTCGCGCAGATCAAGCGGGCGGCGGCCGATGCCGGCGCCCTGGGGTGCAGTCTCTCCGGGTCGGGGCCGTCGCTGTTCGCGCTGTGCCGCGATGCGACATCCGCCGACGCGGTCGCGACCGCGATGGGCACCGCCGTGGCGCAGCACATCGGCGGGGACATGCGAACCTATGTGTCGGCGATTGCCGCGCGCGGGGCCCGCGTCATCTCGAGCGTCGATCCGGCCGGGTCCGCGGTGCGGACGTAAGCGTCTTCGAATCGGTATCACGGCATATGCAGTTCGTCACCACGCGCGGCGGCTCTCCCCCGGTGTCCTTCACCACGGCGCTCTTTGCGGGGCTCGCACCCGACGGCGGCCTCTACGTCCCCTCGAGCATTGAACCGTGGACGCCAGACGAGCTCGCGAATCTGTCGCGGCTCACGCTGAGCGGGATCGGGTTCCGTGCGCTCACGCCGTTCACGCAAGGCGACCTCGAACCGGCGACGCTCAAAGCCGTCGTGGACGAGGCGCTGAATTTCCCGATTCCGCTGGTCGAAGTCGAGCCAGGGCTCTTCTCGCTGGAGTTGTTTCACGGGCCGACGTTTGCATTCAAGGACGTGGGCGCGCGCGTGATGGCGCGGCTCATGGCCTCGCGCCATCGCGGCGACGATCCGCTCACGATCCTCGCCGCCACGTCCGGCGACACCGGCAGCGCCGTCGCTCACGCGTTTCACGGCGTGCCGAACACGCGCGTGGTCATTCTCTATCCCGACGGCCGCGTCAGCCCGACGCAGGAAGCACAGCTGACGCTGTTCAACGGAGAGAAGAGCAACGTGCGCGCGTACGCCGTCGCTGGCAGCTTTGACGATTGTCACAAGCTGACACGCGATGCCTACGCCGACCCGGATCTGCGGCGCAGCATGCGCCTCACTTCGGCCAACTCCGTCAACGTCGGCCGCCTTCTGCCTCAGTCGGTGTACTACTTCCACGCGATGGCGCAGCTGGCACAATCGGGACACGCAGGCGCCCACGTCGTCTTCTCGACGCCGAGCGGCAACTTCGGCAACCTCACCGCTGGCCTGATGGCCAAACGCGCGGGGCTGCCGATCTCGCGGTTTGTCGCCGCGACCAACGTCAACGACGTCGTGCCCGCGTATCTCGAGACCGGACGATTCGAGCCACGGGCATCGCAGGCGACGCTCGCCAACGCGATGGACGTCGGCCATCCCAGCAACTTCGAACGCATGCTGTGGTTGTACGGCAGCGATCTCGACGCGATGCGAGCGGATGTGACCGGCTGTCGGTTCACGGACGATGATGTCCGCGCGACGATCAATCGGGTGTTCGAGCAGCGAGGGTACCTGCTCGATCCTCACAGCGCGATCGCGTATATGGGGCTCAGAGGGCGGCAGAGGCAGGATAGGCGGGAGGGGCAGGATAGGCGGGAGGGGCAGGATGGGCAGGATGGGAAGATTGGCGTCTTCTTGTCCACGGCGCATCCGGCGAAGTTCGCCGAGATCGTCGAGCCGATCATCGGCCGGCCTGTCGAGAAGCCGCCGGCGCTGGCCGACGCGCTGAACCGGCCGCAGCACATCATTCGCATCCGCGCCTCGCTCGATCGCGTCCTGGGCATGCTCGATGGCTGAGCGCGTGCGCTATCGCGCCGACGTGCTCGCGCACCTGTTGGTGCACGGCGTCCGCCCGACCGAGGAGACACGGCCGGAACTCGTGCGCGACTTCGTCCGGGATCTGTATAAGTACGAAATTCGCGCCCTGCGCGAGCGATACATGCGTGGAGAATTTCCCAAAATCGAATACGCGCGCCGCGTGGACGCCCTCCGCCGCCGCTATCCGGTGCTGGCGCTGCTGCCGCGTGAGTTCCTCGAACCTTGAAGCCGCGGATACGAAAAGAAGAAACCGCCGAGCTCGCAAAGACCGCGGAGAAGGCTTAGCGAGGATGCAGAGGGAACGGCATCACACAGAGAAACGGTGGAGCAGAGACGAGCAGGGAGTGGTACGCGACCTCCGGTCGCGCGCATCCCCAATGCACTCCGTTCGTCTCCGCTGCTCCGTTCCTCCTGTAAAACCGTTATCTCTGCGATCTCGGCGGTCTCCGCGGTTTTTTCCGGGTCGTTGAAATTTTCT
>DASSGK010000467.1:0-17807 GCA_035693505.1 Vicinamibacterales bacterium
GAAGGACGGATCGATCTCGCCCTTCTCGATGCGCGCGAGCAGCGGCTTCAGGTATTTCATGACGTGGGTCTGCCCCATCTTGAACGTCAGGCCTTTGCCGAACGCGGCGCCGAACGGCATCTTGTCGAGGAACCCGCCGTACACGCCGGGGATCGATACCGTGCCGCCCTTCCGGCATGCCTGAATCGCCTGCCGCAGCGCGGTTGGCCGATCGGTCGCCAGGAACATCGCCGCCTTGGCCCGGTCGTAGTACGCGTCGAGCGTGGCACCATGCGCCTCGAGGCCCACGGCTTCGATGCACGCGTCAGGACCGCGGCCCGCGGTCAGCTGTTTCAGACGGTCGAGCACGTCTTCTTCCTCGAAGTTCACCGCGATCACGCCGGGGCGACGCGCGGCCATCCGCAGCCGCGAAGGGACGCAGTCGATCGCGATCACATGTTCGGCGCCGAGCATCAACGCGCTGGCGATCGCCATCTGACCGACCGGACCGCACCCCCAGACGGCGATGATGTCGCCCGGCTGGATGTTGCAGTTTTCGGCGGCCATGTAACCGGTCGGAAAGATGTCGGTCAGGAACAGGACCTTCTCGTCCTCGAGCGAGTCGGGCACCTTCATCGGACCAACGTCGGCAAACGGCACGCGCACGTACTGCGCCTGGCCGCCGGCGTACCCGCCCATCATGTGCGAGTAGCCGAAGAGCCCGGAGCCGGCGTATCCGTACAGCGCCTCGACCATCCTGGCGTTGGGATTCGAGTTGTCGCACGCGGACCAGAGCTCGCGCTTGCAGAAGAAGCAGGCGCCGCAGGCGATGGTAAACGGCACCACGACGCGGTCGCCAACTTTCAGCCGGTGCGTGTCCGCGGTGCCGACCTCGACGACCTCGCCCATGAACTCATGTCCCAGCACATCGCCCGACTCCATCGTCGGGATGAAGCCATCCAGCAGGTGCAGATCCGATCCGCAAATCGCCGTCGTGGTGACTTTGATGATCGCATCGCGGGGGTTCACGATTTCCGGGTCCGGGACGCGCTCGACCCGGACGTCGTTCTTGCCATGCCAGACCAGCGCCTTCATCGCGCACCTCGCGGTTGATGTTCGGTGGTCGCGATCTCGCCAGTCTCCATCAGCTGCTTGAAGCGGCGAAGGCCTTCCCGCAGCACCTGATTCGGTGACTCGCCGGCAAGCCAAGCGGCCGCCGCGCCGGCCGCTCCAGCGGGCGGATCGTATTGAAGCTTGATCCGCACGACGGTGCCCCGATCGTGGTCGCGCGGCTCGAAATGAATCGAGCCCTGAGTCTCGAGATCGGATCGGCCGACGGTGCGCCAGGCGATCAAGGCGTTCGACATCTCGTTGATGATCTCCGCGTGCCACCGTACGACCCGTCCTCCGACGACGGACGCGACCCACTCGGATCGCCGGTGGTCGATCTGGCGCACGGATCTCAGCTCGGGAATGACCGTCGGCAGCTGTTCGAGCCGCCGCCAGAAGGCGAACAGATCCTCGGCGGACCGGTTGATGGCGACAGCCTGCTCCACAATGATCCCGCGCGCGCCGGCGTGCCGCGAGGCGGCGCCCTCGCGCGACGCTCGCCACAACAAGCCGGCGCCCGTCGTGGCGATCATGGCGCCGGACCGGGCGCGGCGGGTGGACAGACGCTGCGCGCCCCACAGGACGAGCGCGGCTCCGCCCAATGCCGATGCCCAACGCTCCTGTCCCTGGATCGCGAGTGCTTTGTTCATCGATGCTTCTCCCCTGATCCCGGTTCAGCCATGGACCGATGCATCTCGGCGAGCACGGACGATGGCGTGACGAGCGCGATCGCGGAACGCAGCTTGTTCTGCCAGCCGCTGACCACGTCGCCCTCCCCGTTTTTCATGGCCTCGAAGCCGATACGCGCGACCTCAGCCGCGTCCTGCTTCTTCGATTGCCCCACCTTCGTGTCGAGCATGTCGGCGCGCTCGAAGAAGTCGGTTTCTGTCGCACCGGGCATCAGGCACGTCACCGTGACGCCGCTACCCTTCAGCTCTGCGCGAAGAGCGAAGGAGAACGAGTCGAGAAACGCTTTCGTGCCGTTGTACACCGCCTGGTACGTCCCCGGCATGAAGCCGGCGATCGATCCGGTGATGAGGATGCGGCCGTCGTGTCGACTGCGCATCTCGTTGCCCACTTTGTGGAGCAGATACACCGTGCCTGTGATGTTGGTGTCAATCACGCGGCGGGCGTCGTTCCATTGCTGATCGAGAAACGCGTGACCGAGACCACGGCCGGCGTTCGCCAGCAGAGCGTCGATGGGCCGGCCGTTGGCGGCGCCGTAGAGTTCGTCGACTCCTTCGACTGTCGCCAGATCGGCATTGACCGCCTGAACCGAAGTCATGTTCGTGCGCAGACGATCGGCCGCCGAAAAGATCTCGGGCTCATCGGCGCAGATGAGCAGGTCATATCCGTCCGCGGCACAGCACCTGGCGAGCTCGTACCCGATGCCGGTGGACGCGCCGGTGATCACCGCGAATTTTTTTGATGTGCTGTTCATGAACCCTCCGGCCTTCACTACGCAATTCGTCCGCCACCATCGTCTCTGCTGACCTCGCACCTCTTGTGAAGATGCGAGGAAGAGCCGTGGTCAGACGCGTGTTCAGGCTGTGAGGGATCGTCGCGCAAGAGAGCGCGGTGGATCGAATCGTTACGGCAGAGAACGTTCGGCTCGGCTGACGCGCAGCGAGACCGCCGCCATTCGAGCTTCCAGCTGCGCGCGGATCCGGCACGCGCGAATGGACAGCGCATTCATCGTGATGCCCAGCCGCCTCGCCATGTCCGAGCGCCGCGTGATTTTCTCCCGTCCATCGTCGCGATAGTAGTCGACGATCAGCGTGCGCTGCTCCGGCGTCAGCTCCTCGAGACACTGATCGAGACTGTCCAGGCGATCGTCGTGGGTCACCGATTCCTCGAGCCGCCGGTCGGCCGCCAGGCTCTGCGGGGACGGCGACTCGTCGTCGGAGTGCCACGATTCATTCAGGCTGACACGCCGCTGGCTTCGGCGAACATCCTCGAGCAACACGAACTTGGCAACGACATAGCAGTAGCGGGCCTGCGGCGTGATCCCGATCGTGCCGCCGCGTTCCAGCGTCTGTCCGATCCGGTTGAGGGTTTCATCAGCCAGATCGTCCGCGAACGGACGGTTGCGGCGATCGAAGTACGTAATCAGCCGGCGGCGCATTTCGAGATACTTCTCGCCGTACGAATCGACTCCATCGTCGAGCCACTCGAGCAATCGCGTGAATGCGAGAGCGCTGAGCCCACGCTCTTCTCTCAGGCCGTGTGGAGCAGTTGCAGGCATTTCAAGCACAGTGCATGACATCTGACGACATCCTTCTGTAAGCGTCCCTACTTGAGATATCGAAAATGAACCCCGAAAGGCGACACGGCCCGCGATATATACTCCGCACATACTCCAGTGAACGCCGATCTCACGACGCTCCTCGCTTCGGCTGAGCTAGGGGATCACGCGGCCGCCGACGCCCTGTTCACCGCGCTGTACGAGGAGCTCCACCGCATGGCGCGGCGTGAGCTGTCAAAACGCGGCGCCGGCGTGACGCTCGGTGCGACCACGCTGCTGCACGACGCGTATCTCGACATTTCGGGTCGCGAAGGCACGGCCTTCCCGGACCGCAACCGTTTCATGGCGTACGCCGCGCGGGTGATGCGCGGATTGATCATCGACTACGCCCGCAACCGTCAGGCGCAGAAGCGAGGTGGCCAGTTCGAGATCACATCGATTCGCACGGACATCGCCGAATCCATTCCCGACGTCGCCGATCTGGTTCCGCTGAGCGACGCGCTCGACGAACTGGCCACCGCCGATCCCCGGCTCGCCCGGATCGTCGACCTCAAGTTCTTCTGCGGCTTCTCCTTCGCGGAGATCGCCGCGATGTCCGGGGTGTCGGAACGGACAGTGCAGCGCGATTGGGAAAAGGCGCGCATCTACCTGCACCATGTGCTGCGGAACCCGATTCCGGCGCTGTGATGTCGTCTTTCGACGCCGTTTTCCGATCTCCCTGATCAGGGAAGCATAGATGGCCACCATGGACAGTCGGCGCTGGATTCGGGCGAGCGGCCACCTCGACGAGGTGCTGGATCTGCCGCCCGAGGAGCGTGGCGCCTGGCTCTCCGCGCTGCGGGAAAACGACCCGCTGTCCGCCGACGATGTCGCGGCGCTGCTCGAAGAACACCGCAGCCTCAGCGCCGAAGGCTTTCTGGATTCCGCGCTGCCCATCCAGCCCCGGAACCTGCCGCTCAGCGGCGTCACGATCGGCGCGTACACGCTGGTCTCGCGAATCGGTCACGGAGGCATGGGCACCGTATGGCTCGCCTCGCGAAGCGACGGCCGTTTCGAAGGCCAGGTCGCGCTGAAACTGTTGAACGCGGCGCTGGTGGGACGGGGCGGCGAGGAACGGTTCAAGCGCGAAGGCACGATTCTGGCCCGGCTCACGCATCCCGATATCGCCAGGCTGATCGACGCCGGAGTCTCGACCACGGGACAGCCGTACCTCGTGCTCGAATACATCGACGGCCGGCATATCGACCGCTACTGCGACGAGGAGCGGCTCAGCGTCGACGCGCGCATCCGGCTGTTTCTCGACGTGCAAGCCGCGGTCGCGCACGCACACGCCAACCTGATCGTGCACCGCGATCTGAAGCCGTCCAACGTGCTCGTCACGACGACGGGACAGGTCAAGCTGCTCGACTTCAGCATCGCCAAGCTGATCACCGACGACACGGAGCCGCAAGCCAGTGTGCTGACGCACGGATCGGGTTCGGCGATGACGCCGAAATACGCGGCGCCCGAGCAGGTCACCGGCGGCCCGATCACCACGGCGACCGACGTGTATGCGCTGGGAGTCCTTCTGTACGAGCTGCTGACGGGCCTTCACCCCGCCGGCATCGCACCCAAATCGCCGTCGGAGTTCGTCAAGGCGGTGACCGAAATCGAGCCGATGCGTCCGTCGACTGCGGTCCAGCACGGCACCTCGCCGGACGCGACGGCCGCGCTCGCGTCGACTCGTGCGACGACGCCGGCACGGCTCAGCCGCCAGCTCCGCGGCGATCTCGAGACGATTCTCAGCAAGGCGCTGAAGAAGGAGCCGTCGGAGCGCTACGCCTCCGTCAAGGAGTTCGCCGACGACCTCAGGCGCTACGTGGATCATCTGCCGATTACCGCCAGGCCCGATTCGGTCAGCTACCGGGCCGCGAAATTCGCGCGGCGCCATTGGCGGGGACTCGCGGGACTGTCCGTCGCGGCGACGTTGTTCATCGGGACCATCGGTTTCTACACGATGCGGCTTGCCACGGAGCGCAATCGCGCCCGTGTCCAGGCCGAGAAAGCGTCGCGAACCAGCGAGCTGCTCGCCGGTCTCCTCACAGGAGCCGATCCGTATCGAACACCGGATGTCAGGGAGCCGACCGTCCAAAGCCTGCTGGACCTCGGGGCCGAGCGCATCGCGAGAGACCTCAACGATCAGCCGGAAGTGCAGGCGGAGATGTTCACGCTGATCGGCCGGACGTACTCGCGCATGGGGTTACAGACAAAGGCGCTGCCGCTGCTCGAGCGGGCATTGGCAATCGGCCGCCGCACGTTCGGTTCCCAAAACGAGCGCGTTGCGCAAAGCCTCAACGATCTGGGTGTGCTCGAGCGTCAGCTCGGACACCCTGCCGAAGCCGAGCCCCTGCTGGTCGAGAGCCTCGCCATCCGGAGACGCGTGCTCGGCAACGATCGCAACGAAGTGGCGATCACCCTCGTCGAACTGGGGCGCGTGATGAGGGAGCGTGGGCGAGCCGCTGAAGCGGAAGGCCCCATTCGCGAGGCGCTGGCGATTCGTCAGCGGATCTACGGCGACGAACACCAGGAAACCGCGACGAGCAAGAGCGAGCTGGGGCTGCTGCTATGGGACCGCGGAGACGTGGCCGGGGCCGAGCCGCTCTTCCGGCAGAATCTGGCGACGACCGAACGAATCCTCGGAGCTGACTACCCGAACGTCGGCGCGGCCAAAAGAAGCCTCGCACAGGTACTGATAGAGAAAGGCGATACCGCTGGCGCCGAGACGCTGCTTCGCGAATCGCTCGAGATCGAGCGGCAGGCCTTCGGCGAGGAGCGTCCCCAATATGCATCGGCTCTGAACAGCCTCGCCGTTGCCCTCGAAGTCGAGGGGCGCCTCGAAGAGGCACAGGATATGTTCGAGAAGGCGGTTGGCATCGCGCGACCGAGACTGGGCGAATCGCATCCACTCGTCGCCGCCATGATGCTGAACCTCGCGCGCGTCCACATCGCGCGAGGCCACGGCGCCACGACCGAGGCGGCGCTTCGGAAAGTGCTGAGTGTCAGGCAGGGTCTCATCGACAAGGGCGATTGGCGGATCGCGCAGGTGCAAAGCCTGCTCGGCGCGTCGTTGCTGGCCCAGGGACGTTATGCCGACGCAGAGCCGCTGATGATCGACGCCGACGCGGTGCTGCGCCCGCTGCCCGGAGCACAGGGCCGCGAGCGCACCGCCAACCGCGCAAGACTGGTCACGCTGTACCAAAAACTGAACCGGCCGGAGCAAGCCGCGTCCTATCGCTGACGGGCCGCCTCTGAAAAACCGGTCTCGGCGGTTCCTTCTTTCACCCGTCAGTTGCGGCCGCTGGTGCCGCGGACTTCCCGCCGCAGCGCGCGCAGGAATGGATCGGCTGCCACCGGCGCGGTGACCTTCACGGTGCCCATCGCCACGTCGCGAGCGTTGACACCGGCTCCGTACGCTCGCGCGTCGGCCTCCTTGTCGGGATGTAACATGCCGCCCGACAGATCGATCCCCGCGAAGACGCCCTGGGCGCGCGAGTATGCGAGCATCTCCGCGCTCATCTGCGCATCCGTTGCAGCGCTGGCCGATCGGCCGACTGGTCCAGCGGCGACGGAAGCATCGGCGCCGAGCGAGACCTTGTCCTGGAGAAGTTTGTCGAGGCCACGCCGGTTCATCACCAGCAGCACGAGGTCCACCTGCTGGGCTCCAATCTGAAGGCCCCAGCTTCCCTTGGCCAACTGCATGAAGACCGGCCCGCTCCAGTCGGCACCCGTGCGGCAGCTCATCACGCCGGAGCCGTACTCGCCGCCGACGACGAAGGCGGCTTTCTTCATCGACGGGATGACCATCACGCACTGCGCTTTGGTGAACAGGTCCTCCGGAATGCCCTTTTCCGGCGTCCCCCGAAGCTCGGTCAGAATCGTCGACGCCTCGCTCAGTCTCTTTACCTCATCCTTCGAAAGCTCCGCGAACGCGGCGGTCGCCATCAACAACGCGGCGCACGCTATTCCAAATCGTTTCATCACACCCTCCGACGCGATCCTGTGCAAGGACAAGGCCTGAGTCGGCCAGGGATCAACGCTTGCAGCGGAGATGGAGGGACGGAAGCTCAACGTTTGGTGATGACTCGCCGCGATGCGGAACGCCGGAGACTACGGGGACTGATCGAGCGCGCGGGCGTCGCCATGTTCATGACGCTCGACGATCGAGGCCGGCACGCAGGGCGACCGATGCTGCCGCTGCTGCTCGAACACGATCCGCACATCTACTTCCTCACGCACCAGCATTCGCGCAAAGTCGCTCATGTCGTGGCCCGTCCCGATGTCGGGTTGACGATCGACAGCGATTCGCATTGCTACCTGGCGATCGCCGGCCGTGCGTTCGCGTCACGCGATGTGGAACTGATCGGCCGTTTGTGGCGCCCAACGTATCGCGCGTGGTTCCCTGCGGGACAGGGCGATGGCGAAGCCACGGTGCTGCGGGTGGTGGTGGATCGCGTGGACTACTGGGAACCGCCTCGCAGCCGGGTCACCCGGATCGTCGAGGCGGCCCGGGCCATCGTCACACGCCGGCCGGTCGAGACGCCGATGAAAACGCTTGATGGCCTCTGATCAAGAAGTGCTCGAACGTGATGACAGCCCCGTGGTCGAACCACTGTTTCCTCGTAACCACTTCGAGTTGCGGAACGGCCACGCCGGAATACCACGGCGTTCCCGGCGCACCGCCTTCGACCGCTGTCGTCGTCAGATACAGATCTTGCGCCAGGCCGGCGTCGACCAGGCGTGACGCGGTGAAGCGCCCGCCGATCGAGGAAATCCGGCGGATGCCTTCCACATCCCGCAGCCGGTCGATCGCCGACTGGAGATTGCCGGCCGTCAAGGGAATGTGGGAGACCCACGGCCGGGCTCGCAGCCACGCGGCGCGTCCGGCCATGCATTCATCGCCGGCGATGAGATAGGCAGGGACGCCGGGGACGTTGAACAGGAGCGCATCGAAGTTCAGACGTCCGCGCTTCGAGATCACGATTTGCGACGGATGCCGTCGAAGACCCAGCGCCTGCCGGAGGGCGACGAGCTCCGGATGCCAGACGGAGAAGAACGCGCCGGCGTGCACGGTACCTGCGCCGGCAAGAACCGCATCCGCGGCGACACGCGAGAGCCCTTCGTAGATAAGATGCTGGTCAGTCGGACCGCCTCCGAGCGCCGCCGGATCGCCGCCACCGGTGTTTCCATCCTTCGACTGCACGAAGACCAACGACAGAGCCGTCTGCCCCGCGACCGGCACCACCAGATCGAAATCGCCGCCGTAGTACGCACGCGTCCAGGCGCTTCCGACACCGCGCAGGTCAGAGGAACCGGCGTCGACGAGTGTGGAGAGCGATTCGATGCGCGCAGTCGCGGCTTCGCGTGTTTTTTGTGACGCGAAGGCTTCGAACAACGGATTGTTCTCGATCGACTGCTCCATGGAATACGACGTGCGTCAGCGGCTCAGCCCGCCCGGCTGAACGAAGCGGCAGGGCAACGGTCTCCTGACATTCTGCCAGCTGAGAATCTCGGGCGGTCCGTCAGGCGCTCGACATGATGGCGCGGCATCTTTCGCGGTCGCGATCCTGCGCGTCTCCATCGTCCACCTGACGCCGCCTCCGTCCTGCAAGGTGACCATGTCGACGCTGCCGCACACGCCGTCGGGCCCTTCCTTGCTGATCCAGCGGTTCGGCGGATCACGCTGGAAGACGCGCTGGTACCGATTCGTGGTCACAAGGCACGTGTCGGGCGCGACCTCCGACGTCGTCAGAAACAGCTGCTGGAAGATGCAGTCCATGCTGGTGCCGGCGGAGTCGACGTCGCACTCGGCGCTTTCGAACTCGAGCGCCGCCGGCTTACCGGCGTTCGCCAGGAACGGAATGACGATGTGCGATGGGGAAACCGGAGCGCGTGCCGTCTGTCCAAATGCCGGCGCATGTGCGGCGGCGAGAAAGAGCGAGGCGAGACACCAGCGGCTCAGTCGCGTCATGGCCGCATTGTATCGGGCAGGAGCGCGCGCTGCGCGCCTTCGCATACGATAGCGCCATTCGGAGGTCCGTCATGCGCTCATCGATGCTCACGTTCGCGATGGTCGTGGCCGCTACGCTCGCGCTGCAGGCGCAGAAGCCGCGCGAAACCGATCTCAAGCTGCCAATCGGCGGCACACCCGGCCCGCTCGACGCGATCACGGACGTCGCCGGCGTCGAAGTCGGCCACACGACGCTGATTTCGGGAAGCGGCAAGCTGGTCGTGGGGCAAGGTCCGGTGCGGACCGGCGTCACCGTGATTCATCCCCGCGGCAAGGCGCGCTCCGAGCCGGTCTTCGCGGCATGGTTCACGTTGAACGGCAACGGCGAGATGACCGGCACGACCTGGGTCCAGGAGAGCGGCCTGCTGGAAGGCCCCGTGGCGATCACCAACACCCACAGCGTCGGCGTCGTTCGCGACGCCATTATCCAGTGGGAAGTGTCACAGAAGAACGTGCTGCAGCCGTGGTGGCTGCCGGTCGTCGCGGAAACGTACGACGGCGGGTTGAACGACATCAACGGATTTCACGTGAAGCCGGAGCACGTGCTCGCGGCGCTCGATCGTGCCGCGGGGGGCGTCCCGCAGGAAGGCGCCGTCGGCGGCGGCACAGGGATGGTCTGTCACGGCTTCAAGGGCGGCATCGGCACCGCCTCGCGAAAGTTGTCGGTCCAGGACGGCGGCTACACGGTCGGCGTCCTGGTGCAATGCAACTACGGATCGCGTCGTGACCTTCGGATTGCCGGCGTGCCGGTCGGAGAAGAGATTCCCGACCTCGCCGGCTGCATCGCGAGCCGTGATCCGCTCCCGGCCGGATCGTCGCGGCCGCGCTGCGACGAGGGCGGTCGCGGCGCGCTCGACGAAGCGCCCGAGCAGGGTTCGATCATCGTGGTCGTCGCGACCGACGCTCCCCTGCTGCCGCATCAGCTGAAACGGATCGCCACGCGAGTGTCGCTGGGCGTCGGCCGGCAAGGCGGGTTCGGGGGAAACAGCTCCGGCGATATCTTCGTCGCCTTCTCCACCGCGAATCCGCGCGCCTGGTTCAACGATCAACCGGTGACGAATGTGCAGATGCTTCCGAACGACCGGATCTCGCCGCTGTTCCAGGCCACGGCCCAGGCGACCGAAGCGGCGATTACGAACGCGCTCCTCGCGGCCGAAACGACGACCGGCGCCAACGATCTGCGCATCTACGCGCTGCCGGTGGATCGCCTCCTGGCGGCGATGAAGAAATACGGCCGCCTCCCCTAGCCGCGGATGAGGCGCCGCCGAATTTGCATCTTGTCATCCGCACGGGGCTGACGCACCATTACGCCCGGAAGGAGCGACCATGTGCGATCAGGATCAGTTTGAGGGGGATCGACAGGAATACGAAGCGCGCGGGCTGGTCACGCGCCGGCAGTTCGGCGTGCTCGTCGGTGCCGGCATCGCCTTGATGCTGCCCCGCGTGGCGAACGCGGCCGCGGTCACCGACGGCGAGGTCACGGTGACGACGCCTGACGGAACGGCGGATTGCTACTTCGTCCACCCCGCCAGCGGCACGGCACCCGGCGTCCTGCTGTGGCCCGACATCTTCGGGTTGCGGCCGGCGATGCGCCAGATGGGCAAACGGCTCGCCGAATCCGGATACGCGGTGCTGGTCGTCAACCCGTTCTATCGAGTGAAGAAGGCGCCGACCGCGGAGAACGGCGGGGCGACGCCGATCCAGCAGGTCATGCCGCTGGCGCAGGCGCTGAACGAGACCACGCACATGACCGACGCGAAGGCGTTCGTCGCCTGGCTCGATCAGCAGCCGTCGGTCGCCAAGAACAAGAAGATCGGCACGCAGGGCTACTGCATGGGCGGACCGATGGCGTTCCGCACCGCGGCCGCCGTCCCCGATCGCGTCGGCGCCGTCGCCTCGTTCCATGGCGGCGGGCTGGTGACGACCCAGCCGAACAGCCCGCACCTTCAGGCGTCGAAGACAAAGGCGCAGTTCCTGATCGAGATCGCCGACAACGACGACAAACGCGCGCCGACCGACAAGACGACGCTGAAGGAAACGTTCGAGGCGGCGAAGCTTCCGGCGGAGATCGAGGTCTACACCGGCGCCGCACACGGATGGTGCCCGCCCGACTCGCAGGTCTACAACGAACCGGCCGCGGAGAAAGCGTGGACGCGTCTGCTCGCCCTGTACTCGAAGGCCCTGGCTTAAACGCTGACAGAACCATGGCGCAGGCCTCAGGCCTGCGTCAGCGCGATGGTTCGATCTTCGTGACTTCGAGCACCACGGGCGTGTGGTGATGACCGGTGATGGCGGTAGACAGTGTACCGGTCACTTTCACGGACTGGCCCATCAGCCGGACCTGAGTTTTGTACTCATCGTGCAGAAGAATGAGCTGGACGGTGGAGACGTTCGCGACATCCGCGCGATTGAGATCATCGCCGGGTGTTCCACGCACGCAGAACGGTCTTGCCGGAGTGACGAACCAGTAGGTCTCTGGCGCGTCTCCGGCCTTTATACTTTCGTAATTCGGCGGGCCAGGCACAGTCCTTCGGATCAGCTTTCCGACAATCGTTGTGACGGCCGGTTCGAATTGAAGGCACGGCTGCGGCTCGGCGACGGCCGAGCCCGCTAACAGCGCGATTAGCAGCGCGATCGAAACCACAATCGACTGGACGCGAGGACTGCAAGACCGCCGCACACGAGGGCCAGCGATGCCGGCTCGGGAACCGGGGATGGCATCCCGTCGGTCGGGCAGGTGAAGTGACTCGTTGAATGACAGACAAAGTTGGGCGAGAGATCGCGCGGCGGTTGTGGGAAGACGCTCACCGGATCGCCCTCGCCGAAGACCTCCAACGTCGCGAGGACGAGGTAGTCGGTCCAGTTCCCGTCATGGTTTTCATCAAAGCCGGGCGACTGATGGTAGAAGGCATCCAGGGTGAACCGGAACTCCTCGATCGTTCTTCCCGCGAGCAGGGACGCCGTGTCGACGAATCCACCCGCCGCTCCCCCACCGCCGACCTGATAGAACGACGCGATGAAATCGGCGTGTGAGTTCGTCAGCAAGGCGACGTTGTAGTCGAAGACATCACCGTCCGCGGCGGTGATGGACACGGTGTCGCCGACTTTCATCTGGTAGACGGGCAGGAGTCCGGGAGCCTGAAGCGGAGTGATCGAGAAGGTATCGCCGAGAAATGGCGCGCCGGCCAAACCAAACTGCGAGTCCATGTAGTCGTAGAACAACGGGTTGGCCTGGGCGGTCGCAGGCGTCAGGGTCGCGATCGCCGCGGCAATCGACGCGCACAGCAGCACCCGGTATCGCAAAGCCATCGGAACCCCCAGGAGTCGGCCACATGCTACGGCCGACAGTAACTGTCTCAGATCACCTGGTGATTCACACCTGCCATTCGTTACAGGTCCCCGCCGAAAACGGCCGGGGCCGCGAAAAGGTGCACGTCAAAACCTGAAGAGGGGCCGTGCATAGGCGAGCCCGGGCCACGGGACGCCGGCCATCATCACCAGCAGTGCAATCCCGAAACAGAGACAGCGTCCGTTCCGGCGCGCGGGCGACATCGGTTCACCCATCGCGAGCACGCGGCCGGCACGTACGGCGACGAGCGCGACGAGCATGGTCACCACGTGTGTCAGCGACCAGAAGCGCAGGGCCGGATCGTGCACGGCGACGGTCATGTTGTTCATGGCCGCGGTCGTGAACGGGCTCAGGCCGAAGTACAGGAGCAGGCCGAACAGCACCTGCAGGTCGAGCGCCAGCATGAAGGCCCAGTCCCACCGTTGACCGCGGGGCCGTTCGCCCGTGTCGGAGCGCGCGTGAAACGCATTGAGCGTCGCCGTCGCTCCCAGCAGGAGGGCCGCCCACCGCAACCAGGAATGAATCGTCAGCACCGCTGGATACACACGACCCCTTTCAGCGTCGAATCCTCCGGAGCACCGGAGTCGCCACGATCGAACCGCATCGCCACGCGAAGAGAACGGGCGCGAACAAGAGCATCAACAGCGACAGGATCACCGCGTCGATCGCGACCGTCCATCGACGAACCGCTTGAAAGACCGGCGCGCATCCAATCGCCCCGGCCGCGAGCACCCACCACAGCTCGATGGGGACCGCCGGCCGGCCACGCAAGGTTGACGCGTTCAGGCCGGCAAGCGCCTTGAAGAACACCTGCGCGCTCGAGAGCGTCTCGCTGCGCAGGATCACCCAGCCCGCGATCACGAGCGCCATGACGTACGCATGCCGCAGCGCCGCCGGCAGACGCTTCACTGCCGCTTCGAGACCACACCGTTCCAGCACGATCAGCACTGCGTGAAACAGGCCCCAGACCGCGAACGTCCACCCCGCGCCGTACCAGATGCCGCACAGCAACACGGAGAGCGCCTCGCGGAGGATAGAGCCGCGCGCGCCCTTACCATCGCCGGGCAGATCGGCATACTCGCGAAACCATGCGGACAGCCCCAGATGCCAGCGGTGCCAGAAGTCGCGCAGCGTCTGACCGACGTACGGCCAGCGGAAGTTCTCGGGCAGCCGCACACCGAGCATTCGGCCGAACCCGATCCCCATGTCGGCGTACCCTGAGAACCCGTAGTACATCTGCACGGTCAGGCTGGCGAGCCCCAGCCACGCCATGGATGCGCTCAGCTGCGCTGGCCGTAGTGCGAACGCGATGTCCGCCTGCCGGCCGGCGAGATCGGCCATCACGAACACCTTCCATGCGCCAATGAGCAGCCGCCGAACTCCGTACGAGTAGTCGCTCAGGCTGGGCCAGCCATGCGCGAGGTAAGGCGTCACGCCTCGATAAGCCACGGGGCCGCCGACAATCATCGGCAAGAACAGCAGGTGCACGCCGAGCTGCGAAGGGCTGCGATTCGCGGCCGCTCGGCGATATACGTCGACGAGGTAGGCGATGCCGTGAAACGCGAAATACGAGACGCCGAACGGAACCAGCATCCCGGGCACGTGTTCGAGAGGACCGGCGATCAGGCCGCCGCGCAGGATCGCCGCCACCATCGCCACGTGCGCGGCCACGGCGACGAGGAGCCACGCCTGCCTCCGCGGATTGCCGGCACGTTCGATCGCGATGGCGATCCAATGGGTGAACAGGACGAAGCCGACGAGAACCGCGGTAAACAGCGGTCCGCCGGTGAGGTACGCGAGCGCCACTCCCGTCGCGGACAGCAACACGGACTTGTCGAAGACGCCACGATCGGGCGAGACGAGGAGCGAAACAATGAGAAGGAACGGGGCGAAGACGATCGGGATGAGGATCGAGAGCCAGATGGGACCGGTGAAGAACACGCCGCGGCGATGCTATCGTGCCGGTCCCGTCCGGGGCAAGAACAGCAGGTTCAGCGTCAGTCCTTCAGCCAGGTGAACGTGACGTTGCTCCCGATCAGGCGATCGGCTCTCGATAGCCAGTACATGCCCGTATGAACGCCAAGGAACTTCGCTTTCTTGAACTGGATGAACACGTCGCTCGGCTCGAGCAGGGTGACGGGAATCGAGATGGTGGTGGACGTGTGCTGATCCTGCGTCCACGCGTCCTGTGTCAAGTCGCCGCGTGACGGAGACCAGATGCTCACGGCTTTCCACCAGGTGATGCCCGGGCCCGCCGCGAGCGTCAGCTGGGTGTTGCCGCTCGGCGGATGACCGGAGAACGACATCGAAATGCGGTCGCCATCCGCCATCGTGTTGGGGAACACACTCCAGTCGATCAGATTGCCGCTGATCGCCACGACCGACGGATTCCGGGTCACGAGCAGGCCGTTGCTCAACCAATCGTAGATGCTGCCGCGTTCAAAATCCTGAAAGTCACACGCTACCGAGTTGGGCTGCATGCGTGACGGAGCGGCGACGGGATAGCCGACAGGACTTTGCTCCCAGCCGGCCGCCGCCCAGTCTGCCTTGATACTGCCGGTGACTTCGTGCGCACCGGTCGTCGGCGTCCAATAGATCGATCCGTTTTCGAAGTGGTTGTACCGGCCGCGCGTGTCGGGCGTGACCAGTTCGTCGGTCAACGGAAAGCCCAACCCTCCTTCCCGACCCAGATCAACCCAGCGCGCTTTGATCGCGCCGTGCACTTCATGCGCTCCGGTGTTCGGCGTCCAGGAGATGATGCCGCCCTCGAAGGTGTTCGCGCGTCCGCGCGCGCCGGCAACGGAGGTCTCGTCGCTGGTGGGAAATCCCAGCACGGAGTTCTCCCAGCCCATCGAGGCCCACTTGTCGCGAATCAGCCCGTGCACCTCCTGGGCCAGCGGAAAGACATGCTTCCAGTAAATCGAACCTCCCGCAAAGTGCCGATACGAACCAAGGCCATTCGGCGTCGTCAGTTCAGGAGTTTGTGCAGCGCCCAGGAACCCGCTCGCGCCACCAAGTGCCGCGTATTTGTCGTCAATCGCTGACATTGAGTCGCCCCTTTCGCGTCACACGTCTCGCCAGCCTCTACCGTAAACGGCAGCTCGGCTGCCGCAACAGGTGCGGCCGGCAAGGACGTTCAGATCTCAACGCGATATCAGGGGGCGAACCAGATCACCGCGCGGCCTCGAGGCTCACGGAACCAGCGGCCTTCCATGGCCGCTCGTAGTTCATCCGAAACAGTTTGACGATGTGCTCCACATCGTCTTCACCCCTGATCGGGACGCTGACCCAACCGGATTCCGGGTAGATGTGATGCGGCTCCGCCCAGCCGGCGGCGACGAGCTCGTTGCGAACGAGCAGCGGGAACGGCAGATCGGCGAGCCTGCTCCCGTGCACGTGTCCTAGTTCGCGCCCGCCGACTCGCAATTCGGTGCCGCCGAACCGGTGTGGCCCGGCCGTCACTCCCGGCCAGGCCGACACGGCGCGGACGATGTCATCGTGAATGCTGTTGCCCATGGCTCATCTCATTGTCCAGCGTTCGGACGGAAGAGACCGCGCGGCGACGGCGTCGGCAGGAGCACGATGTCCGCACCGCGGACACCGACTGACTCGCCGCCGTTCGGGGACGCGGACTGCACCGCCTCGAGATCGACGATCGCCGACTGGTAGTCGAGCGTGGTCTGCAGGACGGTCACCTGTGCCTGCAGCAGATCGCGCTGCGCCTGCGTGACGAGAAAGGTCGTCGACAGCCCCACACTGTACCGGCGATTCTCGTCGTTGAACCGCTGCTCGGCAAGTGTCGCGCCGGCGCGCGCCGCGTCCACCCGCTCAGCTGCGCTTCGCGTTCGCCGGGCCGCTTGACGGACCGACTCCGCCACTTCGAGGCGGAGGCTCGCGATCCTCGCCTCTGCCTGTTTGCGCTCGACCTGCGCCCGCGCGGCGCTGGCGTCTTCGTAGCTGTGTCCCAGCGGATAGCTGACCGTCACGCCCACGCTCCACGCCGGGTAGTCCGGCGTGAATGACTGGCCCAATGCTTCCGCAAAGCTGCGGTCGCGGGTTCCGATCACGCTGCCGGGAAACGTTCCCGTCCGCAGCAGCTGAACACCGCCCAGGCCGCTGCTGCCGTACGATGTCTCGAGCCTCACGTCGGGCAGCCGCTGGTTGTCGAGATAGGCGACGCTGGTCTTCGCATTCTCGAGGTCGTGCCCGGCGCGTGCGAGATCGTAGCGGGACTGGAGCGCGTTCGCGACTGCGCCGTCGACATCGGGATTGCCCACTGGATCCGGCGGCTCGTCCACCGGATCGAGCCGCGCGTTCCAAAACGTGGCGTCACCGGGATCCATGATCAGCCGGCGCAGATGGTCTTCGGCATCGTCGGCGATCGCCTTTGCTTGAATGAGCCCTTCACGCCTCTGCGCCACTTCGGCTTCTGCCTGGACCAGATCGAGCGGCGGCAGCTGCCCCGCCTCGACCCGGATTCGGTTCTGCCGCGCCAGTTCCTGCGAGAGCTCGAGAGAGCGCTGCTGAACGCCAACGTTGGCGATCGACGCCTTGAACGTCCAGTAGGCACGTTTGACCGTCGCCACCGTGCGTACCACCGACTCGCGGAACCTGAGCTCGGACGAGTCCTGCCCGCGCCTGGCGATGATGTATTGCGCACGTGCTTCATCGATCCGGCGATCTCTGAGCAGCGGCTGAGAGAACGCGAACACGACCCCTGACTGAAGGTTCGGATCGACGCTCGCGATCGGATTGTTCGTCGTCGTTCGCGCCGAATCCCACGAGATGCTCCATGTCCCGGAGCCCCACGGCAGACGCTGACGGACTCCGGTCGTCGAGAACCAGTCCTTCACGTCCACACCCGCGTCGCCGAGCAGATAGTTCGTCGGCGGCGTCACGTTGCGCGACCGTCCCAGCGTCGTCGAAAAGACGGGCGCATAGGCGCCGCGGCTCTCGCCGACGCGCGCCGCCTCGACCTCCGTGCCGAGGCGGACGATCGTCAGATCGGGGTTGTGCTCGATCGTCCGCTGAACGGCCTCGGCGAGCGTGAGCGAGACCGTCTGTGGTTGCGGCGGGTG
>DASSGK010000468.1:0-2182 GCA_035693505.1 Vicinamibacterales bacterium
CGATGAGGTGCAGGAAGGACAGGTCATCGTCACGATTGACAAGCGGCCGCTCGAGGCTGCGCTGCAACAGATGCAGGCGGCACTCGATCGCGATGTCGCCCAGGCCGCCAACGCCCGCTCTCAGGCGACGCGATATCAGGATCTGCTGAAGCGTGGAATCGCGACCAAGGAACAGGTCGATCAGATCATGACGAATGCGGCCGCGCTCGACGCGACCGTGGAGCTCGACAAGGCCAACGTCGAAAACGCAAAGGTCCAGCTGCAGTACGCGACGATCCGCGCGCCGCTCACGGGCAAGACCGGCCTGCTGCAAGTGCATCCAGGTAACCTCGTCCGAGCAACCGACACGACGCCGATCGTGACCATCAACAAAATCACGCCGGTCTACGTGTCGTTCTCGGTACCCGAGGCGATGCTGCCCGACCTGAAGCGCTACATGGCCAGGGGCAAGCTCGCCGTCACCGCGCTCCCTCCAAACGATCAAGGAGCGCCCGCGGAAGGCCTGATCAACTTCATCGACAACGCGGTCGATCCGACGACAGGCCAGATCAAGGTCAAAGGCACGTTCCCGAACACGGACCGCCACCTCTGGCCCGGCCAGTTCGTCAACGTGAGCGTCACGCTCTCGACCGAACCAAACGCGATCGTGGTCCCCTCCCTCGCGGTGCAGACCGGCCAGCAGGGCACCTACGTGTTCGTCGTCAAATCCGATCAGACCGTCGACCTCCGGCCTGTCACCGTGGAACGCACAGCCGGCGATCAATCGGTGATCAAAACCGGCGTGAAGCCGGGTGAGACCGTGGTGACCGATGGTCAGCTCCGCTTGAACCCCGGTACCCGCGTCAGCATCAAGAACGGCACCCCGGACAAGGCCACGTCATGAATCTTGCCGCTCTCTTCATCAAGCGCCCTGTCACGACGGCGCTGATCATGCTCGGGATCATCGTGTTCGGCACGCTGTCGTACCAGCAGCTGCCGGTCAGCGACCTGCCGACGGTGGACTTCCCCACCATTCAGGTCGGCGCGGGGCTGCCGGGCGCGAGCCCGGAGACGATGGCGTCGGCCGTCGCGCTTCCGCTCGAGAAGCAGTTTGCGACCATCGCCGGTCTCAACTCGATCAACTCCACCAGCTCGCAGGGCAGCACGAACATCACGCTGCAGTTCGACCTGAGCCGCAACATCGACGCCGCGGCGCAGGACGTCAACTCGATGATCGCGAAGACGGCGCGCCAGCTGCCGCCGCAGATGCCGACGCCGCCGTCGTACCAGAAGGTGAACCCCGGCGACCAGCCGGTGCTCTTCCTGGTCCTCCGCTCGGCGACGCTCCCGATGTCGACGGTCGACGAGTACGCCGAGAGCACGATCGCGCAGCGCATTTCGATGGTCAGCGGTGTCGCGCAGGTGAACGTCTTCGGCGCCGCGAAGTACGCGGTCCGCATCGACGCGGATCCCAACAAACTGGCGGCGCACGGTGTGGGGCTTGACGAGCTGGCCACCGCGATCTCGAACAACAACGTCAACCTGCCGACCGGCACCATCTACGGCCCTGACAAGACCTACGTCGTGCAGGCGAGCGGCCAGTTGATGCGCGCAGCCGCGTACGGACCGGTGATCATCGCCTACCGCAACGGCAACCCGGTACGTCTCGACGAAGTCGCCCACGTCTACGACGGCATCGAGAACGACAAGAGCGTCGCGTGGTACGGCGGACAGCGGACGATCTATCTCGCCATCCAGAAGCAGCCAGGCACCAACGTCGTGCAGGTGGTCGACGCGGTCAAACAGCTGCTGCCGACTTTCCGCGAGCAGCTGCCGGCAGCCGTTTCGCTCGACGTCCGCACCGACCGCTCGGTCGCCATTCGCGAGTCGGTCTCGGACGTCAAATTCACGCTGCTGCTGACCATCGGGCTCGTGATCGCCGTCATCTTCCTGTTCCTGCGCAACGTCTCGGCGACGATCATCCCCAGCCTGGCGCTGCCGGCGTCGCTGGTCGCGACGTTCGCGGTGATGTACCTGCTCGACTACAGCCTCGACAATCTCTCACTGATGGCGCTCACCCTCTCGGTCGGCTTCGTCGTCGACGATGCGATCGTGATGCTGGAGAACATCGTCCGCCACATGGAGATGGGCAAGCAGCCGATGCGGGCGGCGTACGACGGATCGAAGGAGATCGCGTTCACGA
>DASSGK010000469.1:0-2025 GCA_035693505.1 Vicinamibacterales bacterium
CTGCTCGACGACGCGCGCGTTCTAGGGCCCGCCGACGGCCCGCGCGCGACGGCGGGTTGCGGGGTTCGATCAACGGGAGCACTGCGTCACGTCGAAACCGGCTCGTCGGTTTGCCGCAATGCCTGCGCCATCGCTCCGGAAAGCACGTGCGGCTCTTGCGCGCCGGACACGGCGAGCTTGCCGCCGAAGATGAAGAACGGCACGCCGGTCACACCGAGCTCGCGCACGCGCTGATCCATCTCGGCGATCGCCGCGGCGCCTTCGCCAGATCCGAGATACGCTTCGGCGGCCTGAGCCGGGAATCCCGCCTTGCCGGCCACCGCCACCAGGACATCGCGATCGCCGATGAAGCGTCCCTCGAGAAAGTACGCCCGAAACAGGCGCTCGACGACTTCCTCGGCACTCCCCTGCGCCTGCGCCCAGGAGATCAGGCGATGAGCGTCGAGCGTGTTGGGCTGGCGCGCGATCTTCTCGAACGCGAAATCGATGCCAACGGACTTGCCCGCAGCCCGGACGCGCTCGTAGATATCCGCGGCGCTGCGGGTGCCGCCGAATTTCCTCGCCAGATAGACCTGGCGGTCGACCCCTTCGCGCGGAAGGTCCGGATTCAACTGGAACGGATGCCAGCTCACGAGCGGGCGCACCTGCGGCTCCTCGGCAGCGAACTGCGCGAGCGCCGTGTCGAGCCGGCGCCGTCCGATGTAGCACCACGGACAGACGACGTCCGAGATCACGTCGATCGTGAGTAGGGGACCCGAGCTCGGAGCGGACATCAATTGGGTGCCTCGGTGTGCAGATCCTTACTGGCCCGAGCTGCGCCGGTCAATCCGAACGGTCGCGCCTTTCTATCGACTCGTAAATATACAAGGGCGTCCCTCCTGGCGAAAGGAGGACGCCCTATCTGGCCCGCGGACCGCGGTCAATCGTCGCCGTGCCCGAAGTCGAAGACGGTGGTCAGATCACTCACCGTCGGGTCCGCGTCACGTGCGGCAAGCGGCGCAAGGTCAAAACGGCGCTCGATCAGCTTGAGGATGGAAACGGTTTCATATTCGTGACCGTCGATGACACCCTTCCCCACGAAGGGCGAGATGATGATCGTGGGGACGCGAACGCCGACGCCCCATCCGTCGGCGCGCACCGGCGGAGGCACGTGATCCCAGCGGCCGCCGTTCTCGTCGTAAGTAATAATGATGACCGCGTCCTCCCAGATCTTGCTCTTTCGCACGGCTGCTACGAGGTCGGCTACGTGCTGCTGGCCCGTAAGCTCATCGGTGTACCCTGGGTGCTCGTTGTTCTTGCCGATCGGCTTGACGAAACTCACCGGCGGCAACTTCCCCGAGGCGACATCGTTCAGGAAATTCGTCTCATCCTGAAGGTGCGCGTTCGGACCTGTGGTCAACGGGTTCAGAGTCGGCGGAAACGCATTCGAGTAGTTCCCTGCGGGGGCCGTCTGGAATGGAGCGTACTTCGTGTAGTAGGCGAAGGGCTGATGGTGGAATTGGAAAAGGTTGGCATTGGCGGTCACATTGTTTGCGAGCGCGTCGTTCCACCCGCCTGAATACCAGCGCCAGTCGACTCCCGCCGCGTCGAGTCGATTGCCGATGTTTTCGGTGTAACCCGGCTGACTCGGATCCGAATTATTGATGAGCAGCCGTTTGTCCGTGGCAGTCCCGGGCGAGAACGGTGCGAGCAGCGGCTGAATCGTATTGACGGCGTACTTGCCGTCGAATGTCAGCTGATTGTCCTTCAGCACCTTTGTCGTGGCGTCGTAGCTCGATTGCCATCCGGACGGAATCGGCGCAGTCCACGGCGGCGTCTGCGCAGCGATCAACCACTGGTGATTCAGGAACGAGCCTCCGTACGCAGAATGGAAGAATTGGTCGCAAAGCGTGAACTGTTGCGCAAGCTGGCCCTCGGGAAGCGGGGTTGCATCGATGTAGCTCAGAACGAGGCCGGGATTGTCGCTCCAGGTGACGAACTTATCGAGGTCGCCGATCTTGGGTTCGAGGAGGCCATTATCGATCT
>DASSGK010000470.1:0-26050 GCA_035693505.1 Vicinamibacterales bacterium
AAGTAGTGCAGGCCTGCGCTACACCTGAGATCGCGCGAGACGATCGCCGGCGAAACTGACGGACACCGTCGTCATCAGGATGAACAGGCCCGGCGCGAGCGCAAGCCAAGGCTCGGTGCCGAGCGACGCCTGCGCCTGATAAAGCATGTTGCCCCAGCTCGCTTGCGGAGGGCGCACGCCGACGCCAAAGAAACTGAGCGCCGATTCCAGCAGGATCCCGCGTGCGACGGCCAGGGTGAGCGAGACCGCGATCGCCTGCGCCGCGTTCGGGAGCATATGCCGCGACAGGACACGCAGATGACCGGAGCCGGCCGCTCTCGCGCTTTCCACGAATCCGCGGCTGCCGAGCGCCAGGAATTCCGCGCGGACGACGCGCGCGGTTTCCATCCAGCCGGCGAGGCCGATGAGCACGATGAGAAGTGGGACCGACGGTCGCAGCACGACAGACACGATCATCAGCAACGGCAGCCTCGGGACCGCGAGGATGCCGTCGGTGATCCGCATCAGCACCGCGTCGACGGCTCCGCCCGCATACCCGGCGACGCCGCCGATGAGAACGCCGCTCGCGCCTGCGACGAGCGCGGACAGCAGGCCGACCGCGAGTGAAATGCGCGCGCCGTACAGCACGCGCGTCAGGACGTCTCGTCCGAGCTCGTCGGTGCCGAACATGTGGGCCGCCGACGGTGCGGCGCGGCGGCTCGAGAGGTCGATGCGATCGGGCGCGTACGGCGCGAGCCACGGCGCCGCGATTGCTGCCGCGAGCAGACACGCGAGAACAACGGCCGGCAGCCGCATCACGCGGCCACGCGCGGGTCGAGGGCCGCGTGCAGGAGATCCCCGGCCACGTTGAACACGACGACGGCCACCGACGACAGCATGAGCAGGGCCATGAGGACAGTGTAGTCGCGGCGGGCGAGGGCTTCGGTGAACAGGCTCCCGAGGCCGGGCCACGCGAACACGCTCTCCGTGACGACGGCGCCCGAGACGAGGAGCGCCGCATCCACGGTGACGATCGCAATCAGCGGTCCGAGCGCATTCCGCAGCGCATGGACCAGCACGATGCGCGGCGCCGGGACGCCTCGCGCCCGGGCGGCGGCGATGAACGGCTGATGTATTGTCTCGATCATCGAGCCGCGCAGGTATCGTGACCAGCCTGCCGCGAGCACGAACGCCAACACCGTCGTCGGCATCACCAGGTGCAGCAGATGGCTCGCGAAGTCGTCGGCGCCTGGCGTGCTGCGGCCCGACGAGGGCAGCCAGCCGAGTGCGATCGCGAAGATCATCTGCAGCACAAGGCCGAACCAGAATCCCGGCAGAGACACGCCCACGAGTGACGTCACCGTGGTCAGGCGGTCGAACCAGCGTCCGCGGCGCAGAGCGGACCAGATGCCGACCGGAATCGTCAGCGCCATCGCACAGACGATCGACACGCCCATCAGCTCGATCGTCGCCGGCAAACGCTCGAGCACGCGGCTTGCGACCGGCCGTCCGTCGCTGAAGCTGAATCCCCAATCGCCGCGAACGAACGCGGCCAGCCACGACCAGTACTGAAGCCAGAGCGACCGATCGAGTCCCAGCGCGCGCCGAAGCCGTTCGATGTCCTCCGGACGGACGTTCGGGTTGGCGAGATACATCGCGAGCGGACCGCCGGGCGCCGCGTGGATTAGCAGGAAGACCAGCGCGGAGATGAGGAACAGCAGTGGAATCGCGTGGATGAAACGACGGACGAGCAGGCGCGTCACGCCTTTGAGCTTATTTGATTTCCCACTCGTGCACGTTCCAGAAAATCCCCGTGTTCGTCGGGTTGCCTTTGAAGTGCGCGAGTGTGGCGGGAACGGCGTCGAGCCGGGTGACGGTATACAGCGGAATCTCGGGGACCTGATCGGCGACGATGGCCTGCGCGCGTGTAAGGAGAGCCTTGCGCTCGGCGCGATCGACGGTTCGATCCGACGCGTAAAGCAGCGTGGTCAATTCCTCGTTCTTGAAATAGTTGATGTTGCGTCCGGCCGGCGGCGTCCGGTCCGCTGCGAAGAACGTCGTCAGCTCGGGGTCCGACGGCATCTGCCACCAGTGAAGCATCGCTTCGAAGCGGCCTTCGAACCAGATGGCGCTGATCGCCGTTCCATCCTGGAGCTCGACTTTGACGTCGACTCCGACGTCGCGAAGCTGCCGCTCGATCGCCTGCGCGATGTTCTCGCGGATCGCATAGCCCGCCTGTGTGATGAGCGTAAACGCGAGGCGCGCCGAACCCTTCTGGCGAATGCCATCCGGGCCGGCTGTCCATCCCGCCTCGTCGAGCAGCGCGCGGGCACGGGCCGGATCGAAGGGATGGCGCGTAACCTGGTCCGAATACGCCCACGAGACCGGCTGGATAGGTCCGAGCGCGACCGGCGCCAGACCATCGAGGATCGTGCGCACGTACTCGTCGCGATCGAGCGCCGAGATGAGCGCGCGCCTGACCCGGATGTCTTGAAACGGCGGGTAGCGCTGTTCGTTGAGCGTGACGTGCTCGTACGCGTTGCCCGGCGTTCGCGCGATGACGGTCGATTTCATCTCGGCGAGCTCGCGATACTTGTCCCAGGGCACCAGCGCGACGACGTGAACCTCACCGCTCTTCAACTGGTTGATGCGTGTGTTCGTGTTGGCCACGAACCGGAACAGGAGGCGCCGAATCTTCGGGTACTCGTCGCCGCGCCAGTAGTGCGGGACACGCTCGAGCAGGATGTGCTCGCCGGCCTTCCACTCGACTACGTGATACGGTCCGGTGCCGAGCGGGTTGCGGTTGTAGTCCTGGGCGCGGTCGATGTCTCGCCCCTGGAGCACGTGTTTCGGCAGCGCTCCTCGAATGAACTGAATGTCGTACGGCGCGTAGATTTCCTTGTAGTGCACGACCGCGGTCAGCGGATCGGGTGTGTCCACTGATGTAATGCGGTCGAAACCATCGGTGCTTTCGGGGTTGTAGTTCGGACCGTTGATTGCGTCGACCGTGAACTGCACGTCCGCGGACGTGAACGGCTCGCCGTCGTGCCATTTCACGTGTGGACGAAGCTTCCACGTGACATCCATGCCGCCGTCGGCGCGCAGCCGCACGCCGCCGTTGTCGATCGTCGGCACCTCGGTCGCCAGCAGCGGCACCACCCGCATCTGCTCGTCGGTCGTCGTCAATCCCTCGACGATGCAGGTCTGGATGTCCTCGAGGATGTGCGTGCTGAACCGGTTCAGCGTGTCGGGCTCGCGATCGTAGCCGACGATCAGGAGGTCGTTGGATGGCGCGACGCCGCCCGAACGCCCGCGGCACGCAAGACCGCTGATGGTCGCGGCTGCGGCGATTGCCAGCGCCAACCCCGATGCGGCGGAGAGCTTCACCAGATTCGTTCCAGCAAAGAGACCGGAATCGATCCGTACGAGAGCACGCGGTCGTGGAAGCGCCGCAGAGAGAACGCCGATCCTTCGGCTCGCTCGCGCGCCCGCCGAAGACGATGGAGCCCTTCTGTTCCAAGCCAATACATGATCGCCGTCGCCGGGAACATCGAATTCTTGCACGCTTCGCCGCGCGCCGCCTCGAGCGGCATCCCGACGCGGTCGCGATAGATGGCGACGGCCTCGTCGAAGGTCATCGAGCCGTCGTGAAGGCCGAGATCGACGACCGCTCGAGCCAGGAGCCTCGCGCGCGTGTGCTGTTGCGCCAGTGCTTCGTCGGCGTCCAGGAAACCGATTTCGTCCATCAGATCGGTCGCGTAGCACGCCCAGCCTTCGGCCATCGACCCGCCGAGAAACATGCCGATGCGGCTGGCGCAATCGATCGCGGCGACCCGTCCGATCTCGGATTCGCCGTGATACGCGTAGTAGTTCTGCACGTGGTGCCCGATCGCGCCGTGATGCACGACGTGATTCAATTTGATGACGCTGTGATTGGCCGCGCGAAGGCGCCGCTCCTGTTCCTCGGGCGACAGGCGGTCGTCGATCGGTGTTACGACATAGTCGTGGATGGCGATGCGATCGAACGCGGCGGGCGAGCGATAGAAAAGGTAGTAGAGAAACGGCGCGGCGTCGCGAGTCTGATCGGGCATGGGAACGTAGCGGATCGGATAGTCCGGCCAGGTCACGAGGTCGGCCTCGTCCGCGGCTTTCCGGCATTCGTTCCAGATCCGCTGATACGCCGAAAGATAACCGGCCACCGACGGGCGCGCTTCTGCGAGCCTGGCCTGCACTTCGGCGTACCCTCCGGGTGCCGCCGCGCGAGATCGCCGGTCCAGAAGCTCGAGAGCGTCGTCCAGGGCTTTGCGGGCTTCGGTGGCCAGCGCCGACCCGGTGTGCTGACAGTGATGCCCTCGCTTCAGAAGGAGATCAAACAACGGCGCGCCGGCCGAGTATCGGGCGGCCGGCGCAGCCGCCGCCTCGTTCGTCAGCCAGCGGCGGTACTCGTCCACGGACGCCGCTGCGGCTTCAGCGGCACGAATGACGTCTGGATCGTCGAGCGACTCTGCCGCGAGCCACGTCGCCACACCGGTCTGGAGTAGACGCGTGGCTCCCTCGCACTCATGGAGGCACTTGGTGCGCCAGTGATCGGGAATGCCATCGACGATGGAGCGGCGTGCTCCAGCGAGGAAGTGCGGGATGGCATCGAGCCGCCCGCGCAGCGATCGCGCACGTTGAGAAGCTGGTGCGAACGGACGCGTAATCAGCGAGACGATGCCGAATACTGCTTCGCCAAGCGCAAGCGACGGGTTGCCGCGCTGGAAATGAAGGCTCTCAGCCTCGGCGATCTGGACTTCGAGGAACGATGCCGCGAGCGCAAGATCCCGCGTCGCGACGTCGCGGAGCGACGAGCCGTTGGGATGGATGGCTTCGAGCGACGCCAGAATCGTTCGCATCTCGTCGACAGCCGTCCCGATGCCTTCTGGTGAATAGTCGGGCAGCCGGTCGTCGTGCTCGTGCACGCCGGTGAACGTCGCGTTCACCGGGCGAAGGCGATAGTAACTGTCGAAAAAGCGATCGAGAGCGGCCATCACGCGAGCGGAAGCGGAATCCAGCGGCGCTCGCGGAACGACACTTCGACGGCGTTGATGACTTCCTGAATCCAGGCGCCGTCTCCGAAGTCACCTTCGTTCGCAGAGTCGTCGCTCAGGATCTCCGAGATGAAGCTGCTCACCAGGTTGGCATAGAAGAGCGTCCGCCACGACTCCTGGCGGCTGCCGCCCGGCGGATAACAGCGGGCGGGAATCTCGAGCTCGCGGAACTCCACCTGGTCCGGCTTCGCGGCGCGCAGCGTTTCGCAGATGCCCGCCTCCTCTACGAGCCGGCAAATCAGCGCGCCCTCGCTGCCGTACACGCGCGCCTCGATCCCCGGATAGTTGCCGACGGTGACGAAACTCGTCTGGATGGAGCACAACGCCCCGTTCGTGAACTCTCCCAGAAAAATATCGCCATCGTCGATGTTCATGCGCATCATCCGGTTGGTGGCGCGCACCATACGCTCGGGGATGAAGTTCCGCATCGTGCCGACCACTTCTTTCAAGTCAGCGCCGACCATCAGGTGCGCGAGGTCGATGATCGGCGCCCCGTAGCCTTCGAGCGAGCTCACCTGCAGGACCGACTGGTCGGCGGTGTGGTCCACCTGCCGCAGCGGCGTCTTCGGATCGAGCCACTGCGAATTCTGTTCGTAGCCGTTGAAGATGAACGGGGTGCCGATGAAGCCGCCGGCGACGAGCTCCCGCATGTATCGCATGGCGGGACTGTAGCGGAAGGTGAGGCCGACCTTCGTCTTGAGGCCTTTGCTCCTGGCGAGATCGCGCGCGCGAATCGTGTCGTGGTAGTCGTAGGCGACCGGTTTCTCGCAGAGCACGTGCTTGCCCGCTTCGAGCGCGGACCACGCCAGGTCGAAATGCGTATGGCTGGGCGTGCAGACGTCGATCAGGTCGATATCGGCGCGATCGAACAGCTCGTGCGGATCGGCGCTGACCGTCGGGATGTTGAATTCCGCGGCGGCGGCGCGCGCGCGATCGATCTCGGTGTCGGCGATGGCCACGATCCGGCAGCGGGAATCGCGTTGGTATCCGGGCAGGTGTGCGCCGCGGGCCCAGGCTCCGGCGCCCAGCACGCCTACGTTGACGATACGAGTGGATGTCATCGAGGCCATAGCCTCGCATTTCTGCAGCTCTGCCGGCAAGCGCGCGGTGCGACGAGGAGCGGTCCCGCTAAGCTGGACTCTTATTTAGTTTGAGTTCAAACTAAATAGAGGTACTGGCGATGAATCAACTCGTGCATACAATCGGCAGGGACATCGGGCAAGTCCTGCTGTGGACGCTGCTCTGCGGGGCGACGCTGACAGGAACGCTGATGATCGCCGTCGGCATGTTCGAAGAACTGCCCGGCATCATCCGCGACGTGTGGAACCGATCGTTCCATCCGTAAAAGACAGAGCCCGGGATCACACCTGGATTCGAATATCGCGCCGATACAGGATACCGGCCACGCCCGTCCAGACGGCGACGGTCAGCAGCGCGAACCCGAGCGACAGCGCTTCTTCCGGCATCCCGGGAACCGCGGGGTCCAAGGCATCCCAGAAGATCCATGTGCGGAGAGTCATCGTCTGCGCGTCTGCAGCCATCCACGGTGCGTCGAGCAGGTGGCCGCAGAGTTCGGCGAGAAAGTAAATCGCGAGCGCATTGACGCCGAGCCAGACGAACGGCTGCGCCCAGGTGCGTGAGCGTCCTCTGTCGAACATCGCGTCGCACGCCGCAAGCGCCAGCGCCGCGATGCCGCCGGTGAACAGCACGTAGGATCCCGTCCACAACGCCTTGTTCAAGGGCAACACCACGCCCCACAGCATGCCGGCGCCGGATGCGGCAGCCCCGGCGGCGACGAGCCACGGCACCCGGCGCGCATCGCCCGGCGACCGGAGAACCCAGTCTCCAGCCAGCGAGCCCAGCAGCGCGGTCGATACCGTCGGCAGCGTTCCGAGAATGCCTTCGGGATCGCCGGCCGGCGTCAGGATGTGCCGTCCCAGCAACGCTCGATCGATCAACGCGCCGATGTTGTCGCCCTCCGAGAGTCCGTGAACGCCGGCGATCGGGATCGACAACACTGCCCAGTGAACGAGCAGCAACAGGACAGCGATGTAGCCGCGGCGTGACGGCCGCAGATGGATGATCAGCGGCGCCGCGATCAGATAGACGAGCGCGATGCGCTGCAGCACACCGGGGACGCGCATCGACGACATGTCGGGCAGCGCGGCAACCAGATTCAGCAGGAGGCCGAGTGCAAACAGCCACGCCGCACGTCGCACGATGCGGACATGGAGCGTGCGGTAGCTGCCGCCACTTTCGAGCCGACGGGCGAAGGCGAACGGGATTGCGGCGCCGAGGATGAACACGAACGACGGAAAGACCAGGTCGGCAAACGTGACGCCGTTCCACTTCGCGTGGGCGAGCGGCTCGAACACGGTGGCCCAGTTACCGGGATTGTTCACAAGGATCATCCCGGCCACCGTTGCTCCCCGGAAGACGTCGAGCGACGTCAGCCGGGAGCCCGGCTTCGTCATTGCATCCCGTTGATCGGCACGGCGATATTGTTGCCGCTGCACCAGCACGGCGAGATGGGCGAGGGTTCTCGATCGATGAAGAGCTCGTTGGGCCGATCGAATGCCGCGAAAAAATCCGACATCACGAGGATCTGACTGCGGAAGGCGCTCAACGCCCGATGTTTGCGCGCCTGCTCGTCTGCCGTCAAGGTCAGCGTTCGCCAGTCCCAGGCGCTGCCGGAACCGGTCGACGGCGGATCCAGCGGCCCGCCGGGCTGATCGGTCGCTGGCCACCGCGGCAGATGCAGCACGTAGTGCAGCACGTGCGGAGGCCGAAGGCCGTCAGCGATCGCCGCGGTGAGCGCCTGGTGGACGAGCAGGTGAGTCGCGCAGTGATCCGGATGGTCGTCTCCCGAGTGGGGCACGACGAGGAGCGTCGGGCGAAATTCGCGAAGCAGTCGTGTCAGTTCCCGGCGGACATCCTCGCCGCGGTACATCGTGCCTGGGAGCACCTGCTCGGTGACGGGCGGCGACTCCCGCTGCGTGTACGGCGAGATGAAGACCGGGGCGAGCGGAGCGCTCGACGCAAGGAGGCAGAGCCCCTCGTCGGGAAACCCGAGGAGTCTCACCTGCGCGCGATGCACACCGAGGCGTCCCAGCGCGCGCACGGCCTCGTGTTCCCGGAGGACGCCGTATTGACGGTACGCGTCGGCCGTCGGATGGCTTCGCGGGCTCCACGCGACGACGCCTTGCGGAAATCCGTCGCCGCCGGTCATTTGAATGACCTTGACGGCGCCGCCGGCGCCGAGCACACGGCGGATCAGCCCTCCCGTCGCCAGCGTCGCATCGTCTGGGTGGGGGGACACGATGAGCGCCCGGACCGCGCCGATCGAGAGCGGCTCCGGCGCGTGCGGACCTTCGGCCCCGGACGCGAAGGCGCACACGGAGACCAGGGCTCCGGCCAGACATGCGGCTTTGAAAAACAACGGTAGAGTCAGGATAACGCAAAATAGTTTGACGTCCAAGTATCAAACGCCGGCTTGCTATGATGCGTTCCTTATGCCGCGTCCCAACGCATCTCCCAGATCCGCCTACGTGCTCGATTCTTCGCTGGAGTTCATGCGGCTGCTCTGGTCGATCGAGCACAACCTCCAGCGAATGTCGAAACGGATGAAGCGCGAGATGGGGATCACCGTGCCGCAGCGGCTCGTCCTGCGCGTGGTGGGACAGTTTCCGCAGCTGTCCGCCGGAGATCTGGCCCACATCCTCCGCCTGCATCCGAGCACGATCACGGGAATCCTGCAGCGGCTCGTCACGCGGGGATACCTCGAGCGGACGAGCGACCCTGGCGACAGCCGCCGCGCGCGTCTGCGTCTCAAGCCGAGCGGCGTTCGCCATACACGCATTGCGGCCGGAACCGTCGAACGCGCGGTGGCGTCCGCGCTGGAACGAACGGGCGCGCCGAACGTCCGCGCCGCACAGAAGGTGCTCGCCGAGATTGCGCGAAGCCTCGATCAGGCGTAGCAGAGAATAGTCGCAGGGCTGAAGCCCTGCGCCACAGGCGAAGAATCCTTCAGTGGCGCACGGCTTCAGCCGTGCGAGACACACTGCGGGTAAAATGATCACCACGATGCGCTCACGATTGATTCCGTTGCTGATGCTCGCATGCTTCGCGGTCGCCTTGCCGTCACTGGCGCAGACCGATCCTGACTGGACCCGGCCGTTTCCGCCGTTTCGGATCGTCGGGAACATCTACTGGGTGGGCTCGTACGATCTGTCGACCTACCTGATCACCACGCCCGAGGGAAACATCCTGATCAACACGGGCATCGGCGATACCGCGAAGCAGATCAAGGCGAGCGTGGAACAACTCGGCTTCAAGATCACCGACACGAAGATCCTCACCGCAACGCATGGTCACTACGACCATGCCGCGGGCATGGCGGAACTGAAGCGCATGACCGGGGCGAGGCTCCTCGTGGAGGAGCGGGACAAGCCGCTGTTCGAATCGGGCGGGAAGACGGACTACCTGTTTGGCGACAGGCCGAACTTCCATTTCGATCCGGTCACGGTCGATGGCACCTTCAAGGACAGCGACACGATCGCGCTTGGCGGAACCGTTCTCACGGCTCACGTGCATCCCGGACACACCAGGGGGTCGACCAGCTTCACGCTGAACGTTCAGGACGGCGGGAAAACGTATCGGGTGGTGATCGCGAATATGGGCTCGATCAATCCCGGCACGGTCCTGTCAGGGAAGCCGTCGTATCCGGGCATCGCCGACGACTATGCGCGTACGTTCAAGGCGCAGAAGGACATGTCGATCGACATCTGGCTCGCCTCGCATGCGTCGCAGTTCAAGATGCTCGAGAAGCACAAGCCGGGCGATCCGTACAACCCGGAGCGCTTCGTCGACCCGCAGGGATTCAAGACCGCGGTCGAAGAGTTGGAGAAGAAGTACCAGGAGCAGCTCGCCCGCGAGCGTACTCGCCAGTAGGGTCGGCAGGAAGGTGATGCGGCGCTGCAGCGCCGCGCGTCGTAGCCGCTCGACGGCTAGAGGGTGAACAGCAGTTCGATGATTTGAAGAATGCTCTTCAGCGTGAGCCGCCGGCGCACTGAGGGACGAGCGGGCCAGGGGCCGTGTAGCGCTTCTAGTGTTTGGAGTTGCAGGGCACGCCTCCGATACTGTGCTGGGCCATATCAGCCGAATCAAAAAAGAGCAAACGCTATGCCCGCAAAAAACGGGCGATTTCTTGAGTGAATCGGCCGGTGTGTCTGCAGTGTCGTCAGACATCACGTAAAATCTGCTCACCCCGCCATTCCTACCGTCTGGTCGGCACGCACGAACGGTGCGGTTGACAAAAACGCCCCTTCGGGGACAATCAGAAGTCGGGTCAGCCACAGCAACGGCCTCGCGTCCATCTGTCCCGGTAACCCTCTGCGGAGCTGCTCATTGTGAAGACCGAGGACTCGCTCCGCGCGCGAGTCAACCCGACCGAACCCGTCGACCCTCTCAACACCGGCCGTGCCGCGCTCGGCCGCGGCGATTGGGCAGCCGCCCGTCTCGCTTTCGAAGCCGCGATTGAGAAAGAAGAATCCGCTGAGGCTCTCGAGGGGCTCGGGATGGCCGCCTGGTGGCTGGACTCCGCCGACCTCGTCTTCGACGTCCGCGAGCGCGCATACCGAATGTATCGAGAGCGCGACGATGGACTCGGCGCCGCGCGCATGGCGGTGTGGCTCGCGTGGGATACCGCGGCATTCCGCGGCGAGCACGCGGTGGCCAACGGCTGGCTTCAGCGTGCGCACCGTCTGCTCGATGGCCGTCCGGACTCGACGGAACATGCCTGGCTCGCGCTGCGCAGCGGCGTCTTCGCGCTGCTCGATGACGGAGATCCGCAGCGGGCGCAGCAGCTGGCGCTGGAAGCCGTGCGAATCGGACACGCGCTCGGCGCGGTCGATTACGAGATGGTGGGCCGGGCGCTCCGCGGTTTTGCCCGCGTCACCGCCGGCAGCGTCGTTGAGGGACTGCAGGAGCTCGACGAGGTGAACGCCGCGGTCCTGGCGGGTGAAATGAACGATCGCGTGATGATCGGCCTCGCCTGCTGCTACCTGATCGCCGCGTGCGAGCGGATCCGCGATTTCGAACGTGCGGTTCAGTGGTGCGATCGTCTCAAGGCCTTCTGCGAGAAATGGGGATTCCGGCCGCTGTTTGCGGTGTGCCGGACCCAGTACGCCTCCGTCTGCATGTGGCGGGGCGCGTGGGCGGAAGCGGAGCGCGAGCTGACGTCGGCGACCGACGAGCTCGCCGCGTCACGCCCGGCGATGACCGGTGAAGGCTTCGTGCGCCTCGGCGAATTGCGAAGGCGCCAGGGGAAACTCGACGAAGCCATGTCGCTGTTCGAACGGTGCGGATCCCACCCGCTTGCCTCGCTCGGACGCGCGAGCGTGACGTTCGACCGTGGAGACTTCAAGGCCTGCGCGGATCTGGCGGAGCGTCACCTGCGTCGGCTCCCGGCGAGCAATCGCACGGAGCGCGCGGCGGCCCTCGAGCTGATGGTGCGCGCCTGCCTCGAGCAGGGTCGAACGGACGAAGCCGCGGATGCCGTCTCGGAGCTTCGCGCCATTGCCGATGAAGCCGGGACCGCGCCGCTGCGGGCGCTGGCCTGCCTCGCGGCCGGGCTCGTCGCCGCACGCGCAGGCGACAGGAAGACGGCTCGAGAGCAGTTCGAAGACGCGGTCGACCTCTTCAAGGAGAGCGGCTCGCCATTCGAGACCGGCCGCACGCGCGTGGAGCTGGCGTGCGTGATGAAGGCGCTCGGTCGCACGGAAGCGGCCGCCGATGAGGTTCAGCGCGCCATCGAGGATCTGACGCCGCTCGGTGCGAGCCTCGAGATCTCCCGCGCCCACGCCGTTCTCGATGGGGCAACGACGAGCGCTGACGCCGGCGCCCCGGCGGCCGACGGCCGAAAGGCGCTCACGCCCCGCGAGATCGAGATTCTCCAGCTGATTTCGACCGGCCTGAACAATCAGGCGATCGCCGAGAAGCTCTTCATCAGCGAGCACACGGTCCACCGGCACGTCGCCAATACCCTGATGAAGCTGAACGTGTCGTCCCGATCGGCGGCCGTCGCGCACGCCGGCCGCCTCGGACTGCTGTAGCCGCCGGTTCATCCGCGGATGGCCCGTCCGGGCCATTTTGCAACCCACCCCTAAAATGACCCGAACCGGTGAAGCCCGGCGGGCGCCGGTCTTGTTACATTCCGACCGTGGCGATGGTGCCTGACTCTGAACTCCGGCTGATGTGTGTGCTGGCGCACCCCGATGACGAATCGCTCGGCACGGGTGGGACGCTGGCCAAGTACGCCGCCGAAGGCGTGTCCACCTACCTGGTCACCGCGACCAGGGGCGAACAGGGACGCTTTTACGATGCGGTGGTGTCTCCGGGCACTGACGTCGTCGGGCAGGCGCGTGAGTCGGAGCTGCTGGCCGCCGCGCGAGAGCTGGGCGTGAAGGACGTCCGGTTCCTCGACTATCCGGACGGCGGACTCGATCGGGTGGATCCGGCGCAGGCGATCGAAGCGATCGCCTGCCACATCCGCCGGGTCAAGCCGCACGTCGTGGTGACGTTCGGTCCGGATGGCGCGTACGGTCATCCGGACCACGTGGCGATCAGCCAGTTCACGACCGCCGCGATCGTCTGTGCCGCAGACGCGTCGCAGCCGGCGTCCGGCAACGCCGAGGCCCATCGGGTCGCGAAGCTCTATTACATCGCCTGGAGCCCGAAGAAATGGGCCGCCTATGAAGCGGCGCTGAAGAAGCTCGTGTCCGTCGTGGATGGCGAGACGCGTCAGACCGTGCCGTGGCCGGAGTGGGCGATTACGACGGTGATTGACACGAGCGACGTTTGGCCGGTGGTGTGGCGGGCCGTGTCCTGCCACAAGACTCAGATGTCGATTTACAAAAAGCTCGAGGGCCTGTCCGACGCGCACCAGCGCTCACTGTGGGGCATGCAGGAGTTCTACCGTGCCTTCAGCGTGGTCAATGGCGGCCGGGGACAGGAATCGGATTTGTTTGCGGGGCTTCGATGATACCTGTACTGGAGCTCGAAGAGCTCAGAGAGCGGAGGGCGCCGCTCGATATGCCGCCCGGCGAGTTCCGCGAGATCGGACACCGGCTCGTCGACCAGATTTCCGATCGGCTGGCGCGGATACCTGCTGGTCCGGTGACGCGAGACGAGTCTCAGAACGACGTCCGGCGGGCTCTGGGAGCCGAGCTCGCGCTTCCGGACGAAGGCGCCGATGCGGCTCGATTGCTCGGTGAGGCGACGGAGCTGCTCTTCGATCACGCGGTGTTCAACGGCCACCCGAAGTTCTTCGGCTACATCACGTCGAGCCCCGCGCCCATCGGTCTCTTCGGCGATTTCCTGGCGGCCGCACTCAATCAGAACGTCGGCGCGTGGCGGCTGGCGCCGCTCGCGACAGAGATTGAAGGGCAGACCATACGCTGGATTGCCGAGCTGATCGGTCTTCCAGCGAGTTCCAGCGGATTGCTGGTCAGCGGCGGCAACATGGCGAACTACGTATGCCTGCTTGCCGCCCGCGCGGCCAAGGCGCCGTGGAACATCCGGCGCGAAGGCTTTCCGCGCGGCGGACGACGGCTGCTCGTGTATGCCTCGATGGAGACGCATACGTGGCTGCAGAAAGCCGTCGACATGTGCGGTCTCGGCACCGACGCGATCCGCTGGATCGGCACCGACGGAGAGCAGCGGGTCGACGTCCTGGCGCTGCGGCGCCGGATCGAACAGGATCTCGCTCTCGGGCATCAGCCATTTCTCGTCGTCGGCACGGCGGGAACCGTGAGTACGGGCGCCGTCGATTCGCTCGCGGAAATTGCGGCCATCTGCCGTGAGCACGATCTGTGGTTCCATGTCGACGGCGCCTACGGTGGCCTCGCGGCGCTGGCGCCGGGAGCGCCGGCGGCCCTGCACGCCCTGGGCGAGGCCGATTCGGTGGCGGTGGATCCTCACAAGTGGCTCTACGCGCCGCTCGAGGCCGGCTGCGTGCTGGTGCGCGACGCCGCGACGCTGCGCGGCGCCTTCTCGTATCACCCGGCGTACTACCACTTCGATCAGGAACAGGTGAACTACTTCGACTACGGACCGCAGAACTCACGCGGCTTCCGCGCCTTGAAGGTGTGGCTGGCGCTGCGCCAGGTGGGGCGCGCGGGCTACCTGAAGATGATCGCGGATGACATGCGGCTCGCGGGGCATCTCCACGAGCTGGTGAATCATCATCCGGAGTTCGAGGCGACGAGCCAGAGCCTCAGCATCACCACGTTCCGGTACGTGCCGCCCGATCTCCGGCCGCAGCTCGGCACCGAGAGGGTCGAGCACTATCTCAACGAGCTGAACCAGCAGCTGCTGACGGCCGTGGAAAAGTCCGGCGAGGCCTTCCTGTCGAACGCGGTCATCGACAACCGCTTCGTGCTGCGGGCCTGCATCGTCAACTTTCACACGTCACTGAAAGATATCGAAGACCTGCCGCCGATACTGGCGAGGCTCGGACGGGAAACCGATCGCACGCTCAGGCGAACGTGCGCCGTCTGACGCAAGTCGTTCACTGAGGGAAAGACGCCGGGCCATGAGGCGCCGGCGCATATCGAAAGGACAAGTCGATGTCGAGTGTTGTTTCACAGGATTCAACGGCCAACTCTACGCGCGCGAACCAGGGCGCCAACGCCCTCGCCGAGCGCCTCGAACAGGGAGCCCGTGCGCTGATCGCGTTCGCGAGCGGACTGACCGACGCGCAGTGGCAGTCCCGTATGCCCGGCGACGGCCGCAAGTTCGGCGTCATCATCCACCATGTCGCCAGCGTCTACCCGGTGGAGATCCATCTGGCGCAGGAACTGGCGGCCGGCAAGACGATCACCGGTGTGACGGGAGCGGACATCAACGCGATGAACGCCGCGCACGCCGCCGAGAACGACGGCGTCACGAAAGAGGCGGCGATCGATCTTCTGCAACGCAACAGCGCGACCGCCGCGGCGGCGATTCGCGCGCTCAGCGACAAAGAGCTCGCAACGGCGGCGCCCGTGTCGCTCTATTGGGACGCGCCGCTCACGTGCCAGTTCATGCTCGAGGATCATGCGGTTCGTCACAGCTATCACCATCTCGCCCGTCTCCGCGCGGCTTTGAAGGCGTAGACGGGTTCGGGGTCAGATCTCGCATTTCTCGTTCGGTCGCCGCCGGTTGGAGCGAACGAGAAATGCGAGATCTGACCCCAGAGAGGGCGCGATGCTGGAACTTCGTCCGACCTGCGAGCACTGCAACAAGGCGCTGCCGCCGAACGCGGTCGACGCGCGCATTTGCACCTATGAATGCACGTTCTGCGCGTCGTGCGTGGACGCGCTCGACAACGTCTGCCCCAACTGCGGCGGCGGGTTCGTTCCGAGGCCGATCAGGCCGTCGAAGAACTGGAAGGGTGACAACTTTCTCGGCATGGACCCGGCGAGCACGAAGATCAGGCACCGTCCGGTCGATCCGCTGGCGCACGCCAGGTTCTCTGAACTCATCCGGAACATTCCGCCGGAGGAGCGGTAGCACGCTGAAAGATTTTTGGCCCCTGGTCCTATACAGGGGTGTCGAGCGCCGCCGCGTGGGTCACGCGTGCCACGAGCCCCATCGGGCATATGCCGGCGTTCTCGGAATCGTCGAGGAATAGGGAAGCGACAGACTGTCGGCTGCCGGCGTCGCCGTGAAGGCACCGACGAACAGGAGCGCGAGCACAAAATCGGGTACGGCGACGACAGCCTGACCGAGGTGGACGTTACCGTTTACGTAAAGGCTCACGATCGTCGTGACGTAGATGAGCTTTTCGAGAATCGCCGGCACCATGAAGGGGCGATGCCGTACGGGGTTGCCGGCGATCAGCAGGAACGCAATCTGCCAGACCCACGCAACGCTGACGAAGCCGTAGTAGAAGTCCGGGTGCGTGATCGCCGGCGGATACGAACGGCCGACGAGATCGAACGTGAAATAGAGGGGCGTGAGGATCGCAAGGCCCCAGAGTCCGGCGATGAGGAATACGGCGCGTGCGAATTTCATGGTCACCTCCAGCACCGCGGCCCGCGGCCGCGGCGCGCTCGCTATTACAGGAGTAGGCCCTGTCGCGGCGAACTCTTTCGCAACCGAAATCGTGGAGGAGCGTCAAAGTCGAAGAGGAAAGTCCATCGCCAGACACGCGCACGAAGTAACGATCGCATGACCCGCGTCGGAATTGATATTGCAAGAGTGTGGAGGGTTCACACTTACACGCAGGGATCTTTCAGGCCCATATCGCGTTTCCCCTAGCGGGACGGCCTTACAAGCAGAGAGCTATTGTACGTGCTGACGCAAGAAGCCTTACGAGAAGAACCAGCAATTACGCAACTCGCATTCACGCGCCTGCTCGCGTGGCTCGATGATGGCGTCCACTCGAACGGTGAACGCTATCTCGAAATGCGCCGGCGCCTGGTGTCCTACTTCGATCGGCGGAATCGTCCGACGGCCGAAGAACTGGCCGACGAAACGTTGAATCGCGTCGCCAGGACGCTCGCGCAGACCGGAGCCATCGCCACCAAGCCGCCGGCGCGCTACTGCTACGTCGTCGCCAAGTTCGTCCTGCTCGAGGATGTTCGGCGCGAACGGCGCCACGTCCCGCTGGACGAAACCTGGCACGTCGACGGCACCAGGCCCGCGGTTCGTTTCGGGCCGGACTCGGGGGTCATGCTGAAGGAGCAGCGCCTGGACTGCCTCGACCGGTGCCTCCAGGAATTGAAGCCGGAGCAGCGTGAGCTGATCGTCGAGTACTACGCCGATGAGCGGCGCCAGAAGATCGAGCGCCGCCGGGAATTGGCCACCCGGCTGGGCATCACCATGAACGCGCTCGGAATCAGGGCTTTTCGCATTCGCGACGGGCTGATGGCGTGCGTAGAGAGCTGTCGCCAGCGGCGGCGACAGATTTAGACTCCCTAAGCCCTATCAGGGTGGACCCCGATCCAGGATGAGACATGTCCCTGCCGAATAAACCGGGCCAGGCCGACGAGCTTGTGCAGTATTTGTTGGGCGTTCTTCCGCCGGAAGACACGGAGCGCCTCGACGAGGCCAGCATCGTCGACGACGATATCGCCGCCCGGCTGCGCCGGGTCGAAGACGACCTGGTCGATTCGTATGTACGAGGCCAGCTGTCCGGCGACACGCTGGCGCAATTCGAATCTCACTACCTCGCTTCGCGGCATCGACGTGAGCGCGTGGAGTTTGCCCGCAAGTTCCTGCGTGCGGTGGACAAGGTGGACACGGAGACGGCGCCGGTCGCCGTCGACGCGCCGCCAAAAGTGGGCGGGTCGAAGGTGCTCGCCACGCTCGCGGTTGCCGCGACGCTGTCCCTGGCGGCGGGCGGCGCGCTGCTCCTCCAGAACGTGCGTCTCGGCCGTGGACTGCGGGAAGCGCAGATCGATCGCGTCGCGGTCGACCAGCGTGCCCGCGACCTCGAACGGCAGCTCAAAGAGCTTCGCGACGCTAATGAGACGGCCACGAAGGAGCTCGCGCGGGCGCGCGAGTCGGCCACGACCGTGGTGCGCGAGGCCGCAACCGTCGCACTCGTTCTGCTTCCGCAAACCCGCTCGATCGGTCCCGTGCCGACGCTCGTCATGCCGGCGGTCACCGAGCAACTGGGATTCGAGCTCCGGCTCGAGGCGAACGACTTCCCGTCGTACCAGGTCGGACTCAGGGATCCTGCCGTGAACACGGTCATCTGGCGCAGCGGCTGGATTGCCGCGAAATCGTCGGCTGGCCAATCCGCCGTGCGGGTCGGCGTTCCCGCCCGCGCGCTGAAGCCGCAGCATTATTCGCTCGATCTCAGCGGACGCCGGCCGGCGGGCGGCACGGAGGTGGTCGGCAGCTACGCGTTCGAAATCGTGCCTCAATGATGGCGGCATTCGTTCGTGGCTGTGCCACGCTCGCGGCCCTCGCGCTCGCCACCCTTCGTCCATCGGTACTCACCGTCGGGACACACCCGCAGGACGCCCCCCTGCTCGAGCCGCACAGCGCCGTCGAGCGCCGCATCGATCGCCACGACGTTCACAAGTATTCGATCGCATTGAGCGCCGACGAGCATGCGCGCGTGATCGTCGAACAGCGCGGCATCGACGTCATCGCGGAGGTCCGCGGCCTCGACGGCCAGGCCGTCGCCGAATTCCAGGAAGAAATTCGCAACACCGGTCAGGAGGAGATCGACCTCGTCGCTGACGAGGCGGGCACCTACACCATCGCCATCCGTGCCGAGCCCGGCAGCGTCGATCCAGGCTCGTATGCGATCACCATGGTCGATTGTCGATCGGCGACCGCTTCCGATCGGGCGCTACAGCACGCGCGAACCCTTCGCACGCGCGCCGCCCGGCTGGATGAGGCAGGCAGGTTCGACGCCGCCCGGTCGCTGCTCGAGGAGGCGTTGCGCATCACCGAAGGCGAACGGGGCGCGGACGATCTGCAGACCGCGGCCATCGCCGCGCAGCTCGCCTCGGTGTACCGGCAGCTGCCGGACGATGCCAAGTCCGAGGCGTTGTTTCTGAGGGCGCTTCCGATCATGGACGCGGCGCTTGGGAAGGAACATCCGCGGACGGCGGTCGCGCGCTCGCGGCTGGGCCAGCTCTATTACACGATGGGCCAGCGCGCGAAAGCGGAGCCGATGCTCCGGCAGTCGCTCGACGTCATCGAAAAGTCGCTCGGCACCGACAACCGCTGGTACGTCAACGCGCTGGTGACGCTGGCAAACCTGAACAACGATGCAGGCGATCTCGCACAGTTCGAGGAGATCGTTCGCCGAGCCATGGGCATCGAGGAGCGCATCGACGATACCGAGAGCACGCTGTACGCCGGGCTCCTGAACAACCTCGGCGAGCTCTATCGCCAGCGGCTGGACTACGCACACTCCGAGGAGCAGTACAAGCGCTCCCTGGCGATTGGCGAACGCGTGCTCGGCGAGAACGGCTATTTCATCGCCACCGCGCTGCAGAACCTCGGCATCATCGCGCGCGAGCGGAAGGATTACGCCGCCTCCGAGGCTTACTACGCGCGTGCGCTGTCCATCCGCCAGCGCATTGTCGGCGCGAATCATCCCGACGTGGCGCAGGTGCTGAACAATCTCGCCACACTCTACCGGGCCAAAGGCGACGTGGAACGCTCGCTCCAGATGCATCTTCGCGCGTTGAGCATCTGGGAGAGCGCCGCCGGACCCTATCAGCAGGCGACGCTGCTCTCGGTCGGCAACATCGCCCGGACGTACGCGGCAGCGGGCGACATCATCAACGCCGTCGCTTACCAGCGCAGGACCGACGAGATTCTCGAGAAACACCTCGCGCTTAACGTGGCCGTCGGATCCGAGCGCCAAAAGCTGTTGTTCGTCAACAGCGCGTCCGAGAGGACGGACCGAACGATTTCCCTGCACCTGCTCGAAGCGCGCGCCAATCCGGACGCTGGTGCGCTGGCGGCGCTGGTGCTGCTGCAGCGCAAAGGACGCGTCCTCGACGCGATGGCCGACACCTTCGCCGCCGTTCGTCAGCGCGTTGCGGACTTGGGGGATCGCACGCTGCTGGACCAACTCCGCGACACGACGGCGCAACTGGCTCGTCTCGCGCTGACGGTCGCCGATCCGAACCGGGTCGAACAGCGCCAGCGCGCCATGAAGGATCTGGAGGCGCGGAAGGAGCAGCTGGAGGCCGCGCTCAGCGAACACAGCGCCGCATTCCGATCGGAAGTGAGGCCGGTGACGCTGGACTCGGTCGAGTCCGCGATTCCCGGTGATGCCGCACTCCTGGAGTTCGCGATCTTTCGCCCGTTCGACCCGAAAGCCGAGCGAAATGCCGAAGCGTACGGAGCGCCGCACTACGCCGTCTACGTTTTGCGGAAGCAGTCGGCGCCGATCGGTTTCGATCTTGGCCTCGCGAGTGACATCGACACGGCTGTCGACGAATTTCGCAAGGCGTTGCGCGATCCCAGGCGCGCCGATGTGACCGAGCGGGCCAGGGCTCTTGACGAGCGGGTGATGCGTCCGTTGCGCGCGTCGCTCGGCGGCGTCGTCCGTCTCATCATCTCTCCGGACGGCGACCTGAATCTCGTGCCGTTCGAGGCGCTCGTGAACGAGTCTGGCCGGTACCTGATCGAGCGCTACGCGATGAGCTATGTCTCGAGCGGCCGCGACCTGCTGCGGATGCAGATGCCGCGCCACGCGGGCACCCAGCCGGTGATTTTTGCCGATCCACTCTTCGGCGAGCCGGGCACGACGAGCGTTCCGCCGCATCAGACCGGCGGCTCGCAGACGGCGCAGCGGAGCGTCACGAGCGGCGAAAAACTCTCGACCGTCTACTTCACCCCTCTCGCCGCGACCGCTGAAGAGGCCAACGCGATCAAGGCGCTCTATCCGGACGCGGTGCTCTTCACCGGGTCGCGCGCGAGCAAGGCCACGCTGCAGCAGGTCGAGGCGCCGCGCATGCTGCACATCGCTTCGCACGGCTTCTTCCTTCAAGAGGCGCACGTCAACGGCGAGAACCCGCTGCTGCGCGCCGGCCTCGCGCTGGCAGGCGCGAATCTGCCGCACGAGACGCACGACAGCGGCATTCTGACCGCGCTCGAAGCCTCCAGCCTGAATCTCTGGGGTACGCAACTCGTCACGCTGTCTGCCTGCGACACCGGCATCGGAGAAATACGAAACGGTGAAGGGGTCTACGGGCTTCGGCGCGCGTTCGTCCTGGCCGGCGCAGAGGCGCTGGTGATGAGCCTGTGGCCGGTCAGCGATTCCATCGCGCGAGAGACGATGGTCGCGTACTACACCGGGCTGCGTGCCGGCCTCGGCCGCGGTGACGCGCTGCGGCAGGCGAAGCTCGCGCTGCTGAAGCGGAAGGTCCGTCAGCATCCGTTCTACTGGGCCAGCTTCATCCAGTCCGGCGAGTGGACCAGCCTCGACGCCCCGCGCTGATCGCGCCTCGATTCCGCTGAAAGACTTCCGGCCCCGGCTGCCTATCTAAGTGTAGGGGTCTCACCAACAACATCGGATCTCAAGTTTCCGGGACAGTGACCCTGCGTGTCGATGGGTGACTGGTTCCCCGGGGCCGTCGTGAACATGGGTGGCGTGGACGTGACCGCTGGCGATCGAGGCGAATGGGACGCCTCGTGCCGCAGGTGCCCTGCGCCGCCGCACACGACGGCCGCAAGCGTGTGCGTACAGCCTGATGGCACTCATTACGTCGATCGGCGTCGCGGCGAGCGTCATCGCCTTCATCGTGGGCGCGCTGTGGGAACAGCGCCGCGCGCTCATGGAGCAGGCCATGACCGATCCGCTGACGGGCGCGTTCAACCGTCGTTACATGGACGCCTGCCTGGCAACCGCCATCGAGCGGAGACGCCGCACGGGCGAGCCGGCGTCGCTCCTGATGATCGACGTGGATCATTTCAAGCGCATCAACGACAGGTTCGGCCACGCGGGAGGCGACGAAGCGCTCAAACGGCTGGTGACGCTCGTATCGGGCCGCGCGCGCAAGCTCGACGTGCTCTTTCGTGTCGGCGGCGAGGAATTCATGATCCTGCTGCCAGGCACCCGATACGCGGGCGCGCTCGCGGCCGCTGAGAACCTGCGCCTGCTGGTCGCGCATTCGACATTGATCGACGGCCACAGGATGTCTGTCAGCATTGGCGTCAGCGAATTACAGATGGGGCAATCGGTCGGCAGCTGGATCGAAGACGCCGACGTCGCGGTCTATCGAGCCAAACAAAGCGGACGCAATCGTGTACGAATGTCTGGACGAATGCCGGTCCTGCCCTCGTCCCAACTGCATCACTGAAAGAGATCGCGGCGCGCGGCTCTACACAAGTAGAAGCGCCGCGAAGGTCGTCAACCACTCCTCCGAGGAACACCGGTTCGTTACCACCGCTCGCGTGCGCAAGAGGCACCGCGAGCGATCATGTCCCTGACGAGCAGCATCCTGGCAGCGTATCTGTTGTGCACATCGGGAGCGGCAACTCCCGCAGCGTCGGAAACCCTGACCGTACACGTCAACGTGTTCTTCGACGACTCAATCACTTCTCAGGCAATCAAGGCCGCCGCGATGGACGAGGCGGCAGGCATCTGGAGAAAGTACGGCGTCGACCTGCAGTTTGCGGCGTCGGACGCCGACGCGGCGCTGTCGCTCAATGTGATCGTCGAGCGAACGGCACATCGACGCAAATACGACGGAGAACCCGCGGTGCTCGGCCACACGATTATTACGCCGGGCCGCGCCGGGCAGGCGCCACTGAGGATTTCGTTCGACGCCGTGACGGCGCTGCTGGACAGTCAACACGGCGCCAATCCGCTGCTGCACGATTACGCGCTGGCCGCGGCGCTGGGACGCGTCGTCGCACACGAGATCGGACACGTGCTGCTCGGCTCACCGTCCTATCACGACGCTGACGGGTTGATGCGCACGACATTCTTTCCCGACGATCTGGCGCGGCCGGAACGGTCCCGCTTTCAGTTGGCTCACTACAGCGTGGAACGCCTGCGGGCCCGGATCGCGGCGCTGGCCGAGGCGCAGTCGACCGGCGGAGATGCTCCGAGGCCGAATCCATAGAACCGGAATCACCGCTCGAATGAGGGTGGAACCCCGTCGGCGGCAAGCGCATCCAAAGCAGTGCAGGGGACGATGACGACTCACGAAGACTATCCGACGGAACTCGAATGTCAGGTGACGCTGTCGGACCAGCGTCGACTGAGCATCCGTCCGCTGCGTCCCGACGAGCAGGGGCCCGTCCGGGAACTCGACGCCCGATTGAGCAATCGTACCCGCTACCTGCGATTCCTCTCGCCGTTGCCTGCGCTGCCGGACTCCCTGCTGCGACTGCTGGCGTCCGTCGATTACCGCCGGCGTCTCAGCCTGATTGCAGAGGTCGATGCAGATGGCCGGCGCGAGGTGATCGCGCTCGGCAGCTTCGGCAGCCTCGACAGCGAGACCGCCGAGGTTGCGCTCGTGGTCAGCGACGACTGGCAGCACCGGGGTATCGGCACGATTCTGGCCCGGCAGGTGATGCGCGCCGCGGAAGATCGCGGCTTCGGAAAATTCGTGGCGCACGTGCTCTGGGACAACACGGTCATGCGCCGGCTGCTCAAACGCGTCGGTCACATCGTCTCGAGCCGAACCTCCTTTGGCATTGCCGAAGTCACGTTCATTCGACGGATGTCATCGGAGAACGAACCGCCGCCGGTCCCGCTGTGATCACTGTCACCCAAGGAGAGAGATCGTGAATAACGGACATCGAACCCCGCGCGTGCTCGCGATCTCCGGCAGCCTTCGCACGGCCTCGTCGAACAGCGCGCTCGTGCAGGCGTTGACGACGCTGGCGGCCGAGATGGCGCATGTCTCGGTCTACGTCGGGCTCAGTGAGCTTCCGCCGTTCAATCCGGATCACGATGGTGACGACACGCCGTTACCGGTCCAGGACTTCAGGGCCGCCCTTCAGAGTTGCGACGCCCTCGTCATCTCGAGCCCTGAGTACGCGCATGGCGTGCCGGGCGTCCTCAAGAACGCGCTGGATTGGATCGTCGGCAGCGGAGAACTGATCGACAAGCCCGTGGCGTTGATCAACGGCTCGCCGCACGCGACGCACGCACACGCGTCGTTGAAGGAAACGCTGACGGTCATGTCGGCCCGCGTGGTTCCTCAGGCGTCGATCACCGTTTCTCTGACAGGTGGCAAGCGTGACGCCGGCGGCATCATCGCCGACGGCGAGCTCTCGGCGGCGCTGCAATCGGCCATGGCGGCGCTGACGCTGGCCGCGCGCGGGATCCTGTCGCCGTCGCCGTTGATTCCGTCATTCTCGGCGCGAGCTTAGCGAGGCGCCGCGCCTTCGATCAGGAGTGCTGGCGCATCTCGCGATAGAGCCAGGCACGTGCCGCGCTCCAATCGCGTTTGACCGTGCCCGCCGAGACGCCGACCACTTCGGCGGTTTCCTCGAGGCTCAAGCCGCTGAAGAAGCGCAGCTCGATGATCTGGGCGCCCCGCGGATCGATTTGCGCCAGCGCCGTGAGCGCATCGTCGAGCGCCAGGAGATCGATGTCCGCCTCGGCCTCGGCGGTGGCCATCGCATCGTCCAGCGACAGCTTCGGCGCCGGACCGCCGCGCTTGTCCCGGGCCTGATGACGCGCGTGGTCGATCAGGATGCGCCGCATCATCTGCGCGGCGATCCCGAAAAAATGCGCGCGGTTCTGCCAGCGGACGCGGCGCTGACCGATCAGCTTGAAATAGGCTTCGTGGACGAGCGCCGTGCTCTGGAGCGTGTGGCTCGGTGATTCCCGCGACAGATAGCGGCCCGCGATCGCGCGAAGCTCCTGGTACACGAGCGGGATGAGGCTGTCGAGTGCTTTCTGGTCGCCGTTCTGCCACTGAACCAGCAGTTGCGTCACGCCGTCGGAATCGGGGAGGTCAGCCATGAGCCTTCCGGATCATTATGGTCTGCCGCCCGCGAGGCGCAACAATTCGCGATCGCTCGTCGCCGTCAGCGCGTTGAGCGCGTCCACCTCGGCTTGCTCGTCCTTCGACAGCGCCCCCCGCGCCTGCTTGGCGACTATCAGCCCGACGCTCTTCTGACAGAAGTCACGAGCGCTGCGCCACAGTCGAATTGTGTCCGCGCGGGCGTGAGACGCGGACGCCGCGTTCGCGGCCGCCTGCGCCATCGCTCCGTACGCCTCCGCGAGATGATCGGCGACCGTGTTGTTGTTCGGATCCGCCGCGTGCCTTGGCACGAGAATCTCCAGCGCGCGGTTCAGCGAGGCAAGGGCGTCGAGCGGCCTGTGCGCGCCGTTGTAGACATGGCCAATGCTGATGTGCGCCCGTGCGACCGTGTCTTTCGCGTTGACGTCGTTGGGATCCGCAGCCGACACACGCTCCCGCAGCGCCAGCGCCTGCCTGTAGCTGTCCAGCGACTGCGCGGTGTCGCCCGCCGAAGCCAGCGTATAGCCGATTGATGCGTAGCCGTAGGACAGGTCGAGGAGCGTCGACGCGTTGTTCGCGTTGGCCTGCGCGCGCCGCTCGTCGAGCGCAATGGCCTTGCGGTAGTTTTCTACCGCCGCGGCTTTGTCGCCCTGTTTCTCGAGCACCGCTCCGACTTTCTTGTAGGCGACCGCCACATTGCGTTGGGCGTTGGCGCTGGTGGGGTTCGCCGCGAGCAACGCCTCGAAGATCCTGGCTTCACGTGTGAAGCAGTCGAGCGCGCCGGCCAGGTCCCCGACGAGCACCATGGCCTCGCCGGCGGAATGGAGGGAGATGCCGAGCGATCGCTGCTCGGTCGCGCCCTTCGGATTCCGGGCGGCCAGTGTCTCGGCGACGGCGAGCGCCTTCCGCTGGTACTCCATGGCGCCGGCGACGTCGCCCATCTGCGCGAGAATCGAAAACAGGTGGTCGTACGTCGTTTTCAGTTCGTGCTGGATCGCGGGATCCGCGTCGGCGGCGGCGATCGGTTGGATCAGTCCGAGCGCGATCCGATGGCTCTGGAGCGCGCCGGCGGTGTCGCCCAGGTTGGCAGCCGAAGGCATCCCTTGCACGTCACCGACCCGGTCGTAGGCCTGGGCGAGCTCGCGCTCGAGCGACGGGTCGTGCGACGACTCGCTCGCGAGGCTGTCGAGGTATTCGGTCGCCCGGCGAACGACCAGCTCCCGCGCCTTCGTCGATCCCGGCAGGTTTTCGATGGCGTCGTGAAACTCGAACAGGAAGGAGTTGGCCAGGCGCCGGACGTCGTTGAAGCGGCGCTCGGCGCGTCCGCGCTCGACGCGAGCGACGTGCGTCTGCCAGGCGGTGGCGACGATGCCGGCTGCCAGCGAAAGGACGAACAGGGCTGCGATCGACACGGCGGCTTTGTGCCGTGAGGCGAACTTCGTCGCCCGGTAGCTCAGCCTGTCGGGACGCGCGAGGACCGGGCGCCCTTCGAGATGACGCGTGATGTCCTCCGCGAACTGCTCGACCGTGCCG
>DASSGK010000471.1:0-2801 GCA_035693505.1 Vicinamibacterales bacterium
TTCTTGCCGACGGTGATGCGCACCGGCGGCGGTGTGTTCACACCACGCGCGCGGCCACCGCCGCCCCGCGCTCTGGGGACGCCGTCGTCCGTCACGACGGCCGTCAGCGTGACTGGGACGCCGACTTTCGCCGAGAGCGACTTCGGTCCGGCGATTGAGATGACGGGCGGTTTGTCGGCGCGCAGCACCGGGTTGCTGGTGCCGGCGCCAAGCGCGCCGGTTTCCGACATGATGTCGATGTTCTCGATCTGCAGATCCGTTCGCAGCGACGCGTACGCCTTGCGCGCGACGCCCTGCGTCGCGAGCGTCCAGATCATTTCCTTGTCGCCCCAATCCTTCGGCACGCGCACCCGGAACATGAAGCGGTTGCGCCGCGGCTGAAAGTGCGTCGGCTGTCCGCGATCGGGACCGCCCGGTTCAATCGCGTTGTCCGCGCCAACCGGCACGTCGAACTCTTCGCGCCAGTTGTCGTTCATGTAGCCGAACACGAAATTGAACGACCCGTCGTCGTTCTTCTCCCAGCCCTCGAAGGACGGCCAGACCGGCTGACCGCTGGAGTACGACTGGCCAAAGGCGAGCGCGGCGGCAAACGCCGCCGCTAGAATGGCGCGCACGTCAGTTGCCGCCTGCGGCGGCGGGTTGAGGCTGGACCGAGTTGCACAACGGACAGCCGGGAATCACGTCTTCCTTGCTCGATTGACGACGCTTGAGCATCTCGTCGCGGAATTGCTCGTCACTCAACGCGACCCCTTGTCCAAGATCGATGAACATGTTCGCGACCGACCGATTGCCCGACCCCTGCCAGTTGCGCGGATCCGGTACGTTGCGATTGGCCGCCGAGTTGTCCATGTAGCCGATGATGTGGAGGATGGTGCCCTTCGGCAGAAGCGGCGCCGCATCGTCGGCATAGTCGTAGCCGCGGACCCAATTGTGATCGTATCCGGAGCAGGACAGCGTCTGGATGTTGTAGCCCCAGATCGCTTCGAGACACATGCGCGATCCCGGCGCGTGAAGGTGCGGCTCGAACGACGTGATCTTCGTGTGCTCCTGGAGCACCGTGTAGGCGTGCAGCTGCTGGTTCGCTTCGTTCGGACGGATGGAAATGTCCACGCCGTTGCCGATGCTGCGGCTGAACGACGGTTTCAGCGTGGGCTGATAGCCCTTCGGATGGAATTTGAATCCGATCTCGAGATGCGCGCGCGTGTCGCGGCCGTTGGAGTGAAGATGCACGGAGCTCGAGACGATCTTCTCGCCCGCCTTCAGCAGCCGGCCGGCTTCGGGCGGAAAGAAATCGGCGCCGCGTCCCACTTCGTGAACAGGCCACGGCGTGTTCGTCCCGCCGCCGCCACCCTGATCGGTCGCCCAGATCATGTGGTGAAACACGAAGCGTCCGCCGACGGTCGTGCGGCCGCCCGACTCTTTGCTCGGCACGTCGTTGACCTCGCGAACCTGCAGCGCGGCGACGTAGCGGTCTTCGCCGAGACCGGTCGGCACGGCGTCGATTTCGCCCCACCAGTCGGGCGCGTTCGCTTTGACGAGGATCTCCTGTGTCGACACGACGAGATCGGGCGTGCCAATGGCCCACGACGTGAGGCTGTCGAACTTCCGCGCAGGCGGCAGGTCGGCAGGATTACCTTGCGGCGCGCCGTTGTCGGCCCACCGGCCGATCATCGCGATTTCGGCGTCCGACAGCGACGGGTCGTTCTTGTACTGCTGGATGCCGACGTTCTTCTCGATGTACCAGGGCGGCATCACGCCGCGATGCGGGCCGATCGACGTCCGCTGCTTGATGGCGCGCGCGTACGGACGGACCTCTTCGTACGTGACCAGCGACATCGGCGCGACGCCGTCGGACCGATGGCAGTTCTGGCAGCTCCGCTGCAGAATCGGCGCGATGTCTTTGGTGAACGTCACTTGGGCGGTGGCGCTCGACGCGACGCCGAAGGTGACGATGCCGGCGATTCCGAGCACCCAGCGCACGCTAGTCATAGGAGCCTCTCGCAGTATGTGAGCTACGAGGATAGCGCGAGTCGACCGCGATGCGCGAGCCTCCATCGTCTCTCCCTCATCCGGGGGAGCGGGCACCGCTAAGTGTGGGGATGCACCACCACGGCCGCTCCGCCTAGACTGTCGCCCATGAAAATCGATGTACCTCGCGGCGGGTTAGAAACTCTGTGGATCTTTCGAGGCTACGGGTGGCTGTTGATCGCGTTGGGCTTGATCGGCCTCGACGGGAACGTCGGTGTGTCGCTCGGCGCGCGGCTCCAGCCGGCGGACCTGGTGCTGCACCCCAATCCAGCCACGCCGTTTGGTCCATACATCGTGCCGCGCCTCGTCGGCTGCGTCCTCGTCCTCGTCGGCACGCTCGCGCTCGCATTCGGCGACCTCCAGGACGCCGAGGCGCGGCGGCGGAGCCTCACGCGATTCGCCGTCGCCCACGTGCTCTTTGGGTTCCTGTGCTCGGGAATCTCGGAAGCGCTGCTCGATCCCATCGTCCCGCAGTGGCTCGTCTGGAGTCCCCTCGTCGTGGGCCTCGTGCTCGGATTCTTCGCCGTGCTCCAGCGCCCGGCCGCTCGTCGGGGCGCGAGCCTCGAAGCGCTCCGGTCGCGGTACGAAACACAGATTCGTGAAGCAGCGCGCCGTGAGGAACGCGCCCGTCTCGCCCGCGACCTGCACGACGCGGTCAAGCAGCAGCTGTTCGCGATCCAGACCAACGCCGCCGCCGTCGAGGCGCGCCTCGACGGCGATCGGTCCGGTGCACTCGCCGCTGCCGGCGCCGCCCGCGCAAGCGCGCACGAAGC
>DASSGK010000472.1:0-2521 GCA_035693505.1 Vicinamibacterales bacterium
GACGATACAGCCGCCGCAGCGGCGCGGACCGTACTACACCCAGGGAATTGCCCGGCTGAAGGCCGACACCACGATCGAGGGTGCGCGGGCGAATCTCGCGGTCATCGCGGACGGCGTGAAGCGGCAGTATCCAGGACCGAATCTGTGGACATACTCGGTCGTCTCGTTGCAGGAACAGATCGTTGGCGATGTCGGACGGATGCTGTACTTGCTGTTGGGAGCAGTTGGTCTACTCCTGCTGATTGCCACGGCGAACGTCGCAAACTTGCTGCTCGCGCGCGCGGCGTCGCGGACGCGCGAGATCGCCGTTCGCGCGGCGATTGGCGCGGGACGCGGCCGCATCATCGGTCAACTCGTCACGGAGAGCGTCGTCCTCGGACTGCTCTCGGGTCTGGCGGGGCTGCTCGTCGCTTCCTGGGGCACGCGAGCGCTCCTCGCAATCGCGCCTGAAGGCATCCCGCGGCTCGACGAAGTGCGGTTGAACGGGACGGTGTTCGCATTCGCGGTAGGCGTCGCGTCCATCTGCGGCGTCCTCTTCGGTCTGGCGCCTGCCGTGCGGGTCGCTCGCCTGCCGCTCGTCGAAGGCCTGAAGGAAGGGGGGCGCACTGGAACAGGCGTGGGCCAGCGCCGGACACAGCGAGCGCTCGTCATCGGCGAAATTGCGCTCGCGCTCATCTTGTCGGTCGGCTCTGGTCTGATGATCCGCAGTATGGCGGCGCTGAGGAATGTGAACCCGGGCTTCGCGCCGACGCAGTTGGTCACGTTTCAGTTGAAGCTTCCCGAGCGCCGGTACGAAACGCCGCAGAAAATTACAGGGCTATACGACGCGCTGCGGTCACGTTTGGAAGCCGATCCGGCCATCCGATCCGTCGGCAGTTCGACGAGCCTGCCGCCAGACCGGAACTCGATGACCGACAACTTCGTGGCGGAGGGGCAGCAGATCCCGGCTGGCCAGGCCGCTCCGGTCGCACCGCTGGTGTTCGTCGACGAAAACTACTTCAAAACGCTCGGCGTCCCGCTCGTCGCCGGGCGGTTTTTCGACGAGCGCGACGTGCCGGGGGCTCCGCCGGTCGTCATCGTGAACGAGACGCTCGCCCGGCGCTACTTCCCGAGTGGAGTTGCTGTCGGGAAGCGGCTGAAGGAGGGAGGCGCGGAGCGGCCAAACAACCCCTGGATGGAGATCGTCGGCGTGGTGGGTGACGTCAAGTACTCTGGTCTGAATGCGCCGCCGGAGCCGGCTTTCTACCTTGCCGATCGGCAGCAGCCGTTGGGACGCCGTTTCGTGGTGGTTCGCACGGTCGCCGATCCGCGATCGGCGCTTCAGTCGATTCGATCGGCGGTGTCAGCGCTCGATCCCGATGTGCCGGTCTCGCGCCTGTCCACGATCGACGAACTGATGACGAGATCGGTCGCCGCACCGCGTTTCCGGACGACGCTCGTCACCGTATTCGCGATCCTCGGCCTCGTTCTGGCCGCGATCGGAGTATACGGAGTGATGGCGTATATCGTCTCCGAGCGCACCCCTGAACTCGGCGTTCGCGTTGCCCTCGGCGCAACGACACGTGACCTGATACGAATGGTGCTGGTCGAGGCACTTGCGCTCGCCGCGGCGGGCGTTGCACTCGGCGTGGCCGGCGCGGTGGTGACAACGCGGTTGATGGCGTCGCTGCTGTTCGGCGTCAAGCCGACCGATCCCGCAACATTCGCGTTGATAGCCGGACTCCTGATGGCAATCGCGCTTGCTGGCAGCTACGTTCCGATGCGGCGCGCGACTCGCGTCGATCCGATGGCAACGCTGCGCTCGGAATAGAGCCGGACGGTCGACGCGAACGTTTCAGAGCTCTCTTTCGGCAAGGCGTCGGAACTCGTCAGGGACGGAGCGCTCTTCCCGCGAAGCGGATCCATACTCCACCGCCTGCCGCCCGAAACGCTTCCGGATCGCATCGACGGCCCGGTCTGCGCGCGATCGCGCGACGCCTTTCTTCGTACCGGGTCGGCGTCCTTCGTCGGCAAGCCCGAGCGGCAGCTCCAGCTGCACGATCGCAGGCGCGTCGAGATGCGAGACGGCGATCGCCAGCAGCGAGATTGTCTTCTCGTGACGGTGATCCGCGAGGACTCCGCGCACCAGGTCTTCGGCGATCTCTGCAAGAGCCCTCGTTGCAGAAATCGGCGCCGGCAGCGTGAGCGAGCGCGTGACCGAGCGCAAATCGGCGAAGCGCACGCGCACCGTGATCGTCCGGCCCGCCAGCGATTTCGCGCGGAGCCGCGCGCCGATGCGGTCGGCGAGATGGTGGAGCGTCGGTTTGAAGACGCTCTCGACCGCAGGCCGTCGTCCGAGCGCCGATTGTGCGCCGGCCGAGCGCGCGCGCCGGCGCGTCTGGATTTGCCGGGGATCCTGGTTCCACGCCAGTGCCGTCAACTTTTTTCCCGCGGCGCGGCCAAGCAATCGCTCGACGGATTGAGGAGAGCTCTCAGCCAATTGACCGATGGTGGTGACGCCGATCTTTGCGAGCCGTGCCTC
>DASSGK010000473.1:0-6981 GCA_035693505.1 Vicinamibacterales bacterium
CGGTGAGCACTTCGATCGGCACGGCCCGCGCGCCGAGCGCGTTCGGACCCGCCGCAAACGCCGGCTCCGCCTGCACGGCGCCGCGGACCTCGACGACCAGCGCCACCCGCTTCTTCGGCACGATCGGATCCGACAGAAAGATATTCAGTTCCGCGGCGATCGCCTCGAGCTGGATGTCGTCCTGGGCGTCGGTGAGCAGGCGCGCCAGCGGAAGCGCCGCCTCGGGATATGCGGCGCCTTTCAACAACTGCACAGCGTGCAGCCGAACCTTGGCATCGGCGCTGGTTAGATCCGCTGCAGCCTGTTCGAACGAAACCTGGGCGGATCCGGAAGCGGCCTGGGCACGAGATGCCGGAGCGATCAGCGCCAGAACGAGCGCCAACGCGAGGCTGCTCCAACGACGTGTGCGTGAGGAGTCGGCGTTATCGCCCGGCGGCGTACGCATGCGATCGCCCTTCAGCAAGGACGGGACGCAGGTAGCGTCCCGTGTGCGACGCCTCGACCTGGGCCACCTGCTCGGGCGCGCCTGTCGCGACGATGGTTCCACCGTCCTCGCCGCCCTCAGGCCCCAGATCCACGATGAAGTCGGCGGTCTTGATCACGTCCAGATTGTGCTCGATCACGAGCAGCGTGTGACCGGCCTCGAGCAGCTTCCTGAAGGCCGTCAACAGCTTCGCGATGTCGTCGAAGTGCAGGCCCGTCGTCGGCTCGTCGAGAATGTACAGCAGCCGCTCGCCGCCGTGCGACGACAGGTGCGCCGCGATCTTGATCCGCTGCGCCTCACCGCCCGACAGCGTCGTCGCCGGCTGACCGAGGCGAAGATAGCCAAGACCGATCTCGTCGAGCACCTGCAGGCGCCGCAGCACCTTGGGCGAACTGCTGAAGAACGTGAGCGCTTCGCGAACGGTGAGGTCGAGCACCTGGTGAATCGAGCGATTCCGGTACCGGACTTCCAGCACCTGCGGCTTGAAGCGCTTGCCGTCGCATTGATCGCAGGGAACGAAGACGTCGGCGAGAAACTGCATCTCGACGCGCACCTCGCCCTCGCCCTGGCACGCCTCGCAGCGTCCGCCGGGAACGTTGAACGAGAAATGACTCGCGGTCAGCCCGCGCGCCTTCGCATCCTTGGTCGCCGCGAACAGCTCACGAATCGGATCGAATGCCTTGAGATAAGTGACCGGGTTCGACCGCGGCGTCCGGCCGATCGGCGCCTGGTCGACCAGGACGGTATCGGTGACGTATTCGATCCCTTCGAGCTTTTCGAACTTGCCGACCGGCTTGTCCCACCCGCCCTTCGCGCGCTTGATCGCCGCGTAGAGCACGTCGTGCACGATCGTCGACTTCCCCGATCCGCTCACGCCGGTGACGACGGTCAGCGTGTTCAGGGGAATGGTGAGATCGACCTTCTTCAGGTTGTGCTCGGCCGCCCCCGTCAACTTGATCTTCTGGCCGGTTCCGCGCCGCCTCGTGGTCGGCACGGGAATGGCGAGCTCCTGGCGCAGGTACTTCGACGTCAGCGAGCGCGGCTCCAGCATCAGCGCGTCGAGCGTGCCTGAGAACACCACGCGTCCGCCCTGCTCGCCGGCGCCAAGACCGAGATCGACGATGTGGTCGGCGACCTTGATCATGTCGGCGTCGTGTTCGACGACGAGGACGGTGTTGCCCTGATCGCGCAGCTGCCTCAGGATCGCGATCAGCCGGAGATTGTCGCGCGAATGCAGGCCGATCGAGGGCTCGTCCAGGACGTACAGCGTGCCGACGAGCGCCGACCCGAGCGACGTGGCCAGGTTGATCCGCTGCGCTTCGCCGCCGGACAGCGTGGAAGACAGACGATCCAGCGTCAGGTAGTCCAGGCCCACGTCGCTCAGGAACGACAGGCGCCTCTGGATTTCCTTCAGCACCTTCTCGGCGATCGACTGTTCTTTCTCGCTGAGCTGAAGGCTGCTGAAGAATGACTGCGCTTCGCGCACCGTCAATGAGGCGACGCGATCGATCGTGCGGCCGGACACCTGGACGTCGCGCGCTTCCCGCCGCAGTCGAGCGCCGCCGCAGTCCGGACACGTCAGATAGCCACGGTACCGGCTGAGAAAGACCCGTACGTGAACCTTGTACTTCTTTCGTTCCAGCCATCGGAAGAACCCGCGGATCCCCCCGTACTCCTTGGGATCCTCGGCGCCTTCGATGACGAAATGCTTTTCCTCGTCGGTCAGGTGCTCCCACGGCGCATCGATGAACACCTTGGCCTTCTTGGCCGCGCGCTTCAGCTCCGCGAGCTGCGCGCGGTAGTGCGGCTTCGTCCACGGCTCGATCGCGCCCTGCGCGATCGTCTTCTTCGGATCCGGCACAACCAGGTTCATGTCCAGCTCCACGATGTTGCCGAAGCCGTGGCAGGTTGGACAGGCACCGAACGGGTTGTTGAACGAGAAGAGCCGCGGCTGAGGATCCTCGTACGGGATGCCGCACGCGCGGCACTCGAACCGTTCCGAGAACAGGATGGGACTGAACGCCGGAGACTGAGAGCCCGCGACCGGGAGCGCCCATGCGGCGCCACCGCCCTCGAGATAAGCCGTCTCGATCGAATCGGTGAGGCGCTGCCGCAAATCCTCGCCGCTCAGCTGCACGCGATCGACGATGACCTGGAGGATCGGCCGGTTTCTCAGCGTTGCCAGATCGATGTCGTCCAGCGAGACCGCCTGGCCGTCGAGAAGGAGACGCGCAAACCCTTTTCTGCGCAGGCTCGCCACCGCGCTGTCGAGGCCGCCACCAGATCCCGCCGATCCGTTGCCCGACCGCGCCTCAGTCGCCGGACGCGACTCGCGTTCCTGCTTCGGCACGGAGTCGCCGTTTGTACCGTCGTCGCCGGCGACGTCGCTCATCTCGTCGACTTCCGGCCCTTCACCGTTCGTGACCGATACGTCGACAACCGGCAGATCGAACCCGATCAGCAGACGTGTGCCTTGCGGCAATTCGCCCAGCTGACGCGCCACGACTTCGGCGGTTTCGCGGACGACTTCCTTCCCGCAGTTGCGGCAGAACGTGCGCCCGACGCGCGCATACAGCAGGCGCATGTAGTCGTGAATCTCGGTCGTCGTGCCGACGGTCGACCGCGGATTGCGGATGCTGTTCTTCTGGCGGATCGCGATGGCCGGCGAGATGCCGTCGATGCGGTCGACGTCGGGTTTCTCCATCCGCTCGAGAAACTGGCGCGCGTACGCCGACAACGATTCGACGTACCGACGCTGCCCTTCCGCGTAAATCGTGTCGAAGGCAAGCGACGACTTCCCCGACCCGCTGACGCCGGTCACAATGATCAGCTTGCCGACCGGCAGCGTCAGGTCGATATTCTTGAGGTTATGCGTGCGCGCTCCGCGCACGACGATGTTCTGGGCGTCGGCCGCCCCGGAGACGGGCGTATCGGGCATGCGTGGTGTACGACCCTGTTGTTGCGAATTCGATGAAGTTCTGAACCATCAATCGTAGCGCAGCGTCCCAGCACTCGCAAGCAACTGGACCGCTGGCCCACAACCTGCGTGGACGCGACGCGCCAGACTTGTCTGATGGATTTCTTCGCGGCCTTTTACGAAGGCGACGCTACGCCTGGAGCTTGGCCAGCAGCTGGTGCAGCGCGTCGGACTCGTCTGGAGTGAGCACGCCGAACAGCTCGCGCTCTGCCTGCGACTGGATTTCGCTGCCGGTCGCGTAGGCTTTCCGCCCGGCGTCGGTGAGAACGGCGAGGCGCGATCGGCGATCGTTGGGATCCGAGGTCCGACTGACCAGTCCGTCGGCCTCCAGCCGGTCGACGAGCTGCGTCACGTTGGACTTGACGCAGGAAAGACGCTCGGCCAGCTGCCCCAGCGGAAGCGATTCACCGGCCTCTGCCAGGCGATGAAGCGCGGCGAGCTTCGCCAGCGACAACCCGACTTCGGCCAGCCGCGCCTCGACGCGGCTCTCCATCACGCTCGATGCGTGCAGGACGGCGAACAGGCCTCTCTTCTGCGTGGTTGCCATCTAGTTCAGATATGTAGGATATCATGATTCCTACAAAACGGTAGGTAGAATAGGCGCCATGCAGAACGCACGGTCGCGCTCCCGGCGGCGCTTTCTTGGTCTCGGCGCCGCATGGAGCGCCGCGCTGGTCGCGTGCCGCGGGAAATCGTCGGCACCGCCGGTCGAACCCAAAGCGCTCGGGGCCGCGGTGAGCCCGTACGGCTCCCGTTCCAAATTCGAAAAGACCGCCCGCTTCTTCAACCAGAACACCAAGGTGCCGTTGGAAGAGGCATCGAGCCGCACGCCGCTGCACGACACCTACGGCATCATCACGCCCTCGTCGCTTCACTTCGAGCGTCATCATTCCGGCGTCCCCGAGATCGATCCGTCAATCCACACCCTGACGATTCACGGGCTCGTCGATCGTCCTCTGGTGTTCGGCGTCGATGAACTGAAGAGGCTGCCGTCGGTATCGCGCATCCACTTCCTCGAATGCTCGGGCAACAGCGGCGGCGAGTGGCGCGGCGGCTCGACCGAGTCCGACGTCCAGCGCATCCACGGCCTCACCAGCTGCAGCGAGTGGACGGGCGTTCCCGTCGCGACGCTGCTGCACGAATGCGGCGTGCACCCCGACGCGACGTGGGTACTGGCCGAAGGCGCCGATGCCAGCAAGCACGATCGCAGCATCCCCATGAGCAAGATCATGGACGATGCGATGGTCGCCTATGGGCAGAACGGCGAGCCGCTGCGGCCGGAACAAGGGTATCCGCTTCGTCTGCTGCTTCCCGGATGGGAAGGAAACGCGAACGTGAAATGGCTCCGCCGCCTGAAGGTGATGCGCGAGCCGGCGATGAGCCGCGAGGAGACGTCGAAGTACACCGACCTGATGCCCGACGGCACCGCTCGCCAGTTCACGTTCCATCTCGAAGCCAAGTCGATCATCACGCGGCCGTCGGGAGGCGACACGCTCGTGCCGGGTGCGTTCTGCGAGGTGACCGGCATCGCCTGGACGGGCCGCGGCACCATCGTCAGCGTCGAGGTCACGACGGACGGCGGCGCCACGTGGCACCAGGCCGAACTGCAGAAACCGGTGCTGCGGATTGCGCACACGCGCTTCCGCTTCCCCTGGAAGTGGGACGGCAAGGACACGCTCATCGCCTCGCGCTGCACCGACGACACCGGCTACACGCAACCGCCGCTCCCCGAATTGATCAAGGTCCGCGGCATGAACTCGCAGTATCACAACAACGGCATCCAGGCGTGGAAGGTCGCGTCGGACGGAACGATCACCAATGGCAACCGCGCGTAGCCGCTTCACGATAGCGGCCGCTGTTCTCGCCGGACTCATCGCGGCTCGAGCGCTCCACGCTCAATCCCCAGCCTTCGGCGTCGGCCACGCTCCGAGCCCGGAGCAATTGAAACAGATCGACATCGACGTCACGCCCGACGGCAAGGGCCTGGTGCCGGGACGCGGCACGGCGGCGACCGGCAAGGACGTGTACACGCGGCGCTGCGAGACGTGCCATGGACCGACGGGCAAGGAAGGTCCGCAGGAAGCGCTCTCCGGCGGGAAAGGATCGCTCGCGACGCCGAAGCCGCAGAAGTCGGTCGGCAGCTACTGGCCGTATGCGACGACGTTGTGGGACTACATCAACCGCGCGATGCCATTCGATCACCCGAGCACGCTGACACCAGACGAGGTCTACTCCGCAACCGCATACGTGCTGTTCCTCAACGGCATCGTCGGCGAGCAGGACGTACTCGACGAAAAGACGCTGCCGAAGGTGCAGATGCCGAACAGGAATGGCTTCGTGGCAGACCCGCGGCCGGACGTGCCGCTGAAACGGAAATAGAGACGCATGAGTCACTACCGGTGGGCCGACGTTCAGAACGAGCAGATCAACAGCACGATCGCGCGCCGATTCATCACGGGTGATTCGGTGACCGTCGGCCGCTTCGAGCTGAAACAGGGCGGCGTCGTGCCGACGCACGCCCATGCGAACGAGCAGATCAGCATGGTGCTCAGCGGCGTGCTGCGCTTCACCATCGACGGCAAGGACACCATCGTCCGCGCCGGCGAGGTGATGCAGATACCGGGCAACGCCGCGCACGGGGTCGAAGTGCTGGAGGACACGGTCGTCGTCGACGTGTTCAGTCCAGTCCGGCAGGACTGGATCGACAAGACGGACACTTACTTCAAACGATAGGCACACGGTCGGATATCGGGTTCTGGGTTCAGGGTGCGGGGTTCAGCGTTCGGGGTTCAGGGTTCAGGGTTCAGGGTTCAGGGTTCAGGGTTCAGGGTTCAGGGTGCTGCGAGGAGAGCGATGAAACAGATGCTTGCGTTGGGCGTGTGCGCCGCGCTGCTGCTGCCCGTCCTGGTCTCCGCCGGACAGTCTCCTGCGTCAGCAGACACGCCGGTCTTCGTCGCGTACTACTGGCGCGCCAAGCCGGGCAAGATCGACGAGTACAACGCGTACATCAAGGGCACCGCGGAAAAGATCGACGAGGATGCGCGGCGCGCCGGGGTGTTCGAGGAAGTGCGCACCGTCACGCCGGCGCCGGGCACCGTCGCTGACTGGACGCACCTGCGCATCTTTCGATTGAAGAACGCGGCGGCGGAGCAAGCGCTCGGCGCGGGGCTCGATGCAGCGACGCTGCGAGTCGTACCGGACGAAGCGACCCGGAAAGCGAACAGCGAGCGTTCGGCGGGCTTGCGCGATCTGGTCCGGCGTGAGGTCTGGACGCAGCTGCGATAGCGTCGGCCCGCAATCGGACCGCCGTGGTAGAATCACTATTCCCCGCCTGGCCGGCGTAGCTCAGTTGGTAGAGCAGCTGATTCGTAATCAGCAGGTCACGTGTTCGAGTCACGTCGCCGGCTCCACGATTCTCTAATAAATCCGGCAGCCAGCGCCTTCGTAGCGCTCACATTTGAGGACTTGACACCCCAACTGACACCCACCGAAGGAATCAATTCCGCGTTCCGCACCAAAC
>DASSGK010000474.1:0-18626 GCA_035693505.1 Vicinamibacterales bacterium
GCGATTTCCTTCCTGGCGATGGTCAGCTTCTTCTTGCCGGCGTCCTTCGCCAGGTCGTCGATGACCGCGACGATCTGCTTGATCGCGACGTGTGCGGTGTCGAGCGCGGTCACGACCTGCTCTTCGGTGACTTCCTTGGCGCCCGACTCGACCATCACCAGGCCGTCCTTGCTGCCGACCACGATCAGATCGAGCTTGCTCTCCTTGCGCTGGAGGAACGTCGGATTCACGACATACTTTCCGTCGACCAGTCCCATACGCACGGCGGCGACGGTTTTCTGGAACGGGATGTCGGACAGCGCCAGCGCGGCCGACGCGCCGGTGATCGCCATGACGTCGGTGTCGTTTTCCTGATCCGCGGACAGCACGAGCGCGATGATCTGCGTCTCGAAGCGCCAGCCCTCGGGGAAGAGCGGCCGGGTCGGCCGATCGATCATGCGGCTGGTCAGCACTTCCTTTTCGGCCGGCTTGCCTTCGCGCTTGAAGAAACCGCCCGGAATGCGTCCTGACGCGTAGGTGTATTCGCGGTAGTCGACGGTCAGCGGAAGGAAATCGATCCCTTCCCGCGGGCTCGCTGCGTGGCAGGCAGTGACGAGCACGACCGAGTCGCCGAGGCGGACGATGACCGATCCGTGCGCCTGCTTGGCGAGTTTGCCGGTTTCCAGACGAAGAGTGTTCTGTCCAACGGAGAGTTCACGCGTATGCATATTTGAAACGGTTTCCGGAGGGTTCACTTGCGGATGTTCAGCCGCTTGATCAGATCGGAGTAGCGATGGGCGTCCTTGCCCTTCAGGTAGTCGAGGAGGCGACGCCGCTTGCCGACCAGCATCAGCAGGCCCCGGCGCGAGTGATGGTCTTTCGCGTGGGTCTTGAAGTGTTCGGTCAGGTAGTTGATGCGTTCGCTGAGAATCGCGACCTGAACTTCTGGAGATCCGGTGTCCGCCTCGTGAGTCTTGTAGCTGCCGATCAGTTCTGTTTTGCGGTCTTTGCTGAGCACCTGGGGTGTCCTCCACGAACGCCCCAGAGGCAGCCCATCAGGGCCGGAATTCCAGGTGCGCCGTATAAGCCGAGAATTTCGTTAGTCGAGCAAGATCAACATGTTACATCAGAACTACAGAGGGATGCAAAGCGCCTGACGGGGTCGGCTCCGCGATCGCGAGCAGGTCGCCTCGCGAATCCAGGAGGCGGACAAAGGGCCGACCAAGGGCTGAGGTCTCAGGGCTCGGGGCTGCCGTCCTCTCACCTTCGGCGCTTTGCTCAACGCCGGAGCGCAGACGGGACGGCTCAGGGCTAAGGGCTGCCGCCGTCGCGCCTTCGGCGCTTTGGCGAGCCTCGCCGAAGCTCGCAGGGTCAACGGCGGAGCGAAGGGGGAAGGGCTGAGGGCTAAGGGCTGCGGGCTCAAGGTCCATGGGCCGTACGTCCTGGCCGTGGCCGACGCGGACGACGCCGTCGGCGGTCAGGACCACGGACGGCCAGGAGCGGAGCGCGCCGCTCAACGGCACGAGTACCTTCGCGGCGGCCGCCGGATCCCGCTCCAGGGCGTCGAGTGATAGAGCGCGGTCGAGGCCGAAATCGCCGGTCCGGGTGCGTCGCAGAGCCGTCAGGTGCGCGCCCACACCGAGCCGTTGTCCAAGATCGTGCGCGAGTGATCGGATGTAGAAGCCCGCCGAGCAGTCGACGCTGAGCGTCACGTGATCTCCATCGAGATTCACGATGCGGATGGCGTGCGCGGTGACGCTCACGGTAGCCGGTAGGGCGGGTGGGTCCGGTGGGTCAGGTAAGTCGGGTAGGTCGGATAGGTCAAGTGGGTCGGATAGGTCGGGTGGGTTAGATAGGTCGGGTGGGGAGGGTAAGTCAGGTGGGGCGGGTTGGTCGGGTAGGGCCGGTGGGTAGCGCGAAGGCTTTAGCCGAGCGTCCCGAGCCTTGCGCGCGAGCTTGTAGCTTCGCTGCCCCTCGATCTTCTTCGCCGAGAACGCAGGCGGCTGTTGCAGGAACGTGCCGCGGAATTCTTCCAGCGCTGCATCAATCGCGTCGCGCGACGGGGTCGCGTGTCCGATGATCGGGCCCAGCGGCTGTCCCTGGGCATCAGCCGTGTCGGTGGCGAATCCGAATCGGACCGTCGCCTCGTACGACTTGTCGCTCGCGCTCAGAAACTTCGCGAGGCGCGTGGCTTTTCCGAGCACGAGCAGCAGCAGGCCGGTCGCCAGCGGATCGAGCGTCCCCGTGTGACCGATTCGCCGTTCGCCGAGGGCACGACGCATGCGCGCGACGACATCGTGCGACGTCGGACCCGACGGCTTGTCAACGGCTAGCAGCCCGTCCATCGATCGCGCCCTCGATCTTTCCGACGAGGGCCTTCTGCAACTCTTCGATGGGGCCGGCGATGCTGCAGCCGGCCGCGTTCTTGTGTCCGCCGCCGCCGTACTCCTTCGCGATGACGCCGATGTCGACCTCGCCCTTGGAGCGCATGCTGACCCGGTACCGGTCGCCTTTGTCCTGCTTGAAGAACACGACCGCCTCGATCTCTTTCACCGTCAGCGGAAGATTGATGAGCCCTTCGGTGTCCTCGTAGGTACCGCCGGCGGCGCGGGCCATCTCGTGATCGACGTACACGATGGCGATGCGGCCGGTTTGATCGATCTGCATCGCGCCGAGAACGGCGCCGAACAGCTTCAGCCGGCCCATGTTGTTGCTGTCGTACACGTTGCGTGCGACCAGGACGGGATCGACGCCGGCCTCGAGACACTCCCTGCAGATGTCGAACGTTCTCGGCGAAATGCTCGAGTAGTGGAACGATCCGGTGTCGGTGAGGATCGCCAGGTAGACGTGCGTGGCGATCGTCTTCGTGAGCGGTACGCCGAGCGCGCGCACGAGATCGAACACCATCTCGCCGCAGGCCGCGGCGCTCGAATCGAACCAGTTGATCTGCCCGTAGCACGTGTTGCCGGGATGGTGATCGATGTTGATCACGAGGAAGCGGTCGAGACCGCTCACTCCCGTCCGTTTCAGGTCGCCGCATTCCATGATGATCGCGGCGTCGAATTCCCCGTCGATCTCCGACGCGATGCGGATGTCGGGCACGCCGGGGAACGCGAGCAGCGGCGGCGGCGCCGGATCGGCGTTCACCACCGTCGCTTCATGGCCCATCTCGCGCAGCGCGTACGCCATCGCCAGTTGGGAGCCGATCGAGTCGCCGTCGGGTCGTGCGTGCGACGACAGCACGAACCGCTGCCGCGCACGCACTGTGTCGACGATTTGTTGAATCTCAGGACTGGTCGTCGTCATCAGGTGCCGTGTCCGGGTTGACGGCGCCGCCGGAGCCGCCCGCCCGGATGTTGTTGAGGAGCTGTTCGATGCGATCTTGTCCCTCGATCGACTCGTCGTAGCGGAACTCGAGCTCGGGGACGCGGCGAAGGCGCAGGCGGGATCCGATCTGGCGCCGCAGGAACGTGGACGCGCGGCCGAGCGCTTTCGCGGTGTTGGCGCGCGCCTTGTCGTCGCCGAGCGCGGTGTAATGGATGCGCGCGTGCTGGAGGTCCGGGGTTACCTGCACGCGCGTGATCGTCACGAAGCCGACGCCGGGATCGTGCACATCGCGCGCGAGCATCGATGCGACTTCGCTGCGGATCTGATCGGCGACGCGATCTGGACGGGAACCTTGTGACATTACGCCGGCGTCAGCACCCGTTCCATGGCGAAGACTTCGATGACGTCGCCAACCTTCAGATCATTGAACTTGTCGAAGCCGATGCCGCACTCGAAGCCCGACTTGACTTCGCTGACATCGTCCTTGAACCGGCGCAGCGATCCAATCTTGCCCTCGTAAATGACGACGTTGTCGCGAAGCAGCCGCGCCTGCGTGTCGCCCGCGCGGGTGATGCGCCCTTCGCGAACCATGCAGCCGGCGATGGTGCCGAACTTCGGGACCTTGAAGATGTCGCGCACTTCCGCGACGCCGATCCGGACTTCCTTGAAGGTCGGATCGAGCAGCCCGGTCATCGCCTTCTTGATCTCGTCGGTCACGTTGTAGATGACCGAGTGCTGGCGGACGTCGACCCGTTCGCGCGCCGCGATCTCCTCAGCGTTGCGATCCGGCCGGACGTTGAAGGCAATGATGATCGCGCCGGACGCGGACGCCAGAAGCACGTCCGATTCGGTCACGGCGCCCACTCCCGCGTGGATGATGCGGATCTTCACCTTGTCGTCGCTGAGCTTGCCGAGCGTGTCCGCGAGCACTTCCGCGGAGCCCTGCACGTCTGCCTTCACGATGAGCGGCAATTCCTTCATGCCGCCCTCCGCGATCTGAGCCTGGAGAGACTCGAGCGTGAGCCGCGAGCCCTTGGCGCCGAGCGCCTTCGACTTCGACTGCTCCTCGCGGAACGTAGCGATGTGACGTGCCTTGGCGGCGTCGGCCACCTGGAACACGTCGCCCGGCTGCGGCAGCCCCGACAGGCCGAGGACTTCGACAGGCGTCGATGGTCCCGCCGTTTTGCTCGGCTTGCCGCGGTCGTCGATGAGCGCCCTCACGCGGCCGACGATGGGTCCCGCGATGAAGGTGTCGCCAACGTTGAGCGTGCCGTCCTGCACGAGCACGGTGGCCACCGGTCCGCGGCCTTTGTCCAGCTTCGCCTCGAGCACCGTGCCGGTCGCGCTTCGCTTCGGGTTGGCCTTGAGCTCGAGGATGTCGCTCGACAGCAGAATCATTTCGAGCAGATGGTCGATGCCAGTTTTCTGCCGCGCGGAAACCTCGACCGTGACGGTCTGACCGCCCCACTCTTCCGGCATCAGGCCGAGCTCAGTCAGCTCGCGCTTCACGCGCTCCGGCTGCGCGTTCGGCTTGTCGATCTTGTTGATCGCGACGACGATCGGCACGTTCGCCGCTTTCGCGTGGTCGATCGCTTCCTTCGTCTGCGGCATGACGCCGTCGTCCGCGGCCACGACCAGGACGACGATGTCGGTGACTTTGGCGCCGCGGGCACGCATCAGCGTGAACGCCGCGTGGCCAGGCGTGTCGAGGAACACGATGTCGCGGCCGCCAATCGTCACGTGATACGCGCCGATGTGCTGCGTGATGCCGCCGGCCTCGCGCTCGGCGACGCGTGTCGTCCGGATCGCGTCGAGCAGACTGGTCTTGCCGTGATCGACGTGGCCCATCACCGTGACGACGGGGGCGCGCAGGATCACGTCTTCGGCTCGCGACTCGCCTTCGTCTGCCTGCAGCAGCTCCTCTTCGAAGCTCTGCATCTGCACGTCGGCACCGAATTCACGCGCGATCATGGTGGCGGTTTCGGTGTCGAGCGCGGAGTTGATCGTCAGCATCAGCCGCTTCATCAGCAGCTTCGCAAGGACGTCCTTGACGCGCAGGTCCAGCTTGTCGGCCAGATCCTTGACCGTCATGCCCTCGGCGAGCGTGATGGACTTGGTGACCGGCGGCGGCGCCGACGCGACCGGCGGCGGTGCAGGACGCGCATGCTCGCGACGCTGAGCGGCGGCCGGACGTCCCGTTCCAGCGGGACGCTGCTGGTACGAAGGCCGCGACGGCATCCCTGGACGCTGCGGATATTGCTGCCCGGGCCGTGGCGGTGCGCCCGGCTGCTGCGGACGGACCGGCTGCGACGGCAGCGGACGCGGTCCGCCCATCGGGGCACGCGAGCTCGGATATTGCGGACGCGGTTGACCCGGGATGCCGGGCCGCGGTCCGCTCGCGGGCGGACGCACACCAGGTGCACCGCTTGTCGCGGGTGCGCCGGCTGGCCGCGCCGCGACCGGAGGCGCCGGTTTCGGAGGAGCGATCGGACGCTGGACCGCGCGAGGCGGCGGCGTCGTCGGCAGCGGCTGTGTCGGCGTCGTCGGGCGATCGGTTTCGATGCGCAGGCGCAGCGTCGGCGGCACGATGCGGCCTGGTGCGGCCTTGGGCGGCGCCGCTGGCGCGGGCGGTGGCGGCGGCGGTGCTGCTGCTGCCGGCGGTTCGGGTTCAGCCGGAGTGGGTGGTGGCTCGACGACCGGTGCCGGCGGTTCGACATGGACGACGGGCGGCGCGACATACGCGACGTCCGTGCGAAGGCCACGCGTCGGCACGTGCGTCGACGGCCGGCGCTGCTCGGCCGCTGGCGGTGCGACGGGCGCTTCGACGGGCGGGGGCGCAGCCGCTTCGACCGGTGCCGGCGCAACCGGCTCGGGCTCGGCGGCAGCCGGTTCGGCTTCGACCGCGGCTGCCGGCTTGGCGGCCTTGACGAGGCGCGGCGGCGGGAGGACCGGCGCTGCCGGCTTGACCGGCTCGGCCGCCTTCTTCGCGGGCGCGGGCCCCTTCTTGCTCTTGACGACCGGCGTCTCGGCGAACATGTGCGCCGTCGGCAGCGTGATGTTGCGCTGCTTCGCCAACCGCTCCACGAACTGGCGCGCCACGACTTCCTCGATCGTGCTCGAGGCGCTCTTCACCTCGATGCCGTGATCGCGCTTGAGCAGCGCGGTCACCTCCTGGCTCGTGGTCCCGAGGAGCTCTGCGATCTTGAAAATCCGAACAGTTGCCAACAGTGACCTCTATCTTGTGTGGTCGGGGCCGATGGCCCCGTTCACGCGGACCTTACGCGTCCGCACCATTCTCTTCGGCTACCGGAGCGTCTCCGCGCGCGGCGGCCAGAATCTTTTCGGCGGTCTTGCCGCCGATGCCCGGAATTTCGGCGAGCTGTTCCGCCGTCGCACTGCCGAGCGCGTCGAGCGTCGCGAAGCCGCCGTCGACGAGCTTGCGTACGGTCTTCTCCGCGATGCCGGCCAGGGTATACGGAACCGGCGTGTCGGACGCCGCCGCATCGTCGGCGCCCTCTGCCTTGGCGGCCGGTGTCTCTGCCTCCGCCGGCGTGCCCTCCTCGGCCGCTGCGTCGCCGGGAGCGGCGAGCTCGCCGAATTGCGCCTCGACCTCGCGCCGTTTTTCTTCCTCGCTCTTGATGTCGATGCGCCAGCCGGTCAGCTTGGCGGCGAGACGAACGTTCTGTCCTTTCTTGCCGATGGCCAGTGAGAGTTGCTTGTCCTCGACCACGACTTCCATCACACGCTCGTGATCGTCGACGATCGACACGCGCTGCACCTTCGCCGGGCTCAGCGCGTTGGTGACGAACGCGATCGGGTCGTCCGAGTACTCGACGATGTCGATCTTCTCGCCGCGGAGCTCGCGGATGATCGACTGCACGCGCGTGCCCTTCATGCCGACGCAGGCGCCCACCGGGTCGACGTCGCGCTCCCGCGAGAACACCGCGACCTTGGCGCGGTCGCCCGCTTCGCGGACGGCGCCGCGAATCATCACGGTCCCGTCGTAGATTTCCGGCACTTCCTGCTCGAACAGCTTGATGAGCAGCGCCGGATCGGTGCGCGACAGGACGATCTGCGGTCCCTTCGCGCTTCGATTCACACCCTTGATGACCGTGCGCACGCGGTCGGCCGGGGTGTAGCTCTCGGCGCGGGACTGCTCCTTGCGCGGCAAGACCGCTTCGATGCGGCCGATTTCGAGGATGATGTCGCCGTTCTCGAACCGCTTCACGGTGCCGTTGACGACTTCGCCGATGCGGTCGTTGTATTCGGCGAAGACGTGCTCGCGCTCCGCCTCGCGCACCTTCTGGAAGATGACCTGCTTGGCGGTCTGCGCGGCGATGCGTCCCAGGACCTCGGTCGGCTTGGGAAACTCCATCTCGTCGCCGAGCTCGATGCTGTTGGCGACTTCGTCGCCGTAGAGCGGGCGGTACATCTCGCGCGCTTCGCTGATGGCGATTTCGGTCGCCGGCGTCGTCACGGCCTCGACGACGGTCTTCAACGCGAAGAGGTCCACCTGGCCGGTTTCGGTGTTGAACCGCGTCTTGAGGTTCTCGCCGGTCTTGTAGTACTTGCGCGACGCGGTGGCGACGGCTTCCTCGATGGCGCTGATGACGACATCGGGTTCGATCCCCTTCTCCTTCGCCAACGCCTCAATCGTCTGCTGCAACGGATTCGACATAATCTAGAATTCCACTTCCAAATTCGCTCTGGTGACGACGGCGTGGGGCACACGATGCGCCCGTCCGTCTTCGCCGTCGATGAGGACGTCCTGCCCCTCGACGCCGGCGATCCGCCCCCTGAAAAATCCCTGGCCGTCCACTTTCTCGCGCATCACGATCTTCGCCAGCCGGCCGACGAAACGCCTGTAGTCGTCGAGCCCGCGCAGCGGCCGATCGAGGCCGGGCGACGAGACTTCCAGCGTGTACGCGGTCGGCACGATCTCTTCAACGTCGAAAATAGCGCTCAGGTCCCGGCTCACGTTCGCGCAGTCGTGCACGCTCACGCTGTCTTCTTCCGTCGACGCCGGGCCAGGACGGTCGATCCGCACCCGCAGCACCATTCCGGGCGCCTCGCGGCGGTACTGAATGTCGAAAATCTCCAGTCCGTAGCCGCCGGCCACGCGCTCCGCGATCGCCCGCACCTTGTCGACGACGGTCTCCGCGCCCATCTTCCGCCTAATCCGGCCTCAGCCGGACGAAGACGCCCTTAAACTAAAAAAGTGGGCACCTGCCCACTCGGTCCTTACCCAAGGCCTTCGAATCCAAAATTATAGCACTACTGTGACATCCGGAACCGTCAACCGGCGGGAATGATGGTCATCGCCCACCTCGGCTGCGCGCCAGGCCTGCCGGATGCGGTGAACCCGGGCACGAACCGGGTGGGCGTCAGGGCCGGACGAGCAGGTCGTAACCGTTCGCGCCGACGATTTCGACGTCGACGAGATCGCCGGCACGGTAGTCCGACGGGTCGCACTCAGTGAGAAACGCGGCGGCATCGATGTCGGGGGCCTGCGTCGAGAGCCGCGCCTTCATCACCAGATCGTGGTCCGACGAAGGGCCGTCGATCATGACGCGGACCCGCTCGCCGATCCGCGCGCGCTGGCGCTTCTGCACGAGCCGCTTCTGCAACTCCATGACGCGGTTGCGCCGTGCTTTCTTCGATCTCGCCGGCACGTCGTCCTCCAGCTGGTAGGCGGAGGTGCCTTCCTCGTGAGAGTACGTGAAGACGCCGACATGGTCGAAGTCGTGATCGCTGATGAAGCCGCGCAGTTCCTCGACGTCGGCGTCGGTCTCGCCGGGGAAGCCGACGATGAACGTGGTGCGGAGCGCGACGCCGGGGACACGTTCACGGATACGCGTGAGGAGCGTGTCGTAGGTCTGCCGCGTGCCGGGCCGCTTCATCCGCTTGAGCACGGCGTTCGACGCATGCTGCAACGGAAGGTCGATGTAGTTGCAGACCTTCTCGCAGTCCGCCATCGCCGCCAGCGTGGCCTCGTCGATCGTCGTCGGATAGAGGTAGAGCAGCCGAATCCACTCGAGCCCGTCGACGCGATTCAATTCGCGGAGCAGGCGTGCGAGCGCGCCGCGCTCGTTCCGGTCGATGCCGTAGAACGTCGTGTCCTGCGAGATCAGCAGGAGCTCTTTCACGCCTTGATCCGCGAGTGCGCGCGCCTCGCGGACGATCGAATCGCCGGGCCGGCTTCGGTACTGGCCGCGCAGCGTGGGGATGATGCAGAACGCGCACTTGTAGTCGCAGCCTTCGGCGATTTTCACGTAGGCGTAGTGCTTCGGCGTGGCCATCAGCCGCGGCGTGTCGGCGTCGTAGATGTATGTCGGAAGCGCGCCAGGGCCCAGGGGCTTGTGGCTGGGGACTAACTGATCTCCCGCCACGATCGAAGGGTGTGGGCCCAGCGGATCTCCTACCGCTCGTGGTGAGCCTGTCGAACCACGAGCGCGGTAAAACGTCATCGGCGTCGCGCCGCCCGTGATCGCGCCGACGATTTCAGGAACCTGGCCGGTGCCGAGCACGGCGTCGATCTCGGGAATTTCCTTTTTCAGTTCGTCGCGATAGCGCTCCGCCATGCAGCCGGTGACGATCAGCCGCTTGCAGCTGCCCTCGGTCTTGTGGCGCGCCATTTCGAGGATCGTGTCGATCGACTCCTGCTTGGCCGAATCGATGAACGCGCACGTGTTGACGATGAGCACGTCCGCCTGCCCGGCCTCCTGAGTAAGCTCGTGCCCGCCTTGTTGCGCGAGCCCGAGCATCACCTCGGAGTCGACGAGGTTCTTCGGACAGCCGAGGGAGATCATTCCAATCTTCATGAATCCTTACAGGGGGCTAGGGGTTGGAGGCTCGGGGCTAGGGAATTCCGAACCATCCCCTAGTCTCTGTGCCCCTAGTCCCCAGTCCCTAACCCTAGTCCCTATGGATACAACCGATACAGCATCCGCGGATACGGAATCGTCTCGCGCACGTGCTCGAGCTTGCAGATCCACGACACGACGCGTTCAATGCCCATCCCGAAGCCGCCGTGCGGCACAGTGCCGTAGCGGCGCAAGTCGAGGTACCACTCGAACGCTTCCTGCGGCAGGTTGTGCTCCTTGATCCGCTGCAGCAGCAGATCCAAATCCGCGAGTCGTTCGCCGCCGCCGATGATTTCGCCGTACCCTTCGGGCGCGAGCATATCGACGCCAAGCGCGAGATCGGCGCGCTCGGGATCCGGCTTCATGTAGAACGCCTTGATCGCCGCGGGGTAGCGGTGCACGAGCACCGGGCGGTCGTATTCCTCGGAGAGCGTGGTCTCGTCGGGCCCGCCGAAGTCGCCTCCCCACTGAATCGGCAGGCCCTTCGCCTGCAGCCGCTTGACGGCATCGTCGTAGGAGATGCGCGGAAACGGCTTCTGCACGGCCTCGAGCTTCGAGACGTCCCGCTCGATGATGCTCAGCTCGCGCCGCCGTTTCTCGAGCACACGTCCGACCACCGACACGACGAGATCCTCGGCGAGCGCCATCACGTCGTTCAGGTCGGCGTACGCGACCTCGGGCTCCACCATCCAGAATTCAGTGAGGTGGCGGCGGGTCTTCGATTTCTCGGCCCTGAACGTCGGGCCGAAACAGTAGACCCGTCCGAGCGCCATCGCGTTCGCTTCGTTGTACAGCTGACCGCTCTGCGTGAGATACGCGGTCTGGTCCTCGAAGTACTGCGCGGGAAACAGCGTCGTGGTGCCTTCGCACGCCGCCGGCGTGAAGATCGGCGTATCGGCCAGGATGAACCCGCGGCCGTTGAAGAAGTCGCGGACGGCGTTGATGATCTCGTGGCGGATGCGGAGAATCGCCTGCTGCCGCTCGGTCCGGATCCAGAGATGCCGCCGGTCGAGCAGGTAGTCGACACCATGTTCCTTCGGCGTAATGGGATAGTCGTGCGACGCGCCGACCACCTCGATGGTCTTGACGTCGATTTCGTACCCGCTCGGCGCGCGCTTGTCCGCCCTCGCCGTTCCCGTGACGATGATCGACGTCTCCTGAGACAGGTGGTCCGCCGCCTTGAACAGCTCTTCGCCGACGGCCGCCTTCGACATCACGGCCTGGATGAAGCCGGAGCCGTCGCGAACCGTGACGAAGTGGATCTTGCCGCTCGATCGGCGGTTGTGGAGCCACCCTTTGATGGTGACTTCTTCACCTTCGTGTTTTCCGATGTCTTCGATGTATACGTGCATAGATCGAAATCCTGTCATGGCTGATGGCTGATGGCTGATGGCATACGGTGGATGGACGGACCATCAACCATTGACCATATGCCATCAGCCATCAGCCATCCGCCATGATCTGTTCTATCCGCTCCCTGGCCTTTCGCGCTCGAGCCAGCGTCTCCTTCGTCGATCCCTTCGGCACGACTTCCAGCATGAACGGGCCGTCGTAGCCGATTTTCTGCACCGCGAGGAGCGCGCCCGGCCAGTCGATCGTCCCCTCGAACGGCACGAGATGATCGTCGTTTCGCCCGGCGTTGTCGTGCAGATGCGTCGCGATCAAATGCTCGGACACCGTTTCGACCGCGTCAATCACATCACCGTCGAGGTGGGCGTGACCGATGTCCAGGCAGATGCCCACCCCGTCGAAGTCTTCCTCGATGAAATGCACGATCGACGCGGCCCTCGACAGCTCGTTCGGGATCACTTCCAGCGCGATCTTCACGCCGAGCGGTTCCGCGATGCGAACCAGTTCTTCGACGCTGCGCCGTGCCGCCGCCCGCGAGTCGCCGTTCGGCGACCGCTGCGTGCGGGGAACGCCGAGGTGCGCGACGAACACCGCAGTCGGAATCCGCCGTGCGATGTGGAGAGCGTGCTCGCATTCGCCGATGGTGTACGCCCGCGTCTCCGGATCGGCGCTCGCCAACGACAGCGCGCCGCTCCAGCGTCCGCCGATATAACTGTCCGCGGTCGGCGCGTGAATGCTCCTCAACTCCACGCCTGCGTCGGCGAGCCACTGCTGAAGATCCGCCACCGCTGCCGGATTGTGGTAGTCGAAATGCGTCCGGGTCGCATACACCTCGACACACTCAAAGCCGTGCGCCGCGATCTCCAGCAGGTGATCCCGGGAAAGCCGTTGAGCGTGAAAGAGGTGCGTGGAGATCCCGAACTGGCGTCTGGCCACAAGCCGAATTCTTTATCTTACTCCAGGGCCTTCTTGTCGCGTTCGCTGGCCGGTCTCGGTCATTCCAGCCTACGCCAGCTCTTCGATGTGAGCGGCGAGCAACTCGCGAAGATGTGCGAAGCGCGGATACTTGTGAAGGTTCGCCCGCGCGTATCGGAGCGTGCGCGGAATGTATTGGATGTACACGGTGTTTCGGCGCGTGATGGTCTGATAGCCGAACGTGCCGAGCGCCTTGAGATTGCGCTGGAGGGCCATCAGATCGAATCGGCGCCGGTATTCCTCGCCTGAGACGCCCTCGCCGTCGCGCTGCTTCAAGGCCAGGAAGTAGGCAATGAGCTCGTCGAGCTCGCGATCCGTGATGTCGACGTACGAATCGCGCAGCAGCGACGCCAGATCGTATGTGTCCGGGCCCATGCGGGCGTCCTGGAAGTCGATGATGTACAGGCCTCTGTCGCTGACCATCAGGTTGCGGCTGTGATAGTCGCGATGACAGAGCACGCGCGGCTCGCCCGCGAGCTCGTCGACGATGGCTTTCCATTCAGCTGAAAGCGCCGTCCGCTCAGCCGGCGTGAAGGGCGATCCCCGGTAGCCCTCCACGAAATGCTTCGTGAAGAACTCGAGCTCCCACGTCAGTTTCTCGACGTCGAACGCGATGCGATACGGCAGGAAGCCGTCGGACCGAAGCTCGTGTCCCCGCCGCTGCAGTTGCTCGATGAGCGCCACGGCCTGTCGGTAGAGCGCCGCATGCTCGGAAGGCGTCGCGGCGCCCAGGTGCGCCTGCAGCGTGACATCGCCGAGATCCTGGAGCGCCACGATCCCGAGCACGTCGTGATGTCCGAGGATCCGCGGCACCGGCAGAGGGATCTGTTCGAGCAGCCGGCCGACGTTCGCAAACGGCAGCGTCGAGAAATCGATCGCGTCGGCGTGCAGCGCCAGCACGATCGAAGGTCCATTGGCGGGGATGATCCGGAAGTACTTGCGATCCGAAGCATCGCCGGTCAGCGGAACGACACGCGCCCCGGGGCCGGCCACTCCGCTGTCGAGCAGATAGCGTTCGATTTTCTCGTGCGGCGTCGATTCAGTGGTCAAGGTCTCTCAGATCTCAAGAAGCGGAATCCAGATCCAGCGGCGACGCGATCGGCCCGGCATCGCCTCGCAGAAGAATGGCTCTGCGGTACTCGGCCCCCTCCGGCACGACGACGCCATCGGTGACGATGCATTCGTCCAGCTGCGCGCCGCGCTGCACTTGCACATCGTCCCACAGAATCGACCGGGTTACGCGCGCGGCCGAGTCGACGTGCGCCGTCGGTTCGACGATGGCGCCCGGGTTGTTTTCGGCAGCCGCCCACGCCAGTGAGGTCCGCCAGTAGTCGGCCGGTGTGCCGACGTCGCTGAATGCCGCTTCGGAAACGACGCCGCGTACAGCTCCCGGCTGAGCGGCGATCAACGCATCGTAGATGCCGCCGATCGAGCTGGCTGAGTCTCCGGGTGCGATGCCATCGAACACCCGTGCCGCCGCGATCTGTACGCCGATGTAGTGGCACGAGCCCTCGGCGGCCGGGCCGCGGCGCACGAACCCGGTGACGCGTCCCGCGGCGTCGACCTGCACGCCGCCGTACCGCAGGAACTCGCGGTTGGGAACGAGCGCCAGCGTGACGAGCGCGCCGGATGCGCGATGCGTGTCAGCGAGCGCCGACAGGTCGACGTCGGTCAGCGTGTCGCCGTTGATGATGAAGAATGTTTCGGCGCCGACGATCTCGCGCGCCAGCCGCGGCCCGCCGGCGCTGCCGAGAATACGCGGCTGCTCCCACGAGTAGCGCACGCGCGCACCCAGATCCCGGCCGTCGCCAAGGCAGGCCGTGAGGCTCTCGGGTCGATGGTGCAGGTTCAGGACGAGATCGTCGACGCCGCCGGCCACGAGCCACGACGCAATTCGCCGGACCATCGGCGTGCCTGCGACGGGAATCGCCGGCTTTGCGCGGACGTCCGTCAGCGGACGCAAGCGCGTGCCGAGACCAGCCGTCAGGATCAGCGCCTGCCGGATGGGCGACACGCGGCCAGTCGTCGTCTTCGCGTCAGTGGAGTCCATCGTGGTGAAGGAGCGCTACGTAACCCGTACCCGGAACGAGCATCCGCGGAGGGGCGGAGTGCCGACGCCTTTGCCCAGCAGCAGCACCTTGTGCGTGCTGCCGATCCCGCCAGGCAGCATAAGCGTTTTGAATTGCGGATTGCGGATTGCCGATTCCGGATCGGGAAGGCCGTCGAGCAGGCCCATCAGGAGGTAGGTCTGATCGAGAAAGCCGAGCGTCGTCATGCCTTCGGCTTCAGCCGCCGCGCGCACGCTGGTGAAATCCACGTGTGCGGTGAGGTCCTGCTCGCCCGGGTGCTGCAGCCACTGCGGCCGGTCGAACGCTGTTTCCTCCGGTCCGCTGCTGCGATGTTTGTGGAACGACGTCAACGTGCCGGCCGAGTGAGTCGGGGAATACAGCTCGCGCGCCTCGTGACCGTAGTCGATCAGGATCATGAATCCTCTCCGCAGGCGCCGTGCGGCGTCCCGGATCCATTCGACGGCGCGCAGGTTGATCTCCACGCGCCATCCGGGCTCGAGACTCACGCCGAGACGAGCCAGGTAGTCTTCGAGCGCCGGCGTTGACGGCAGGTCTTCGCGCGTCGTCAATCGCTCGTCGTTCGTCGTGACGTAGACCTCGCGCAGTCCGTCCTCTCGCATGACGACCTGGTGCACCGGCAACGCGTCGAGCAGCTCGTTCGCGATCAGGACGCCTTCGAACGACGCCGGGAGCGTGGGCCCTGACGAGGCCAGGCGCTCGACGACATCACCGAGCGCAGGCCGCTGAGCCTTTCTCGCTTCTTCGCTCGCTTCGACCAGATGAAGGCGGATTGAATCGTAGAAGTCGGGATGCCGCTGGCGGGCGGTGCGCAGGATGTCGGCAGAGAGGCGCCCGTTTCCGGCGCCGGCTTCCACAACATCAGAATTCTGAATTCCGAATTCTGAATTCAGGATTCGTGACATCTCGGCGAGCTGAACTTCCAGCAGCTCGGCGAAGAGCGATCCGACGTCGACGCTGGTAAAAAAATCGCCCGCGCGGCCGGAACGCTGGGCCGAGCGGGCGTAGTAACCGAAGCCGGGATCGTAGAGGGCGAGGTCCATGAACGCGGCCACCGTCAGGGGACCGCGTTCGCGAATCACATCAGAGATCGGCAATCTGCGCTGATCAATCTTTCTTGATCGGTACGAAAATCTCTTTCTCTCCGCGCCACACGCGCAGCTGCGCGAGCCGTCCCGACTGGACCTTCTGCAGTTCCCGCGCGGCTTCCACCGCGTTGGACACCGGTGTGCCGTTGACGCTCAGGATCACGTCGCCCTGGCCCAGCGCGCCAGCCGATGGTCCATCCTGATCGACATCCGTCACGACCGCGCCCGTGCGTCCCGACGGCAGCCGAAGCCGGCGGGCGATCTGCGGCGTGACCGGCTCGAGGGTCAACCCGAAGCTGCCGGCTCCCTGTTCCTCCGGCGCCGGTTGATCGTTTTGCGGGGTGCGGCGTCCGGCGTTCTGTTCCGCCTCGAGGTCCAGCTCGTCGACGACGACGTTCAGCGTCTTCTCGACCTTGTTGCGGAGGACCTTCACCTGCACGCTCGTTCCCGGCTTTGTCGCCACGACCATCTTCACGAGCTCGTCGTTGTTCCCGACCGGACGCCCGTTGTACTGCACGATGACGTCGCCCGGCTCCATGCCGGCCTTGAGCGCGGCGCCGCCTTGCGTGACCTCCGCGACAATCGCGCCCATGCGCTTGGTCAGGCCGAAGTCCTCGAACCCTTCACGCGGGACGGCCAGGACCGACACGCCGATGCGCCCGCGGACGACCTTCCCGGTGTGCAGCTGCGGCAGCAGCTCGCGGACGGTGTTGCTGGGCACCGCGAAGCCGATGCCGATGTTTCCTTCGCTCCGCGCGTTGGTGATGATCGCGGTGTTCATCCCGATGACTTCGCCGCGCACGTTGAGGAGCGGTCCGCCCGAGTTGCCCGGGTTGATGGCGGCATCGGTCTGCAGCATGTCGTTCGACCGGCCGTTGGTGACGCGGAACGCACGCGACGTCGCGCTGATCACGCCGACGGTGACGGTGTGCTCGTACCCGAACGGGTTGCCGATCGCCATCACCCAGTCGCCGGCTTCGACCTGCGAGGAGTCGCCGAACTTCGCTTCCGGCAGCGGGTGATTGGGCTTGTCGATCAGCTGAATCAGCGCGCTGTCGGTGAGCGCATCGCGTCCGATGACCTTGGCCTTGTAGCTGACGTCCGCTTCGTCGGCGTAGAGCGACACTTCAATCTTCGTCGCGTCCTCGACCACGTGGTTGTTCGTAAGGATGTAGCCGTCCTTGCTGATGATGAACCCCGTGCCGGCGGCCCTCGTCGTCTGCTCCTTCTGACGGCGGCGTCCGTTGTTGCCGCGGCCCTGAGGCGCCTGATCGTCCTGGTCAGCCCCGCCGCCGCCTCCCGGTCCGCCGAAGAACCGGTGGAACAGGTCGTCGGGCTGTCCGCCCGTCCCGAAGAAGTCGGAGAGATCCTGGGCCTTGGCCTTCATCTCCGTCCGGATGTTGACGACCATCGGCGTCTGCGCCTTCGCGATGTTGCGGAAGGTCGACGCGTCGAGCGGGCCCGTCAGCGGCGTGCTGTTCATCGGCGGAACGGCAATCGTCTGCGCCGAGGATGCGGGCGTGAGATCGAACCGCGATGCGATCACCATCCCGACAAAGAGCGACGCGACGACGAGGAGCACGGCGTAGAAAGCGGTGGTCTTGCGGGTTGACATCGTAACGAACCTCCGCGGGAGTTGAACCCGCCCTGCGAATCCACAAGGAGTCGCCTTACCAGAACCTTACAGAAGACTGAGAATCTCCGTCTGCAGCGGTCCGGTCACCGCCGCGTCGCGCGGGGCGACGACCATGTTGATTTCCGTCCGGACGCCGAAGTCGTCGAAATAGACGCCAGGCTCGATCGTAAAGCCGGTGCCGGCGAGCAGCCGGCGGTCGTCGTGGGTCTCGTAGTCGTCCATGTTCACGCCGTTCCCGTGCACGGTTTCCCCGAGGCTGTGGCCGGTCCGGTGCAGGATGTTATCGGCGTAACCCGCGCCGCGCAGCACGGCTGACGCGGCCCGGTCGACTTCGAATCCGCGCACCTCGCGCCCACCGCGAACGGCGTCCTGCACGATCGCGATGCCCGCGTCGCGTGCGTCGCGGATGGCGCCAAACGCCTTCGCGAAGCGCTCGGGCACGCGAGCGCCGGTATAGCCCACCCACGTGATGTCGGCGTACACCGCGCCCGGCCGATCGAGCTTGCCCCAGAGATCGAGCAGGACGATTTCGTCCTTCCGGATCGGCCGATGCACGGCTGCCGTCGGCAAATAGTGCGGATTGCCCGAGTTCTCGGCTGCCGAGACGTTGGGATCGGAGTCGCTGATCAGCCCTTCGTCGCGGAACCAGCCGGCCATCAGCTGCTGGATGTCGTACTCGGTCGTCGCCACGTTGTCGCGCAGACGGCGCGCCACCGTCTCGTACGCGCGGTCCTTGACCCGATACAACTTTTCCGACGCCTGACGATGGGTGGCAATCGCGTCGGCGTCCCAGACCGCGGAGAAGCGCTGGATCAAATCACCGGACGACACGACTTCGGGCCCGGCCTGCCGGACGAGCTCGACGGTTCCAGCGTCGATACGGGAAACGTAAGGGATCGCGCAGCCTGGCGAATACTCCATCGCGACGCGGCGGATGCCGGTGAGGAGCGTCTTGAGGCCCGCCTCGAGCTGATCGCGGCCGGCGTATTGTTTCGTCGAGCCCGGCAGGTGCGAGAGTGAGTTCTTCTCGATCTTGTGCACGAGGCCGCGAGGTTCGCCGGTGGCGGGAATCAGGTAGTACCAGCGGCGCGTCGCGAGGTGACCGCCCTGCCGGCCGACCGCGGTTACGTCGGCGGCGATCGGATTCAAGCCGCGAAAGTCGTACAACAACCAGCCGTCGAGCCCGTCGGCCGTCAAGGCTGCCTGGACGGCGCCGACGTCGAGCCCGGCTGCTGCCTGCGAAGGAGACATCCCGTCCAGTATAGCCTCTGAGACAGAACCTCTGAGACGGAACCTCTGAGACAGAACCTCTGAGGTGGGC
>DASSGK010000475.1:0-6989 GCA_035693505.1 Vicinamibacterales bacterium
TATGGACCATCAGGTAGCGGCTCCCGGGGCGCGAGTCATCCGCCACGAGTCCGTTCTCGGATCCTGGGAGTACGCCATCGCGAAGCCGCACGTGTCGCTGCGGCCGCACGTTCGCGAATACTACGGATGGATCGAACAAATAGCGTCGCCCATCTGCCGCCGCGAGGTGCCGACCGACGAAGTGCCGATCATCATCAACTTCGGAACGCCCTTCAGGCTGTTCGATCAGGCCGACCCGTCACGGTGGACGGAGTTCGTGAGCTTCACGACCGGTGCGTACGACACTTACGTGCTCGTGGGATCGACCGGACCGTCGGCCGGCATCCAGATCAACCTGTCGATCTTCGGCGCACGTTTGTTCCTTGGCAGACCGCTTCGCGATTTGAAGAACAGCGCCGTCGAGCTCGAGGATCTGTTCGGTCGCACGGCGGCGCTGCTGACGCAGGAACTCTACGACGCCCCGTCGTGGGACGCGCGCTTCGACATCCTCGATCGCGCGCTATCGGCGCGGATCCTCACTGCGCGCTCGCCATCGCCGGCGGTCTGCGGCGCGTGGACTCGTCTGGTGTGCACCGGCGGACGCGCCAGCATCGGCGGGATCGTGAAGGCCGCCGGCTGCAGCCAGAGGCACCTGATCGCGCAGTTCCGCGAAGAGATCGGTCTGTCTCCGAAGGCGCTCGCGAGGGTGCTCCGCTTCGGCCGCGCCGTGCAGATCATCAAGGACGGCGGCGGCGCGCGGCTGGCCGAAATCGCCCAGGACTGCGGCTACTACGACCAGGCGCACTTTTCTCGCGACTTCCGCGCCTTTGCCGGCGTGACTCCCACCGAGCTCATTGCGAGCCAGATTCCGGACCGCGGCGGATTCTCAGCCGACGGGTAAATTTCGTCCAAGACCGCGCCCTGGCGGCTCGGTAGGATTCTGCACGGAGGATCCATGCGACCGAACATTTTCCCGGCGCTCCGCTATCACGATGGACATGCCGCCATCGACTGGCTCGTTCGCGTCTTCGGATTCGAGGCCGCTGCCGTCTTCGAAACGCCCGACGGCGGAGTCGGCCACGCCGAGCTCAGGCTGGGCACGGGCCTGATCGCAGTCAACTCCGCGGCGAGCACGCCGCCGGGGAGTCCCTGGTCGGGCGTCGGGCAGGGCATCTACGTGTGTGTGAAGGACGCGGATGCGCACCACGATCGCGCGAGAGATGCCGGCGCGGAGATCGTCTCTCCGCTGACCAATCAAAGCTACGGCTCGCGCGACTATGCCGTTCGCGATCCGGGCGGTCATCTGTGGGGCTTCGGCACCTACGACATGCAGGCGCCGGAGGGAGATCCGAACATCTTCATCGGCCTGCACTATACGGACGCGCGCGCCGCGCAGGCGTTTCTCGAACGCGCCTTTGGTTTCCGCCGAACGTTCGAAGTGCCGGGTCCGGACGGCGAGATCGCGCACGCCGAGATGCGGTTCGGCGACGGCGCGATCTTCATCGACTCGGGTCCGCGCAACGCCTCGGACTGGGGCGACAAAACGGAAGCGATTCACGTGCATCTGCCGGATCCGGACGCGCACCATGCCCGCGCGGCCGCGGCCGGGGCCACGATCATCAAGCCGCCGTTCGATACCCCGTGGGCGCGCGGTTACTACGCGCGAGATCTCGACGGTTTTCTCTGGGGCTTCAGTACGTACGCACCAGCTCGGTAAAAGCTCACATGAGGTCATCTCCTGATCTTCTGATCTCTCGTGAGAATCTCCGTGCCGGTACGCGTGATGCAATCGATTTCAGATGAACCCGGAAGGAGACCTCATGAGTACATGGAAAATCACATGCGGCGCGGCGATGCTGTCGTTGCTGTTTTCGCCCGCCGCCCGCGCCGACGAATTCACGAAGCTGACATTGCTGACCTTCAGCGGGCCCGTCGATTTGCCTGGCATCTCGCTGCCCGCCGGAACATATCGATTCTCGCTGGCCGATCCGGAAACGGGTCGCAGGGTCGTGAAAGTCGCCAGCAAGGACGGCACGAAGACCTACGGCATGTTTCTCAGCATGTCGAATCAGCGCGTGACCCCGACCAAGCAGCCGGTGATCTTGTTCAAGGAGGCGGCAGCGGGTGCGCCGCCGGCTGTGAAGGTGTGGTTCTACCCTGGAGAATCGTACGGGTACGAGTTCGCCTATCCTCACGATCAGGCGATGAGAATCGCGAGGGCGACGCACGAGCCGGTGCTGTCCTACACTGAGACCTCGACGTCTTCCTCGACCGACGAGAGCCGCATCGCATCGATGAGAGGAACTGACGTCGCCCGGATCGACGAGAACGGCCACCCTGTGTCGAGCGACGAGAAGCTCAAGGAATCGAGTACCGCACGCGCGCCGGCGCCCGCTGCAAGTCCATCGCAAAACCGGGCGCCTGTTGCCACCACGGGATCGTCAACGGCGGCCCCGGCGCCAGCGACCAGGCTCGCACGTAAGGAGCTGCCGCGCACCGGGAGCAATCTCCCGTTGATGGCGCTGCTCGCGAGCCTGTCGCTCGCGGGAGGCTTCGGACTCCGTGTCGTTCGTTTCGGCCGCGGCGTCTAACGGGGCGTCTTGCTCGGCGGAACGTCCTTCACGATGAACACGCGCTCGCCCGGCTTGATCAACCCGAGCTCGCGGCGAGCGATTTCTTCGATGGCGGAAGGATCCTCGCGAAGACGCCGGGCCTGGTCCCGCAGGCGCGCGTTTTCAGCCCGCTGACGCGCGATGGAGGCCGCCAGCTCGTCGTACTCGTGGTGCGCACGGAGCATGGCGAGGAGTCCGCGTTCGCCGACGAGGCCGTCGACGATAATGATCGACGCGACAAACAGGATCAGGAGCTGAACGATTCGACGGTTCCTCGACGGCCGCTTCACGCTCGCAGCCTTGCGTTTCGCCGCCGTCCTGGCCTCGATCTTCTTCGGCACGCGCAAAAACAGTACACCAACTTCCGTGAGAGTACAAGGCCGATGAACGACTGCATTCTCGTACTGACGACCATGCCGGCCGATGCGCGCGCCGACGGTCTCGCGAAGACGCTCGTCGAAGAGCGTCTCGCGGCCTGCGTCAACGCCCACGTACCGATGACCTCGACGTATCGATGGCAGGGAACTGTCGAAGTTGAATCGGAACGCCAGGTCGTGATCAAGACGACGCGGGCGAATCTGAAGGCGCTCGAGGCGCGGCTGCGCTCACTTCATCCGTACGAGCTGCCCGAGTTCATCGTCCTCGACGCCACCGCGAGCGACGCCTACGCGGCCTGGATCGCGGAAACGACGAGCTCGCCCAGTTGAATCAGATGTAGTGCAGGCCTTCAAGGCCTGCCGGGTTGACCGACGTAGTGCAGGCCTTCAGGCCTGCCCGCTTGACCGCCGCCGGTGGCTGATGAGCTCGAAGATCATCGGCAGCACCGATACGAAGACGATGCCGATCGTCACCAGCGAGAAATTGTTCTTGATGATCGGCACGTTGCCGAACAGGAGACCGGCGCCCAGGCACAGGCTGACCCACGCCGCGGCGCCGACGATGTTGTAGAGCACGAACGAAGCCGTCGTCATCTGCGCGGCGCCGGCCACGAAGGGAACGAACGTCCGGACGATGGGGACGAACCGTCCGAGGATCACCGCCTTGCCGCCGTACTGCTCGAAGAATGCGTGGGCCCGATCGAGGTACTCCTTGTTCAGCAGCCGGTACGTTCCCGTGAAGACCCTCGGCCCGATGAACCGGCCAACGGCGTAGTTGACGGTGTTACCCGCAAACGCTGCGAAGACGAGCAGGGCCAGCATCGCCGGTGCGCTGAGCACACCTGTCGCGCACAAGGCGCCGGTCGCGAAGAGCAGCGAGTCACCCGGCAGGAACGGCGTGACGACGAAGCCGGTCTCGGCAAACACGATCGTGAACAGGATCGCGTAGACCCACGAGCCGTATTGCGCGACGAACTCGAGCAGGTGCTTGTCGAAATGGAGGACGAAGTCGATCATCAAACGTGCTCGAGCGCCTGGATCAGATCGTCCTTGAGGTCTTCGATGTCCTCGATGCCGGCCGAAATGCGAACCAGTCCATCGGTGATGCCGATCGCCGCGCGGCGCTCCGGCGGCACCGACGCGTGGGTCATGCTGGCCGGATGGGAGATCAATGACTCCACGCCGCCGAGGCTCTCGGCGAGTGAGTGCAGCTTGACGTTGTCCAACAGCCGCCGGGCCGCCTCCAGCGAGCCGAGCTCGAAGGCGAGCATGCCGCCGAAGCCGCGCATCTGTTTCTTTGCCAACTCGTGATGGGGATGCGACGTCAGACCGGGGTAGTGGACGTGCCGCACCTTCGGCTGCGCGGTCAGGAACTCCGCCAGCGCAAGGCCGTTGGCGTTGTGCGCCTGCATTCTGATGGGCAGCGTCTTGGTGCCGCGCAGTACCAGGAACGAGTCGAAGGGACTGAGAATCGCGCCCTCCGCATTCTGCACGAACCTGAGCCACTCGATGTCGTCGTCTCGCATTGCGACGACGATGCCGCCGACGCTGTCGCTGTGGCCGTTGAGATATTTCGTCGTGCTGTGGGTGACGAGGTCGGCGCCCAATTCGATCGGCCGCTGCACGTACGGGCTCGCGAACGTGTTGTCGACCACCAGCCGCGCGTCGTGGCGGTGCGCGAGTTCGGCGGCCGCTCGAAGATCCGTGATGCGCATCACCGGGTTGGTCGGTGTTTCGACGAAGAGCATCCGCGTCGCCGGCGTCATCGCGCGCTCGACTTCGTCGAGGTTCGACGTGTCGACATACGTGAACGACAGCTGGTAGCGGCGAAGCACCTTGTCGAAGAGGCGGAACGTCCCGCCGTAGGTGTTGTCGGAAACCACCACGTGGTCGCCGGACTTCAGCATCGTGGCAATCGCGCCGATGGCGGCCATGCCCGACGCAAACGCAAACCCTTCCTTACCCGATTCGATGGCTGCGAGGTTCCGTTCGAGCGCCATCCGCGTCGGGTTTTGCGTCCGGGCGTACTCGTAGCCCTTGTGGCGGCCGAGCGCTTCCTGGACGTACGTCGAGGTCTGATAGATGGGCGTAATGATGGCGCCTGTCGAGGGGTCGGGCTCCTGACCGGCATGAAGGCAGATGGTACCGAAACGCGCGCGGGATGTGAGCTTCACGATCCAACTACGATAACATGATCCTCCGATGAACAGGCGGGCGCTCCCACCCCCGGCGGGCGATCGACGCGAAGGGTTTCGCGGCGCCCTGCTGCACACCTTGCCCGGCCGCGCCATCGTCATCGGGCTCGGCGTCAAGCTCGCGGTGTCGCTCATCGGGCTCGCGCTCGGCGGCCTGCCGCAGTTCCTCGGCGTCGTCGACACCGTCGCCGGCCTCGCAGCCGCGTGCGGCATCGCGTATTTCCTCTTCCGCCTGATCGTCCTGGCCAAGCGCCGCCTGCTGTGGCGCGTCCGCCGGAAACTGATTCTGTCGTACGTGTTCATCGGGTTGATCCCGGCGCTGCTCCTCGTCGCGTTCTCGCTGCTGTGCGGCTTCCTGCTGTTCTACAGCTTCAGCTCCTATCTCGTGCAGAGCCGCCTTCGCGCCCTGAGCGAGCAGGCGCGTTTTATCGCGCAGAGCGCGGCGCTCGAGATTCAGCGCTCGGACGGCCGCGACGTGGCTGGCATTCTCACGCTGCGCCAGGCGAATGCGGTCCGGGACTTCCCTGACGCATCGATCGAGGTGGTCCCGGTCAACCGCACGTGCGGCCGCGCGGGGGCGTCGCCGGCGACCCAGATCGCGATTCTCAGGCCTCACGCAGCAGGGCCGTGGACCCATGTCGACCCTCCGGACGCGATCCCGTCCTGGATCGGTTGCGAGGGGTTCACCGGGGTTTTTGCGTACTCACATCGGCGCGCGACTGATGGCGCAGAAGACACCCATCTGATGGTGAGAAGCGTCGCGTTTCCCAATGGGCCGCGTCCCGGCTATGCCGTCGTCGTCGATCTCCTGGTCAACGACGCGATTCGCCAGCAACTCCGCAAGGAAACCGGCGTCGAACTGAAGAGCGTCACCGCCGTTCCTCAGCGCAAGGACGAGGATGCGAAGCCGCTGGCGGGCCGCGTGCGCAGCGACGAAGGCCGCGGGGCCGTTCCGCCGACGGGCGGCCTGCTGAGCAGTCTGACGAGTTTCATCGACTATCACGACTGGTCGACCGGTGCGTCGGGCCCGATGAGCGTCACGAGCGCGCTGAGCGTTCCCGAGCTGTACGATCGCATCTCGGCCGCCGAGGGCAGTGTCGGACGAACGCTCGGTCAGGGGCTGCTGATCGTGCTCTTCGCCATCGGCGCCTTGTTCCTGATCATCGAAGCGATGGCGCTCATCGCCGGCTTCGCGCTGGCGAAGTCACTCACCGGATCCGTTCATGCGCTGTTCACGGGAACCGAGCGCGTGCGCCAGGGCGACTTCACGCACAAGATCGCCGTCCGCAGCGAAGATCAGCTCGGCGAGCTCGCGCTGTCGTTCAACTCGATGACCGCCAGCATCGAGGACCTGCTGCGCCAGGCGGCCGAGAAGAAACGGCTCGAGGAGGAGCTGCGCATCGCCCACGAAATCCAGATGTCGCTGCTGCCGCAGGGCGCGCTCATGATGGCCGGGTTGTCTGTCACGGCTCTCTGCGTGCCCGCGCGTGAAGTGGGCGGCGACTACTACGACTTCCTCCGGCTGGACGACCACCGCCTCGGCGTGCTGATCGCCGACGTGTCTGGCAAAGGCACGTCCGCCGCGCTCTACATGGCCGAGTTGAAGGGACTGGTCCTGTCGCTCAGCGAGATTCACACGTCGCCGCGGACGATGCTGATCGCGCTGAACCGGATCATCGCCAACCATCTGGACGCGCGCAGCTTCATCACCATGACCTACGCGGTCGTCGATCTGCGCGCCCGTTCGATCACCTACGCGCGGGCCGGGCACACCCCGCTGATCTACGTGTCGGGCGCCTGCGCCGACGGCGGGCCGCGGCAGGTGC